>DAOUAY010000080.1:0-2117 GCA_034432995.1 Anaerolineae bacterium | reverse complement strand
CATAATTTTTCTATGGTCGGCTACGTGTTAGAAAACACGATCACCGAACACGGGCACGTCTCGCGCGGCGTCTGCACCGTGGACGACGAGGGCTTTCTCATGCACATCCGCGAGCGCACACATATCGAGCGGCGCGGCGAAGCTATCGCCTACACGGAAGATGGCGGCGCGACCTGGATCGACGTTCCGGCGCGGGCCACTGTTTCGATGAATATCTGGGGTTTCACGCAGAGCTTCTTCGAGGAACTGGAGCGCGCGTTCCCCCTGTTCCTTCAGGATAACGCCGCCAACATAAACAAAGCGGAGTTCCTCCTGCCCAATATCGTGGGCGACCTGATTCAGGAAAAGAAAGCGCGCGTCAAAGTCCTCTCCAGCAACGAGCAGTGGTTCGGCATGACGTACAAAGCCGACCGGCCGCGGGTTCAGCAGGCCATCCGCGCCTTAATTGACGCCGGCGTTTATCCAGAGCAACTCTGGTAACAGGTAGGGTCTGTCACAGAATTCATCTTTATGTGTGGGCAGTCAGGCGGACACATCGAGGCGTATGTGCGGAACAACCATGCCATTCCCGCCCATTATGTGCAACATGTGGAGCAGTCAGGCCAGGCGCGTGAGCATCTTACGCCCGATTCTCATACACTCATTCGCTCATTCGCTGATTCGCTCATTCGCTGATTCTTGATTCTTGAGGGGGAACTCGATGGTATCTGATACGTTTGTTTCTAAACTCGCCAGGAGCATTCCGCCTTCTGGCATCCGCCGCTTCTTCGATATCGCGGCGACGATGGAGGATGTGATTAGTTTAGGCATTGGGGAGCCGGATTTCGACACGCCGGCGCCGATTGTGGAGGCCGGGATCACGGCGCTGCGGAACGGGGCGACGCACTACACGTCCAATTCCGGCTTGATCGAGCTGCGGCAAGCGATTGCCGCGCACGTTCACAAGCTCTATGGGCTGCACTATGATCCCGACCAGGAAGTCCTGGTGACGGTAGGGGTGTCGGAGGCGTTCTACGTCGCGATGGCGGCCCTGTTGGATCCCGGCGATGAGATCATCTTCGCCGAACCGTGTTTTGTGGCCTACGAACCGATAGCCGTGATGGCCCACGGAACGCCGGTAGCCATTCCCACCACACCGGAGACGGGATTTCAAGTGACGGCGGAGATGATCGAAGCTGCGATCACGCCCAAGACGAAGGCGCTTTTTCTCGCCTCGCCCAACAATCCAACAGGGACCGTCATCAGCCACGAGCGTCTTGCCGCCATTGCCGCCCTCGCGGAAAAGCACAACCTGGTGGTGATTTCGGACGAAATCTACGACCGGCTGGTCTACGGTGTGGAGCACGTGTGTTTCGCCACGCTGCCGGGGATGCGCGAGCGAACGATCGTGCTGCAGGGCTTCTCCAAGGCCTACGCGATGACGGGCTGGCGCGTGGGGTATATGCTGGGGCCGGAGCCCTTGCTGGCCGAGATGCGCAAGCTGCACCAATACCTGATTATGTCCGCGCCGACGGTGTCGCAGTGGGCGGCGTTGAAGGCGTTGGAAGTGGGCGAGCCGTTCGTCCAGGAGATGCACGCGCGCTACGCGCGCCGCCGCACATTGGTCGTGGAGGGTCTCAACGCGATGGGACTGGCGTGCATCGAGCCGCACGGCGCGTTCTACGCCTTCCCGTGCATCCAGAGCACCGGGCTGAACGACGACGAATTTGCCGAACGGTTGTTGCAGGAAGAACGTGTCGCCGTCGTGCCGGGGCGCGCCTTCGGCGCGTCCGGCGCGGGCTTCGTGCGGATGTCGTATGCGACATCCTACGAAAAACTCGAAATCGCATTGGAACGCATCGCCAGGTTTGTGCAACGCATAAGATGAACCCTACGGAATACGAAGCCGTCGTCGGCCTGGAAGTCCACGCGCAGATTCATACGCGCGCGAAGATGTACTGCGCATGCCCGGTGGTGGCGGATACGGGCGACGTGCCGCCCAACACACAGGTTTGCCCGGTATGCCTGGCGCTGCCGGGGACGCTGCCGGTCGTCAACCGGCGCGCGGTGGAGTTGGGCATTATGACGGGGCTGGCGTTAGGATGTACGATCAATCCGGTGAACGTCTTCGCGCGCAA
>DAOUAY010000079.1:0-8856 GCA_034432995.1 Anaerolineae bacterium | reverse complement strand
ATAACCATCCGCGCACGGTGTAGACGATGATACCAATATACTCCTTGATGGCCTGCGTTGTCAAGGCGAGGTCCTGGCTACTCGGCAGCAGGTTCATCAATTGGACGCTGAGTTTGGGCTGCGTGTAGTAATCCCACTCAGCTTGCGACACCCAGAAATCAGTGGGCGCAGGCGTGACGGCGATCTCCGGGTAGGCGAACGTGGCATAGGCGCGTGGCATGTGGATCGCCGATGTCACCAGGATGATCGACGCGATGTCGTGCGCTTTCAGGAGATCGAGGCTGGCTTCGGCGTTCTCGTAGGTGTTCCACGAGCCGGTTTCGAGCAGCAGTACGGTTTCGGGCACGCCCATCCGCTGGAGCAGACCGGCCATCACCTCGGCTTCGGAGATGCCTTGTGGGCCGCTCCACGCTGCCGCGCCGCCGCTGAGCACGATGTAGGGTGCGGCGTCGTGCTGGTATAGCCACGCTGCATACAGCAGCCGGTCGCCGGCCTCGTTCACTTCAGCGGTGGGCCGTGGATAGCCCGGCGTGCGCGTAGCTCCGCCCAAGACGACGATGGCATCTGCGCGCGGGATGGCGGCCACTTCGCCGGGCGGCGGGGCGTAACGCCATTCCAACGAGCGCGCCAGCGTCATTGCTACGATGCGGTTGCCGCCCAGCCACAGCAGCGCCAGCGTGATGGCGATCAGGCGCGTCTGCCATTGTGGATGTCGTCGTATGACGAGCGCCGTTGCCAGCAGCACGCACGCCATGCCGAGCGGATAAACGAACAGGGGTAGGAGTTTGGATAGGTAAAAAAGCATAGGGATCAGTAATGAGAAATCAGTAATGAGGAACGAGTGTCAGTAGGTAGTGGTAAGGTGGGCGAGAAGAGCGGCGAGGGCCGCGCCGATGACGGAACTGATGAAGTTCACCCAATCGTTGTTGAGCCAGCGCCAGCCGCGCAGCAGGGTGTTGGGCGTGCCGTCGGGATCGATGCCCTTTTCCGTTTCCTTCTCGCGGGTTGTCGAATAGTAAATGGCCTGCACTGTCGCGCCGAGCAGACTGTCGAAGAGCGAGCCGGCCAGTCCCGCAAGCGCGGCAATGACCGGCAGCAGCGTGCAATTTCCCGGATAGACAAGGCAGGATAATGGATGCAGCAGCACACGCGGTGTGTAGCGGATCAAACTTTCGATGTAAAGAAAGAGCGCGCCCGCCAACCCGATGACTGCCCCACCGGCCAGCGTCGCCAGCGTGCCTTGCAGCGAGACGCCGCCGGACGTGCCCACCTCCACGGGCTTGCCGGTGGTGATAAGGCGCGGCAACCGCTTGCTGAGCACGCCCAGTTCGGTGGCCCAGGTGTCCGCGTTCACCGTCGCCATCGCGCCAACGAAGGCGAACCACAGGAGTGGTTGACCTGTCAACCAATAGGTGATGGCGATCAGCGCGCCCGCGCCGCCGTTCGCCAGCGCCTGCGCCAGATCGCGCCGCGAGCCTTTGGCGAATTTTTCGGCCAGTGTCTCTTTCGTCGCCTCTTTGTACTTCGAGAGCAGGCTGGAGAGGATGAAGAACGTGATAAGCAATAATCCCCATGACCACCCGCCCAGGCCGAAGATCGCCGTGCCCGTGAGGATCGCGCCAACCACGCCGCTAACGGAAAGCGCCCCCCGCTTGTAGGCCGCCCAACCGATGGCGGCGCTGATGACAAATCCGAGGCCGAGTTGCAAGAAAGGTATTCGCATAGACGCTCGTTGCTCCTGTCGAAAAGGGTCTCAACGGATTGAGCGGATTTAACGGATAGATTTCCGTTTTATCCGTTCGATCCGTTGAGGTTGCTCATCCATTGCGCGTAGCCAAAAGAGTGCTCGGCGTCAAGGCTTGGGACGGCATCACCACGCAGCACATGCCGGACAACGCGCGTGAACGTCGTGTGCAATGTCGCTTCCGGGCCGCACGTCTCGAACGCCAAGCTCCACCACGTTTCGCCGTGGATGGCAAGTTCGGCCAGTTCGATGTTACATCCAGGCGTGACGATTTCCGCGCCGGCGATAGCGATGACGTCTCCCGTCTCTGTGATGCAGTACCGGCGCAGCCGCCGCGCTTTGCGGACGGCGATCCACGACGGGCGAGGCCCGGTCAGATCGCTCAATCCGCTACCCATATCATTGACGCCGAAACTCCACTTGCGCCAGCCTTCCACCAGGCCGTGGACGCGCTCGTGCAGGTGTTCCACGCCGTATTGTTCCGCGCGCTGCTTGATCTCGATCCGACCTTCACGCAGTTTGATGCCCAAATCGTCGTAGCCCGGCAGCCGCAAGTAGTAGTCGATGCGTGTCGGTTGCGCTTCCGGCGCGCGTTCGCCATAGTGATACCAGGCCAGCACGTCCGGCGGGATCGAACCGGGGTAGAACCAGCGCGTTTCGAGGGTGGGGAACATATTGCGGTCAGCCGCCCAGCAGCGCGTTGAGGATGAAGAGCGCCAGCCCGGTGAGTAGTGGCACGCTCAGGTTGTCGGTCCCGGCAGGCGAGAACGCCTCCGCTGCCGTCGCTACCGCCGTACCGATCACCGTCATCAGCATAACGCCCCAGAGTGGCAGCGTGACAGAATTTGGACTGAGCGCCGATCCCGGCAGCCAGGCCAGCGTCAACAAAATGACCAGGCAGGTCGCTGCGGCCATTGCCGCTGTGCCTTCCCGGCTGCGTTTGTGCCCGAAGGTGGTGTAGATGCGCTTCCCGTATTTCAGCCCGATGATGCTGGCCAGGCCGTCACCCCAGGTCATCGCCATCACCGCCGCCGCTGCGATGGGGACGCGGTCCAGCGCGCCGCCGGTCCGCCACAACAGCGCAAACAGCGCGGTGATCGAAATCGCAAAGTAGACCGTGCCCGGCGAGGAATCCACCGCATCCATGGCCTTGAAAATCTGGAAACGATAGAAGACGAAGTTGAGCACGATGAACGTGGCGAAGGGGATGATGCCGTAAGTCCACGTGTCGAACAACGCCAGAATCCCCCAAATCCACATCCCCGCACCGATGTGGATGATCTTGCGCGTGAACGCCTGCGGCCACTTGAGCCGTTTGCCGATGGCCTCGACGATGAACAGCAGCCCGAAGGCGTACAGGTACGAAGCGATCAATCCGACGATGTCATTTCTGGTCATAGTCCCTCCTGGTCGCCAAAAACTAAAGAAGCGCCTGCTCCAAATCCGCCACAATGTCCTCCACATCCTCCAACCCTACCGCCAGCCTTACCAGGCCGTCGGTGATACCCGCAGCGCGCCGCGTCTCACGCGGCACGCTGCGATGCGTGGTGCTGGCCGGATGCGTGATGAGCGTCCGCACGTCCCCCAGGCTGACGGTGAGCGCGCACAACCGGATATGATTGAGCAGCCGCGCGCCGGCCTCCACGCCACCCTTTAGCTCGAAGACGACGACGCCCCCGCCGCCGCCCGGCATTTGGCGCTGCGCTAACTCATATTGCGGATGCGCCGGATGCCAGGGATAGCGCACCCACGCCACCGCCGGATGGTCGTGCAGCCACTCGGCGACCCGCATGGTGTTGGCGTTGTGGCGTTCCATACGCAGCGGCAAGGTCGTCATCCCCCGCGCGATGAGCCACGCATTGAACGGGCTGATGCAGCCGCCGAAGTTGCGCACCGGCCCTTGCAGCACGCGCTTGACGAACTCCGCCGGACCCGCCACCGCGCCGCCCATGGCGTCGCCGTGCCCGCCGAGGAACTTGGTCGCCGAATGGACGACGACGTCGATGCCCAACTCGATGGGCCGCTGGTTCACCGGCGTGGCGAAGGTGTTGTCGATGATCGTGAGGACGCCGCGCGCGCGGGCGATTTTGGCGATGGCGGCGATGTCGTTCAACGCCAGGGTGGGGTTCCCCGGCGTTTCCAGGTAGATGGCGCGTGTCTCCGGGCGGATCGCGGCCTCGAACGCTGCTGGATCGGTGGCCTCCGCGAGCGTCGTCTGTACGCCAAAGCGCGGCAGGTCTTTGGTGACGAAGTGGAACGTGCCGCTGTACAGCCCCGTCGTAGCGACGATGTGTTTTGGGTTGTCGTCCTGCAACGCCGCGAGCAGCGCGCTGCTGACCGCCGCCATGCCCGACGCCGTCGCCACGGCCTTCTCCGCGCCTTCCAGCGCCGCGATTTTGCGCTCCAACACCTCGATCGTTGGATTGCCCCAGCGCGTGTAGATGGGCTGCCCCTCCGTCTCGAAGGCGTGAGCCGCTTCCTCCGCGCTCTCGAAGAGATACGTGTTCGCCATGTGGATCGCCGGTGTCACGTCGCGCGGTTCGAGTTCCATGCCGGTGTGGATTGCGGTTGTGTGTATGCCTCGTCGCATCTTAGTCCTCAGTCGTTAGTCTCGTAGTCGTCAGTCGAAAGTCGTTAAATTCCCCAATCACCGCTTACCAGTTACCTGTTACCAGTTACCCGTCTCTAGCTCCCGCAGCTTTTCTTCAGACGCCAGGACGACGATTTCATCTTCCGGTACAAGAACGTGTGTGGGATCGGGCGGGATGTGGATGTCGTCTTCGTGGATGTGCAGCAGGACGGTCAGGCCGGCTTCGCGGGTGAGATCGGCGATGGCGACGCGGTGCAGGCGCGAGGTGGCTTCGATGGTGAGGTGGGCGATGCTTTGCGGGATGCCAAACTGCGCGCTGCTGACGGTTACGGGCTGGACGATGTGCATATTCAACGCCTCCGCCACAAACAGCGGCGCGGCGATGGCCGAGGTGCTGTAGACCGCGTCGATGGCGAAAGCGCGTTGCAGTTGTTCGCCCAGGGATTCCTCGAAGATGCGCATCACGACGCGCAGTCCAGGCGCGAGTTCGCGGGCGCGCAGCAGCGTCTCGAAGTTCACCATATCGTCTTCACTGCACGCGACGAGGGCGCTGGCTGTCCGCACACCGGCCTGTTCCAAGACTGTGTGCTGCCGGAAATCGCCGTAGACGACGGGCGCGCCGTGCGCGCGCAGATGTTCCGCCAGCGCTTCCGGCGCGAAGTTGAGCGCGATGACCGGCTGTTGCAGCGCCAGCAGCGCGTTGACCACGCGGTAACCGGTGTGTTGCAGGCCGCAGACAAGAATCGGCCCGACGGCGGACTCGGCCCGGTACCGGCGCGCCAGTTCGCCCGCGCGCTCCATTTCGGCGAAGATGAAGAGCGCATCGCCGGCTTGGAGCGTTGTCTCATCCTCCGGCTCGACGCGGATTCGCCCGTCGCGCTCCAGGCAGACGACGGTTACGTCATAAACATCCGCCGTCGCGCCGAGCCGCGTCCCCACCAGCGGCGACGTCGCATCCAGCGTGAGCCGGGTCAGGAAGTAGGCGCGGTCTTTGAGATCGAAGGTTTCCAGCACTTCCATGCCAATCGCCGCGTGCGCGAAGGCCGCCGCCGCGACCGCCGACCGGCTGATGACGGCCTTTACGTCGAACGTTGCCTGAATCTCGTCAGCGATGCTGTCTTCGAAGAGGCGCAGCACGATGCGCGCCTGCGGGTTTAGCTCGCGCACGTGGAAGACGGCCTCGATGTTGATGAGGTCCTGGTTGGTGCAGGCGAGCACGGCCTGTGCGCGAGGAACGCCGGCGCGGCGCAGCACCTCCTTGTCGTGAACGTCGCCGATGATGCAGGGCATCCCGCGCTCGATGAGGATCGTCACCAGGGGCGACGTTGTCGTGTCGATGCCGATCACTGGCTGGCCCAGGTCGAGCAATTGCTCGGCGATGCGGTAGCCCACGCGCCCCAGTCCGCAGACGACGATCGGGCGTTCGACCGTCGCCGCCAGCGCCTCCTGCCACGCCTGCCCGCGTTCACCGCGCACGAAGAAGACGCGCAGGATGTTGAGGATATTCAGTCCGAACGCCAGCAGCAGCGGGATACCGATCAGCGGCACGATGACGAAGTAGATGTCGAGCGCGGGGCTGGTCGGCATATCGGCATAGGTGATCTGAAACGCGATCATGTTCAGCACGGCGTACACGGATTTTACGTAAGTAATCCGGATGTCGCCGGGCATAAGATTGTGATTGTAGGTCTCCTCGAAGAGCAAGGCCGTCAGGGCGACGCCCACGATCAAAACGGCGCTCACGTTCCAGGGGAACAGGCGCGCGAACACCCGCAGGTCTTGGCAGAACTGCCGCCACCAGCGGGCGCCCGCGCGCCGGGTGTCCGTCCGATGGGTGGGCGCGGTCTTTCGGCGTTGCCGCCGTGTCTTGATTGTATCAATGCGCTTGGACATAATGCAGAGTGTACACGGACTCGCGCGTTTCGCAACCTGCGCGAATGCGTAGTGACGATTTGTGAACTTTAAGAAAATAATCGGGCAATGAGCCGGGCACGCATCTGGAGCAGGTTCAGCCGTCCCTACGGGACGGGCGGGAAGGCACACCTTGCTCCCGGCGCTCAAGCGCCAGGCAATGCTCAACTGTCCCTACGGGACAAACTTCTTCGTCCCGTAGGGACGGTTGATTGTCGGCAGGTGCTTTAGCGCCTGCATAACGAGGGATCCTCTGGGCGTCCCGTAGGGATGCCTGAACGATTAGTTTAGCTGCCTTCATTTCCTGCAACGCGCAATGGCTGGATATTTTGTTAAATTTCATCCGTCGCCACTATACTGGTTACGCGATGCCCTTCTTTTGCGCGTAGTACGTGTAATCGCCGGCGTAATCCGTCAGGCTGCCGTCTTCCAGATCGACGATGCGGTCGGCGATGCGGTTGAGGAAGTAGCGGTCGTGTGAGATGATGAGCGCGGTCCCCTCGAACTCCTCCAACGCCTGTTCCAACACCTCGCACGATGGCAGATCGAGGTTGTTCGTCGGTTCGTCGAGCAGCAGGAAGTTGGCATCGGAAAGCATCAGCTTGGCGAGCTGCAGGCGACTGCGCTCCCCGCCGGAGAGCGTAGATACCGTGTCCCGCGTCCGCTGATACGGGAAGAGAAACCGCCGCAGGAAATTCACCGCCGCGTGCTCTGACATAGACTTCGCATCCCAGATTTCCTCGATAAGCGTGCGCTGCGGATCGAGCGTCTCGTGTTGCTGCGCGTAGTAGCCGATCCGCACGCTGGGGCCAATCTTGATGACGCCGCTCGTCGGTTCGTCCTGCCCCAAGATACAGCGGAAGAGGACGCTCTTGCCGCTCCCGTTCGCGCCGATGAGACCCACGCGCTCCCCGCGCCAGATCAGCAGATCGAGACCGAGCAGCACGATGTTTTCTTGGTCGGTCGCGCCGGATTGTGATCCGGCGCGAGCAGGAAAGATTTTATCCAGGTTGGCGATGTCCAAGACTTTGTTCGAGCCGCGCCAGCCGTTCAGTTCCAGCCCCATTTTCTCGCGCTCGAAAATAGGCTTCTCGATCTTGTCCATTTTATCCAGCATTTTTTGGCGCGAGCGAGCCTGGCGGATGTGGCGTTCGTCAATGACGATGCTGGCCCAGTACTCGAAACGCGCAATCGCCGCTTCGATGCGGGCAATCTCCTTTTGCTGCGCGGCGTAGAGCTGTTGCTGGCGCAGCATGTGCAGTTGCTTCTCGGTGGAATAGGCCGAGTAGTTGCCTTGATAGAGCGTCAGCTTGCTATCCTCGATTTCGGCGATGTGATCCGCCACCTCGTCCAGCAGATAGCGGTCGTGCGAGACGATGATGACCGTCCCGGCGAAGCGGTGGATGAAGCGCTCCAGGTAGACCTTGCCCGCCATGTCGAGATGATTGTCGGGTTCGTCCAAGAGCAGCAGATCGCACTGGATCGCCAGCAGTTGCGCCAAACCGAGCATCTTTTTCTGCCCGCCGGAGAGCACCGCCACGGCCTTGTCGAAATCGGCCTCGGCGAAACCGACGGTTTGCAACGCCTGTTTGACGCTGCTCTCGTAGCGGTAGCCGTCCAATTGCTCGAAGGCTTCCTGCGCGCGGGTGTGCGCCGCCAGCACGCGGGCGAACTCGCGCTCATCCGCGTAGACGGCGGGATCGCCCATGCGCGCTTCCAGGCGGCGCATCTCCGCTTCGATGCGGTGGATGTCGGCGTTGGCGCTCAGGGCGGCTTCCCACACCGTCGCCGGGCCGCCCTGTTCGACAGGGACGAAGCGCGGCTCCTGCGCCAGATAGCCGATGCGCGTCTTGTGGCGGACGAGGTAGCCGCTATCGGGCTGCAATTCCCCCGCGATCAGCCGTAACAGCGTGGATTTCCCCGCGCCGTTCGGCCCGACCAGGCCGATTTTCTGCCCGGCCTGAATTTCCCACGCGAGATTGTCCAGCACCAACAGCGGCCCGTGGTGATAGGTGACTTTATCCACATTGACGATGATCTGACTCATTGCGCTCCCTCCTGGAATATACCACGAATCTACACGAATGTCTGTATTCGCAGAATCTACACTAATTTTTTCCTATTCGTGAGAATTCGTGAAGATTCGTGGTCGAATTCTCTTCACCGTGAGGTTCTCGCGCACATAGACCAGGGAGAGTAGGAGAAAACAAAAAGCCGCAAGCGCGAGCGCGCCCACGGCTCTGAACAGATAAATGAATGAAATGCAAGTGTTGTTCGCAGGCGCACCTAAAAACGGTGCGCTGCGCTAAACGAGATGACGCCTCGCAGCATCAAAGCTGACTGTCCGATCGAAAAGCGTATCATTGCTTTACCTGCCTTTACGAAGAAAGATTATACCCTTTAGTTTCCGCTAATTTGAACGAACGCCAAGTACCGGGAAATGCTCCCGGTAGATTTGCACCTTACCAAAAGTATTATTTTCCGTGCGCAATCCGCTAAGTAGCGAGCGCACTCCCTGTTTTTGACCGCCGCGCCAGGATACCTTTGGGCAATTGGGCGGTCACGGACGCCTTTTTGCGAAATTGCCCAGAAATGGAGGCATCTTTGGGAA
>DAOUAY010000078.1:0-2323 GCA_034432995.1 Anaerolineae bacterium | reverse complement strand
ATTTACCAACTCGATTTCTCGAATGTTTGCGCGATATAATTCGTTGTGCAATTTGATTTTTAACGAAAGGACAGTTGCCATTTGCCATTTGCCATTTTACAAGTACATCGCGTCCATATACACCGTCGTAAAACCCGGGTGAACGGTGAGTTCGACGTAGCGAACGCGCTCGATGATCTGCGCGGCCAGACGGCGCTGTTCGGCGGAGATGAGCATCTGCCGCGCGCCGGTCCCGGCGGCGTTCCCCACCTGCTGGAAGTGCTCCAGCGGCAGCGGCGGGAACATCCCGATGTGGACGGCGCTTTCCAAATCGAGGTACGTGCCAAACGCTCCGGCCACGATGAACGTGTCGATGTCCTGCGCCGTCAACCCGGCTTCCAGCAGCAACACCTCCATGCCCGCGCGGATCGCGCCCTTCGCCAACTGAATCTCGTTGATGTCCCGGCGAGTGACGAGCAGATCGTGGTGGTTGCCCGTTTCCGCCGCGGGCGCGAGCAGGAACGCGCCGCCGCCATCCCACGGCACGATGCGCGGGTGATCCGTCTGGAAGCGCCCGGTACGTTGAATGATCCCGGCGGCGCGCAGTTCCGCCACCGCGTCGAGGATGCCGGAGCCGCAGATGCCCACCGCCGGTTTCCCGCCGATAGTCTGGATGTGCACGCCGTCCTCCAAGATCTGCACGTACTCCACCGCGCCGGGCGCTGCGCGCATCCCCGCGTGGATGTGCGCGCCCTCGAAGGCCGGGCCGGAGGCGCAGGAGCAACTCAGCAAGCGGCCGTCCACCGCCAGGCTGATCTCCGTGTTCGTGCCGATGTCGAGGGCGACCGTTGGCTTTTGCGCGCGCCACGCATCCGTCGCCAGCAGCATCGCCACGTGATCCGCGCCGACGTACCCGGCGATGTTCGGCGGCAGGTACACCTTCGCGCCGGAGGCCAGCTTCAGCCCCAGATGGCACGCGCAGATATCCAGCGGCTCGGTGACGGCGGCGATGTAGGGCGACTCGCCCAACTGCCGCACCGGCAGCCCGGCGAAGAAATGATGAATCGCCGTGTTGCCCACCACCACCGCTTCGACGATCTGCTCGTGGGTCACACCGGCCTCGCGGCAAAGCTGGCCGATCAGGTCGTTGAGGCTCTCCATCAGCCGCGCCTGCAACATGTGACACCCATCGGGATGCCGGTTGGCGTAGGCGATGCGGCTGACCACGTCCTCGCCATAGGCAATCTGCGGATTCATCAGCCCCGCCTTCGCCAACGTGTGGCCGCTCGCCAGATCGAGCAGGTAGGCCGCCATCTTCGTCGTGCCAATGTCCACCGCCAGACCAAGCAGCGCCTGCTCCTGATGTAACACGCCGACAACTTCACCGCGCTGATTCCGCTGGCGCAGCGCCAGACGCACGGACCAATCCTGTTCGCGCAATTTGTGTGAGAGATCGCGCAGCACCGGCTGATCGAAAAAGGGACGCGGAATGTGCTGCTCGGCGAGCGCGTCGGTCAAGCGGACGGTGTCGGCGCGCAAATCGTGCAGCGTCGCCGGGACGACGGTGACGTCCACCGGCTGCGCCACGGGATCGACGGCGACCTCGCTTTCCTGGCCCTCGACCTGCAAGCGCTGCGGCGTGCTCAACGAGGCCGGGGGAATGTCGATCTTCACGTCGCCGAGCGGGCGGGTCTGGCAGGCCAACCGGTGGCCCGCCGCCAGTTCCGCCGCGCTAAAGACGCGCGCTTCGGCGGCAGTGGGCGGCGTCACTTCGCCATGCGCCAGCCGCACGCGGCATTTGCCGCACGCGCCCAAGCCGCCGCACACAGCGACGATCTCCACGCCCGCGCGCCGCGCCGCATCGAGCAGCGTCATCCCCGCTTCGATGAGCGCCCGGCGACCCACGGGTTCCAGGTCCACTTTATGTTGAATTTCGGTATGTTGTCCAGAAAGATGCTGATGATTTTCCACGCGCCAACCTCGCCCAATCATAATTTTCTGGCTAAAGGGTAACACCTATTTTAGTAGCGTCAACCCGGCGCCAGCCCCCATCACATTGGCCTAAAGGCCGAGGAAAAGAGGGGGGTTTTGTGGCGGGGTGAAGCCCCGCCATAAAACCCCCTCCCTAAATGCAGCTTTAGCGACACAACCGGATACAAAATTATCACACACTCTTAACCACTTGGACACGCAACCTTAACTATGACAAACGCAACGCGGGGAACACTGGCGGCAGATCACACGTCATAAAGACGTAAGCGCATAAAAGCGCACAGTGTTTTCAGATTCAAGTAAGGAGGGAACTAAAATGTTGACCAAGAGAATGGGTTTGCTCACTTTGTTA
>DAOUAY010000077.1:0-2969 GCA_034432995.1 Anaerolineae bacterium | reverse complement strand
ATGCGCGCGCCTCCGACGCCGGTGAACGTCATATCGAAACAGTCGGCGTAAGACGCCTGAAACGCCGCCGGCGCCAGCGTCACCTGTGGATCGAGCGCGCGCATTTCGGCCAGCGCCGCGTCCCAGTAGCCGTCGAAATCCGCCGGTCGGGGATTGATCCCCATATACGTTTGTAGCTTCTCTAGTGGAAAATCGAAAGTCAATGGCATGGGTTATGTCCTCCTGAAATTAGAAATGAGTACTGTAATATTGGCCTTGTTGCTGGGCCTCCTTGGGCCGTTGAATGGGCCGTTCCGTGCCATCATGGAAATAGAAGCGCGCTTCGGTTTCCCAAGTCACCGCGTCTATGCTACGGGACGGCATCTCGTCAACGGCCGTCAAGGCGCGCTCGAGACATGGCAACAGGCAATGAATCCATTGGTTGGCTTTAGGTTGCGTCACCTTAAAGAGCGCCCCCAATGGGTGCGCATCCGTTCGCGGAAAGCCGCTGCAAAGTGCGGCAATAATGCCTCGAATTCCTCCCGGGTATAGCTCGTGAGGGCCAAAAAATCAGTCAGCTTGTCAACATAAGTTTGGTATAGACTCATCCATCGTACACCCCCTATGTTGCAATTGGGGTTGAGCATACCATATTTCGCGTTTTTTTTCATCTAATCGGTATAATGTCTATTTTCTCCGGCTTGCGCCAGCAGGCGATCCACGGCGGCAACCCATTCGTGCAGCCCCAACGCC
The DNA here is from genome assembly GCA_034432995.1 of Anaerolineae bacterium. GTDB lineage: Bacteria > Chloroflexota > Anaerolineae > B4-G1 > SLSP01 > DSWT01. Next base: position 2,237 of record DAOUAY010000077.1, on the reverse strand, counting down.
GCGAAACCGGCGCGCGCTTCGCGTAGTAGAGGCAGCGCCTCATCATGCCGACCTTGGTCCAAAGCCAACCGACCCAATCCCATAAGGAAAACCGCCACACCCTGGGGATCTCGGATCGCCCGGCAAATCGTCAAACCTGAATCGTACAGCCGTTCCGCTTCGGCATACTGCCCCCGCGTGCTCAGCAAGGCCGCCAGGCTGCTTTGCAGAGCACCAACGGCGCGCTGAAATTCATCGGTTTCATCGGTTGAAGGTTCTTCCAGCAAATATTGCGCCGCAGACAGGCCTGCCCGCAACCATGTTTCACCATGGGGAAAGGCATAAATTTGAAACTTTTGGTCGATCACAAAGGCCAACGCAGCGGATAGCCACGGATTGAGCAAAGCATGGTCAGGCAACAGCCAATCGGCGGCGCGCTCAATTTCCGGGCGGCAAATTTCAAGCGCATCCCAATCGGACAGGCTCAGGCGCTCACGCTCATTCAGGTAGGCCCGCCAATACGCGGCGTGCGCCAGCCGCGCGGCCTGGGCTTCGGCGTCGTCCTGCGCCAACTGCGCCAACACGTACTCGCGCAGCAGGTCGTGCATCCACCACACGTCGTCGTCCACTTCTTCCAGCAGCCCGGCGTCGGTCAGGCGCATCAGGGCCTCTCGCCCCGTCACCTCTTCGTCTTCCCATACTGCCAGCAGCGCGGGCAGGGCAAATTCGCTGCGGGCGAAGACGCCCAGGCGGCGCAGACGTTTTTTATCCGGGTCGGCAAGATCATCATAGCTGGCGCCAAAGGCTACCCATACGCTCAAGTCGGGCCGTTCTCCCTGGTGAAGCACCCGGGCGCGGCGCTCCTGTAAATCACGCAGTAGCACGCGCCAGGGAGAGTCCGTGCCGGGCGCGCGGCGGCGTTCGGCAAGGCGCGCCAGGCGACGCGCCGCCAGCGTCAGCGCCAGCGGCACGCAGTCGAGTAGTTCGACGATGCCGCCCGCTGCCTGGGGGTCAGGTTCCACGTCCACAGAGAGCAGGTCGGCGATCAATGTCTGGGAAGGCGCCGGATCCAACACCTTCAGGTATCGCAGCGCGCCGGGCGGCAAAGAGGGCAAGTCGTGGCGACGGCTGGTGACCAGCAGCGCGCATGGCGGGCGCGGCGGCAGCAGCGCAACAAAATCCTGTAGATGGGCGGCGCGCACGTCATCGAGCACCACGAGCGTCGGCGGTTGTCCACGCCAGGCGCGGGACAGGACGTCGGCGCGCTGCATCAGGTCATCGCCTTCCAGTTTCACACCTAACACAGCAGCAACGCGCTCCTGGATTGCAAGAACGGCGTTGAGGCCGCAATCGAGCCACAGCACGCGCCCCGCGAAGTGATCGTCCAACGCGCGGGCGGCGGCAATCGCCAACTCGGTCTTACCGATGCCGCCAATGCCGCGCACGCCCGCCAGCGCGGAGACGTCGCCGCGTTCTAGGCGCGCGCACAACCATTCCAGCTCGGCGTCGCGGCCCACCAGGCGCGAGGCGCGCGGGTCGGGGACGCGGGTGTAGGCTTCAGACCTGACAGGTCTCAGAAGACCTGTCAGGTCTGGCGACGGTATCAGGGTCGCCATCTCGGTCAGGTGGGCGCGGCAGGCGTCGGCGATCTGTTCGGCCAGGACGGTGCAGAGGAGCGCCAGGGCGTGGTCGCCGCGGGCGTCGTAACGGTCGTGCAGTTTGTCGAGCAACCCGTCGATGCGCTCGGCGGGCGTTGTCGCCTCCGGCACATCGTTATACCAGGCGTTGAGGCGGGCGTCGGTAAAAACGGCGCGCAGGGCACGGTCGCTGTCGCAGGGAGCGCAACGCAGCAATGTCTCGCGGAGTCGAGTACGAAGTAACGGTGGAATTCCGGGCATATTGCCATCCTCCTTGAAAACACTCTCGCAGGTTTGCGCTTCTACAAACTACGCAAGCTGAAGGCTTGCGCTACATTTGTTATACAACGAAAAAGACGGGAGACAAGAGCCGCAACATCACGCCCTTCATCCCCCGTCTACCGTCTACCGTCTACCGTCTACTGTCTACTGTCTACTGTCTACCGTCTACCGTCTACCTTCCGCCAACCCATTCCCCACGAGGTAGTGATAGCTCTTCGCCACGGCCTCCATCATATCGGTGGCGCAGCGGTCGAGTTCGACGACGAGCCATTCGGTGTGCGGCTTCCCGGCTTCGACGATCGCGGGAACATCCACGATGCCGTCGCCCACCGCCGTCAT
>DAOUAY010000076.1:0-4022 GCA_034432995.1 Anaerolineae bacterium | reverse complement strand
GCGGTGGCCGAGGATGCAGCAATGGAAGCGCCTGCCGCGATGCCTATGGCGATGGCGACAGCAGCGCCGATAGCCGCAGAAAAGGAATCGGCGAAGTACGCCGAAAACGTCGCGCCGCCGGCCGGCGTGGAGATCCGCGAGGAATTCGCCGACACCGCCTACTGGAATCCGCGCATCACCACCGACCGCGAGGGCCGCGCCGTCGTCACGCTCAAACTGCCCGACAACCTCACCACCTGGACGCTGCGCGCCGTCGGCCTCACCGCCGACACGCGCGTGGGCGAAGGCTTCACCGACCTCGTCGCCACGAAGCCGCTGCTGGTGCGCCCCGTCGCGCCGCGCTTCTTCGTGGTGGATGACCGCGCGCAGCTTGCGGCGAACGTCAGCAACAACACCGGGCAAGACCTCACCGTCGAAGTGAGCTTGAGCGCCGAGGGGGTAGGCATCCACACCGAGACGCCGCCACGCCAGACCGTCGTCGTCCCCGCGCGCAGCGAGCGCAAGGTGACGTGGTGGGTGACGGTGCAGGATGTCGTCAACGCGCAGCTCATCTTTAGCGCCGTAGCCCCTCATCCTGAGGGGGGCGGAGACTACGCCGACGCGAGTAAGCCGCGCCTTAGCACCGGCCCGGACGGTTCGCTGCTCGTCTTCCGCTACACCACACCCGACATCGTGGGGACCGCGGGACAGCTCATCGAGGGCGGCTCGCGCACCGAAGCCATTGCGCTGCCGCCGGAGTTTGATGAGAGACGTGGAACTCTCACCGTGCAGCTCGATCCGAGCCTCGCCGCCGGGATGCAGGACGGCCTGCGCTACCTCGAACACTTCGAGTACGAGTGTACGGAGCAAACCGTCAGCCGCTTCCTGCCCAACGTGCTCACTTACCACGCGCTGAAGACGCTGGGGATCGAGAATCCCGAATTGTCCGAGCGCCTGCCCGGTCTGGTGAATGAAGGTTTGAACAAACTGTACCTTCAGCAAAATCCCGACGGTGGGTGGGGCTGGTGGCCCACTCCCTCCCTATCTTCCCCCCCAATGGGGGGGACAAGAGGGGGGGAAAGCAACCCGCATGTGAGCGCCTACGTCGTCTTCGCGCTGCTCAAAACGCAACAGAGCGGCATCAGCGTCAAGCAGGACGTGCTCAACAACGGGATCGCCTACCTGCAAGCGCAAATCAAAGAAGTGCGCGACTACCAGAACTTCCGCAATGCCAATCAACAAGCGTGGCTGCTCTACGTTCTGGCGGAAGGTCGCGCCGCGCCCAAAGACAGACTCGACGAACTCTATGAAAACCGCGAGAAACTGAGCTATTACGCCCGCGCGTACCTGGCGCAGGCCCTGTGGCTCTACAACCGCAGCGACAGCCGCCTTGCCACGCTCCTCTCCGACTTGAACAACGCCGCTATCCTCAGCGCCACCGGCGCGCACTGGGAAGAGTCCGACTACGATTGGTGGGCGATGAACACCGACACCCGCTCCACCGCCATCGTGCTCGACACGCTGGTGAAGCTCGATCCGCAGAACGAACTGCTGCCGAACGTTGTGCGCTGGTTGATGGTCGCCCGGCGCGCCGGCATCTGGGAGACCACGCAAGAGACCGCCTGGGCGCTGATCGCGCTCACCGACTGGATGGTGGAGACGGGCGAACTCGACGCCAATTACGACTACGCCTTCTTCCTCAACGACCGGGAGCAGGCGCAAGGCGTCGCTGCGCGCGAGACGATCCGCGAGAGCAGCCGCACCGTCATCCCCGTCGCCGATCTCATCGCCGGGATGACCAACGCGCTCACCATCGCCCGCAGCGACGGCAACGGGCGGCTCTACTACACGGCGCACCTCGAAGTTTACCAGCCGGTGGAGAACGTGGAACCGGCCGACCGGGGCATCATCGTGCAGCGCAGGTACACGTTGGCGGCGTGCGCGAATGAGCGAATCGGCGAATCGGCGAATGGGCGAATCGGCGAATGTGCGGATGTGCGCGAGGTGAAGTTGGGCGACGTGGTCCGCGTGGACCTGACGATCATCACGCCGCACGACCGCTACTACGTGGTGGTGGAAGATCCGCTCCCGGCGGGCGGCGAGGCCATCGACACCGGCCTGGCGACGACCAGCCTGCTGGCGACGCCCCCTTCCCTACGGCGCGAAGGCTCGCGCTGGTGGTGGTGGTGGCGCTGGTACAGCCGCAGCGAGCTGCGCGACGAGAAAGTCGTGCTCTTCGCCGACGCGCTGCCCGCGGGCACTTACGAATACAGCTACACCTTCCGCGCCACCCTGCCCGGCGACTATCACGTGCTGCCCACCGTCGCCAGGGAGTTCTACTTCCCGGAGGTCTTCGGGCGCAGCGATGGTCGACTGTTGACCATCGGCGAGTAACAGTTCTAGAGCATAGTGTAGGGCGCGCTTTGCGCGCCCTACACACTTTTTTCAGACATCTATCTAATTTATTACCTCTTTTCCTTACGATTACCCCACGTTTCTTTCACACATGACCAAAAACCTATTGACGTTAGCCAGAATTAAACTATAATGATAAACGATGTCATATTCTGGTATGAAAACCGAAATAACGTACATTAGGAGGGTCATGCGATGAAGAGGATGTTACGTGTCCTCGCGCTTTTCGTGATCGGCGCATGGTACATAAGTCTGACACCCGAATCCCAGGTCTACGCCGCACAAATTCCCGAACAAACACTTACCAATACGACACCCAATCACTTCGTCTTCCTTCCATTGATTCAAAACGGTTCCACTGTCACCCCAGTCCCGCCCAGCACGCCCACACCCCCGGCGCCGGCGCCCATGCCGCCTGCCGATTCCTGGAACAGTGTGCAGAGCTGGGTCTACCAACTGAGCGGCTATTCCAACGGCAAACTCACGCAGATTGCCGGCTCCAATTTCGACCTGGCGGTGATCGATCTCGCCCGCGACGGATCGGACGATTTCTTCACCTTCAACGAAATTCAGGCCGTCAAGGCAACAGGCAAAATCGTGTTGGCCTATTTCGAAATCGGCGCCATCGAGGATTACCGGCCTGAATGGCCCCACGTGCCTGCCGACCTGTTGCTCGGCGCTGTAGACGGCTGGCCGAGCGAGCAATACGTCAAATACTGGGATCCGCGCTGGTGGACGATTGTGGCTAAAGGCCGCATCGACCAGGCGTTGGCAGCCGGATTCGATGGCGCGTACCTCGATATGGTCGTCACTTACGAGGAGATTCCCGCCGATGCCGCCGGCACCAACCGCGACGATCTGGCGCGCAAAATGGTAGACCTTATCGTCGAAATCTCAGCCTACGCCAAAAGCCAAAACCCCAACTTCAAGATCGTTCCGCAGAACTCCCCAGAACTGCACGCGTATCCCGGCTATCTGGCAGCCATCGATGGTCTGGGGATGGAAGAATTGTACATCCTGGCGACAGATCAACCCTGTACATACAACTGGTGTTACACAAACCAGTCCAATGCTGCGGCCATTCGCGCTGCTGGCAAGCTGGTCCTCACCATCGACTATGCCAACCTGCAGACGAACATCAACACGGCTTATACGCAATCCCTCGCTAAAGGATTCGTCCCCTACGTCAGCGTCCGCGATCTCGACGTGATACGCATCAATCCAGGGTGGGAACCGTAGCATGTTAATGATTTTCTAAACATTTTCTAATGCCTCTTTAATGCTCCGTTTATCTCCTTCTAATGGTTGTTTGCTATAGTGTGGGTGTATCGGAAAGAAAGCAATCCGATAGATCCCCTGAAGGTGAGGGGCAACAAACACATCACATATCTGATGATAAGGAGGCAGACTATGTTAGGAAGATCATTTTGGGGACAAACGACACCCTGGAGCGAGATGGAGCGCCTGCGGCGCGAGATGAACCGGCTGTTCAGCACCTACCCAGCGACGACAGGCTCGCGGGTAACGCCTGGCTATCCGGCGATGAACGTGTGGACCAACGAGAATGGCGTGGTCGTCACCGCCGAACTGCCCGGCATCGATCCCGAAAAGCTGGACATCGCCGTGGT
>DAOUAY010000075.1:0-7510 GCA_034432995.1 Anaerolineae bacterium | reverse complement strand
GCCGTGTTCTACTGCGAAGCCTGCGACCGCGAGTTTCGCAGCCAGCCGGAAGTCGCCGCGACGATTGCCAAAGACGTCGGGCGCAAGGCGCTGGGCGGACTGCTGCGCAACGTTCCCGGCCTCGGCAACGCGCTCGCCAGCAGCACGGCGGAGGATCCGCGCTACACACTAACGATGACACCCCAACAACTGGAAAAAGCCTGGCGACAGGTCAATCCCCGCTTCCGCGAATGTCCGACCTGTCTGCGCGTCGTGTGCCTCTCGTGTTTCGACGAGCAGAGCGGCTACTGCAACGACGACACCCCGCGCCGCGCGGAGATCGCCGAATCACAGGCCGAGCAAGCCGGCGCAGCCTTGAAAGGGTTTGCCAGCGCGCTTGGTTTGGGAGAGGCTTTCAAGCAGGTCAGTTCGGCAGTCAAGCAGGCGAGCGGCGCTGTGGCGCGCTGCCCCAACGATGGGACGACCGCCCCGGCCGGCACCAAGTTCTGCCCGGAGTGCGGCAGCCCGATGACCCAGCCGGTGGTCGATGCGTGCCCGAACTGCGGCAAGGAGACCCACGGCGCGAAGTTCTGCCCGGAGTGCGGCGCGAAAATCGAGCGCCAGCCGGCCGGCATCTGCCCCAGTTGCGGCGCTGAAGCCAAAGGTGCGAAGTTCTGCCCCGAATGTGGCACGAAGATGCCCTAAGACGGGGCACGGATACACAACAGGGGTCGACCAAGGGGGCGGGTTAACTGCCCTCTTTTCCTAAACGCCATGAGCATCGTTCAGAAAATCACGCATCCGTGGGATCTTGATCCCTCTGCGGCCATTGCGCTGCAACGGGAACTAGCCGCCAAAGTCATTTGTAAGACAGCGTTTGGCCCAGTGACGACCGTCGCAGGCGTGGATGCCAGCTACCGTGACGGCATCGCGCGGGCGGCCGTCGTTGCCTTCAGCTTTCCCGGCCTGGATATGCTGGACTACGTCATAGCAGAGCGCCCCGTGGATTACCCTTACGTGCCCGGCTTGCTCAGCTTCCGCGAAGCGCCCGCCGTGTTGGATGCGCTGGAAAAGCTCCCCCTCACGCCCGATCTGTTGATCTTCGATGGGCACGGCATCGCCCACCCGCGCCGCCTCGGCATCGCCAGCCACGTCGGGCTGCTGGTGGATAAACCGTCCATCGGCTGCGCCAAGCGGCGACTGGTGGGCCGGTACAACGAACCGGCGCGCGAACGGGGCAGCTACAGCTATCTCTACGACAATGGCGCCGACGACGAGGGCATCGGCATCATCGGCGCAGTCGTGCGGACGCGCACCGGCGTCAAACCTGTCTTCGTCTCCACCGGGCATCGCATCAGCCTGGAAGCCGCCGTAGACGTCGTGCTGGTCTGCGGGCGCGGCTACCGTCTGCCCGAACCCACCCGCTGGGCCGACCGCATCGCCGGCGGGGAAGAATCCGGCATCCGGCTTACAATTCCGGTACACGGATGAACACGGAAAACACGGATTTTCTCTCACGAAAATGCTTGCACCGGATCACAATCCGGCGCTGCAAGGACGGCGGATTGTGATCTGCCTTAAGCGTTGAAGTAGGCCTATTTTCGAAGTAGGCCTATTTTCGAAGGAGGGCACTGTGCCGCTGAAATACGACATCACCAAAGACGAGCTGAGTGCCTTCGCCGGACGCGGGCCGGCTTTCGTCACCTTTGGGGAGACGATGGTGCGCGACACGCCCGCCGACGGCGAGCGCCCAGAGCGCACGCGCCAGGTGCATCTTTCGATGGCGGGCAGCGAATACACGCTGGCGATGGGCCTGGCCCGCTTCGGCATCCCCGCCAGCTACATCACCCGCGTGCCCGACAATCCCTACGGGCGGATGCTCCGCAACATCGCCCGCGAAAACGGCGTCGATACCGGCCATTTCGTCTGGGCGCCGCCAACCGAACCCATCGGGCGCTTCATCTACGAGATCGGGCGCACGCCGCGCCGCGATACAGGCATCTACCAGCGCATGTTCTCCGCCGCCTCAAAATTCGACGCGGGGATGGTGGATTGGGTGTCCGCGCTCAAGGACTGCCAACTCTTCCACACGTCGGGCATCACCTTTGGACTGGCAGCACACAGCGGATACCAGCGCAACTACCTGCTGGCAGCCTTCGAGGAAGCGATGGCGCACAAGCCGGCCGGCTGTTGGGTGGGGATGGACTTCAACTACCGCGCCACGCTCTGGTCGGCAGAACAAGCGAAGTCAGTGCTCACACCGCTGGTCACGAATCACATCGACGTACTGGTGACGACCATCGAGGACATGGCGAAGCTCTATGGGATGGGCTGCGGGCAGTACAGCGCCAAACAGATCGACGATGGCGACATCGGCCCTATCGAGGACGACGACATCCGCGCCTTCGCCGCTGACGTGTGCGCGCGCTTCGACACCAAAATCGTCGCCATCACCATCCGCTACCCCGACAGCTTCGAGCAGCACCGCTGGGAATCAGCGGCGGCGGATGCCGCTGGCAACTTCTTCCGCTCGCCCGCCGTCAAACCCGTCACCCTCTGGGATCGCCTCGGCGGCGGTGACACGTGGAATGCGGGCTTCTACTACGGCCTGCTCACTGCCGGGTTCAATGCGGACGGGCTGGAGAAAGGCATCCTCGTCGGCGACGCCGCCACACGCCTCAAGCAAACGCTCCTCTTCGACCTGCCTATCATCGACAAGGCCGAAGTCCAGGCGCTGCTGAAGGCTGACGTGGCGGGTGGCGGAAAACGGACAGTCAGGTAGAATAGGGAAAAATGTTGTGTCGAGTGTCAAAAGGGGGAATCTATGAATACTATCGCAACACATAGAGCAACGCCAGAAAGAGTTCTCTCGTTATTACGAAGGCTAACCCCACGCGAGCGTCTGCGCGTCATTGCGCAAATCTTGCCCGACCTGGAGCAGGAATTGCCCACGCAACGATCTGACAGTGATTTTTGGGCCGATTTATCCCTCAGCGCATTAGCAAAAAAACAAAACGTGCAACCGGTCAAAGATTTTGATACATTATTGGACGGCTGGCCCCTTGAAGAATCTGTTGATGACTTCATCACGACGTTACGACAATGGCGGCAACAAGACCTTATCGGGATGACAGAAGCATGACCGACTTCGTCATTGTCGACACGGACGTTGTGTCCTTTCTGCTCAAGGGCGATACACGCGCTCAGGCCTACCGGCCACACTTACAAGACAAGAGTTTAGCCCTTTCTTTTATGACATTGGCAGAGTTATATCGGTGGGCCTATGAGCGGAAATGGGGACAAGCACGCCAGGTATGGTTGGAAGAACGACTACGCGCATACGTCATTGTGCCTTTTGACTACGACTTGTGTAAATGTTGGGCTGACATCTGCGTCATCCGGCAACGTCAAGGCAGACCTATCTCAGCCCAGGATGCCTGGATTGCGGCAACCGCACGTCATCATCGCTGTCCATTAGTAACGCACAACCAGGATGATTTCGCCGACATCCCTGACCTGATTGTGATTTCGGAAGCAACCTAATCTCTGGGAAACGGTTATGCACAAATCCGACAAACTCAACCTCATTCGTGAAACGGGCGTGCTTGCGATTATGCGGGCGCAGAGCGCGGCGCAACTGATCGCGGCGGCGGATGCGATCCAGGCCGGCGGGGTGCGCGTCATTGAGGTGACGATGACGACGCCGGGCGCGCTGGACGTGATCGCCGAAGCGACGAAACGCTACGGTGACGCGGCGCTCTTCGGCGCGGGGTCGGTGCTGGACGCCGAGACGGCGCGCGCGGCGATTTTGGCAGGCGCGGGCTTCATCGTGGCCCCCACCCTCAGCCGCGACGTGATCGCGCTGTGCAACCGCTACAGCATCCCGGTGATGCCCGGCTGCTTCACGCCGACGGAGATGCTCACCGCGTGGGAGGCCGGCGCCGACATGGTCAAACTCTTCCCGGCGGAGGTCGGCGGGCCGGCGCTCGTCAAAGCCATCCGCGCGCCGCTGCCGCAATTGGAGATCGTGCCCGTCGGCGGCGTGGACCTGAACACGGCGGCGGACTTCATCCGCAGCGGCGCGGCGGCGCTCGGCGTGGGCAGCAGCCTGGTGAACCAAAAGTTGCTCGATGTTGGCAATATGGTCGAACTGACCCGCCGAGCAGCGAGATTCATCGAAGAAGTCAAAAAGGGTCGGGAGAAATAAAAAAACCCGACCACCCTACCCCTCAAACCACCGGTTCATCGAATACTCCGGCTCAAACCCCACCAAATCCCGCACCTTGTCGATGCTCACCAGCGTTTCTGCGCCCACGAGCGGGCGCTTGAGCGGCACATCAGGGTAGAACCACTCTACCAACGTCTGCGTCGGAATTCCGGCGGAGTTGTGATCGTCGTTCACGTAGACCGGGTGGCTGCCCGCGAAGTCGGCGAGCAGGCCCTTCTCGATGCACTGCGCGGAGTCACGGGCGTCGATGCTGGCCCAGAAGTTGCTGTAGCCGAACATCACCCGCGCGTAGGGTAGCTCACGCAACTGCGGAAAGTTGTCGGGCACTTCGAAGGCGCGTTCGGCGCGGAGTCTGTCGTGCTGTGTGATGATGCCCGCGACGATGACGCGGCGCTGCGCCTCCGGCATTTCCAATAGTTCCTGGTACTGTTGCCGCGCCGCTGCGCGCATGGCCGTGACCTGCGCTTCGTTCTCCGGCGTCACCTCGTAGACGCCCGGCAGGCGCAGGAACAGGCTCGAAATACCCTCGCGCCGCCAGAAGTACGCGCCGATTTCCTCCATCACCTGCTTGGAGAAGGAATACGGATCGGTCGTGAAACTGGAGTGTTCCTCGTCCATCGGGAAGTAGCGCAAGGGGAAGCGCATGATGCCGAAGTTGAAGCCGAGCGCGTTGATCGAGCTGGCGCTGATGATGCGCTTGATGCCCGCGTTCGCCGCCGCCTGGTAGACGTTGAACGTCCCCGCGCAATTGGCGTGGAAGATATCCTCGCTCGTGCCCTTGCTCGGGTTCGGGATCGCCGCCAGATGGACGATGCCCTCCATCCCCTGCACGCAGTCCGTGACGCACGCGAAGTCCACAATATCGCACTGCCGGTACGTCGCGCCCGCGATCGCTATTCCTGCGCTCCGCCCAATCACGGTGACGTCGTGCCCGTGCTCGATCAACCGCGCCACCGCCATCCGTCCCACCGCTCCTGTGCCGCCTGTCATGAGAATACGCATGGTAAGCCTCCATTGGTCTTGTTGAGCCAGACTACAAAAGTCTCACGAGGCGCTTGTTTGAGCCAGTATGCCCGTTAAACAACCAGTCTGCAAGACACAGTACGTGCTGAGACTTTTGTAGTCTTCGACATTTTCGATCTACTGAGTCGTGTAGCCGTTAGTCGTATAGTCGTTAGTACTGCACCGCTCCCCAGTTAATGCTCGCCAGAGATCGTCAGATCCCGGCGTAGCGCGCAGGAACCGCGGATCTGGCGATCCGCTCCGAGCACGGTTAACTGAGATGGGATTTCTGCCACGATGTACGCGTCGTGTAGTCGTTTAGTCGCGTAGTCGCTTTCATCCACTAAATTCGTGAAGATGCGTGGCAAGAAATTCCAGTTACCAGTTACCGATTACCAGTTACCAGTTACCGATTACCAATCCCCCATCACAAATCAAAATACCACAGCAACATCGCCTCGTGCGCCACATCGGGGACGCCGGCGTAGCCGTAGCGGTGGATTGCGCCGAGGGTACAACCCTGCCGGGCGTAGAAACGGCAGGCGGGCACGTTGACGCTCTGCGTCTCCAATCCCAACTGCCCGTAGCCCTGCCCGCGCGCCCAGTCCGCCGCGTGGCGGAAGAGCCGCGCGCCAATACCACATCCTCGCGTATCTGGATGCACGCGGATGTCCCACAGCACGGCGAGGTCTTTGCGCTGGAAATGATCCAGCGGATAGACCTGCGCGTTCAACGCCACCGTTGCCCCGCCGACCGGCGCGCTGTCATCGAACGCCACGAAGATGCCCCAGGTGTGCAGATCGAACTCCTGCGCCCACGCCGACGGGCCGTCGTTGTCGTAAGTCTTGATGTACGGCTCGACGGGTTGCTCGACCAACTGCAAACCGCCCAACCCGCCATCCGGCGCGACGACCCGAAACACGGTGCGCACTTCATAGTGGTTGGGGATCGCATCGTAAAGGTTGAAATCTTCAACGCCAATGCGTTTTATATGAAAATTCATTCAACAACTCCCCTCCGCTATGGTATAATTGAAATGAACCTGTATAGTGATTCGAGGTGACCAAGTGATCGACGCCAAATTTTCTGCCAGTCATACGATTGCCAAACGGCTACAACAACTCGCTGAACTTTACCAACGCGGGCAAACCAGTCCGTTGATGGATCGTACGCTACACAAACTGTTAACCCACGAAGCCGACGTGTGTCGCGCCCACTTGAAAGAACTGCGTGAGGACCTCGCCACATTCGAACAACAATATGGCTTGAATTCAAACGAATTTTATCGCCGCTTCCAGGCCGGACAAACTGACGACCGGATGGATTACGTCGAATGGGCCTCTCTGGTGCAAATGGCCGAAAACTTACACGCACGTCTCCGGTTATTGACCAAAGAGTAGCATGAAGCGTCTTGAAACCTACTTCAACACAATCAAAGAACGCCTGCTTAACGACCCAGTGATCGCCGACTTCCATATTCTACGTGAACGCATCATGGAAACCGAGGGACATCTGCGCGCACGATTGACATTGGAAGATGGCAGTATGCTGGAATTCTCAGAATGTACAGTATACTGCCATTGAAGATCTACACACGGTCATCTACAGTTATCATTGGGCCGATGCAGAAGGGCAACTCCGTAAACGTTGGGACAATACACCTCACTATCCTGACATGCCGCACTTTCCTCATCACATTCACGACGGAGAAACCGACACTGTTATGCCTGGGAAGTCGATCAACATTTTTCAGGTACTCGATACAATCGCTGCTAACCTCACGGCAAACAAGAGCGCCTGAGTTGCCACTACATACGGTCAAAAATGATCCGCCACCCACACATACGGCGTCCCCTTCGGGAACAGAATATCCAGCAGCGGCAGCACATCCCCGTGCGCGGTGACCTGTAGATCGTTCAGCACATCACGGGCGGAGCGGTAGCCGATGACCAACTGCGTCAGCCTGTCCTGTGAGAGCTCCAACCGCAAACCCTCGCGCGCGCCATCTGCCACGGCAATGTTTCCCCGGCTGATGACAAGCGTTAGCGTCCCCAGGTCCGTCTGGAACGTGAGCGTGCCGGTATAGCCGGCGGAACGCGAGAGCGCCAGCCGGCGTTCCAGTTCCGGCGCGAGCTTCTCGAAGAACGGCTGCTGATTGAGCAAGCGCAGCATTCCGCTGCCGTAGCGCGGATATGTCACCGTCCACTCCGCGCCGAACCGCTGGACGTACTCCGCAAACGGATAATCGGGTGGGATGAAAAACTGCACATCCTCGCAGCGTTTGTCCACCGCCTGCGCGGC
>DAOUAY010000074.1:0-9203 GCA_034432995.1 Anaerolineae bacterium | reverse complement strand
GTAACTATTCAGCGGTAGGCCTGCCGACAACGAATGGGCAACGAATGAACGAATTTCGGCCGCGGCGGGACGAAAAACTCGCGTACAGCAAGCATCCATTCGTTTATTCGTGCAAGAATTCGTTGTCGGCGACCATTGCCTGAACAGTTACCTCCTATCAAGGTTTCCTCTTCAACTTCCCGCGCATCTCCTTCAACGCTATCTGCACCGCGTGCTCGTTCGTCACCTCGTCCTTGAGGGTCAATTCCAGCGCCAACGGGATGCTGGCTTCCGCGCCGAGTTTGCCCAAAGGCTTTTATCTTCCGCTTGAGATTTGCGCTGTCACCCAATCAATCACGCGCGCCGCCAATTCAACTGCCCGCGTATACTCCGCGTCGCTGACCGGGTGATAATCGCCAGGGTAACGCATCTGTACTGCATAATCGGAGAGTTCAACCACTTCGCGGATTGGTTGTGGTATGTCTTGATAATCCATGAGGCGCATCAACAAAAGTGTAAAGGCATGAGTGCGGGGAGGTTCGACGCCGTGATACAGTAACAGCGCCTTTAACGCTTTTTCGGCGGCTTGTTGCGCTTCGAAGCACAGGTCTTCCAAAACGACGTTTTCTTGTTGTCCGGTGCGCGCAATTGCCAGATTGCTTGCGGCCCGTTGCAGCCAGATTTCAAACGCGGGAGCGGTCATAACACACCTCTCCATCTTGCAGAGCGCGGCGATAGATGAAGCCGAGAGTGTCTCGATGTTCGGCCAATTTGTCGGCATCAACGACCACAATGTCTACAGCAACATCAACACGCCGCTCCAGCAGAGCATGGTAAATGCGGCGCGAGATCTGGCGCTCATTTTTTACATCGTGCATGATGACCATAAAATCGTAATCGCTCTCCGGGGTAGGATTTTCTGTGGCCCGTGACCCAAACAAAATGACTTGTTCAGGATTGACCGTCTGTGTAATGATTTCGACCAGGGTATTGGTTTGTTGAATATCCTGAAGTGCGCCGGGTTCAACCATAGCAACCTCCTTCCGTAACAGATCGAATAGATTTATGATAGATGGAAACGATCAAACGTCAATTCTCCTTCACCTCTTCCAGCGCCAACGGTAGGCTTACCTCCGTGTTATACCCCGATTTTGTTGCTTGTCTATTTCACCTGCGCTATAATACAGGTAAGTTGTATTCAACACTCGAGCGCTGGAGAAAATGCCATAACCTTAGATGAGATTCTCTACGATACCCATATTTTGGAAGACGATCTGCGCACTTATGAGCGCAAGTATAATATGCTCTCCGAAATCTTCTTTGAGGGCTACGCCAATGGCGAAGAACCGCCTGACGATAATTGGGGCATGGATTGGACCGCCTGGGCCAGCGTCTACAAAATCCGCGCACGCTTGCGGGAGCAATATCGTGCGGCCATCTTCCAGTTGCGAATCGAGACGCCAGCCATTGCGGACATCATCGCCCGCACTGCGCGCCGAGAATCTATCCTTGTGCTTGCTGGAATGGTTGCCATGTTGATAAGCACCGCCCCCCATCACAAACACTTCCCGCCGGATATCAAACATCACCGCATTCCCGTGCTCGGCTTGAGCTTTACCCCGCTAATCTCCCCTTCCTGATCCAGGAAATGAAGGCCAAGGTCTCGACGCCATAAAATCCCCGGGTATATGACATCTAGCGATCCTCCAGCGTACTCGCTCGCGTCAATCGCGCTTAAGAAAACAATGCGATCTACTGCATTTTCACGCAAGAGATCCTGCCTAATGTGCCATTCTCCTACTATAAATTCTCTGCGATCTCTGCATACTCTGCGGTGAATTTTCACTCGCCTACGTAAGGCTGCAGGTGCAGCCTTTCAGTCTTTGGCGAGTTGTTGTACGCCCAACAATCCTACAACCAAACAGACGACGCCCACCACGCCAAACATCGGTTGGATGCCTATCACGTTCGCCAGGATGCCGCTGAGCCACGGCCCGGCGAACATCCCAATCGCGTACACAGCCTGGAACAACCCCATGGCCGTGGCGCGCTGCGTTTCGTCCACGTCGCGGATGCTCAACCCCATCAGCACCGAGTAACCGATCCCCGAAGCCAGCCCGAAACAGATTTGCGCGACGAAGATCAGTGGCAGTGCGCGGGCGAGGGTCAATATCCCCATCGAGAGCGCAATCACGGTGAAGGTGAAGACGACGATCCACCGCGAACTCATCCGCTTGGCAACCGCCGACGTGGCGAAGCTACCGATCATCATCATAGCGATATACAGACTTGTCAGCAGGCTCAACGTGTTATCCGACGCGTCCAGGTTCTTTGCCAGGATCGGCGCAAAGGTGAACGGCGCGGCCCAGATGGCGAATTGCGATACCGCGCAGAGCAGCGACGGCACGAGCACGTCCCGCCGGGTGATCAGCTTGCCCAGGCTGCCGAGCGACGGCGCCTTCGGCGAGCGCGCCGGTTCGCGGATGCCTAACATCGCCAGGATGGCGAATACCGCCGTGCCCGCTGCTACAAAGAAGGCGAGTGGATACCCGCCCCAGTCATTCAACGTGCCGGTGACGCTCGTGGCGAGCATCCGCGCGACCGAGTTGACGCCCGATACCAGCGCCGAGATGCGTACTGCATCCTCCGGCGGGAATTGGCTGTTGACGGCGACGACCAGCAGCACCCATACACTCGCCGCGACGCCGGTGAGCGCGCGCCCCACGAGCAGGCCGTTGATCGAACCGGTCAACCCCATCACCAACGCGCCAAGCCCGGCGAGCGCGAACCCACCGATGATGAACGGTTTGCGCCGTCCTGCCCAGTCCGCCGCGATGCCCAACGGGAAGCGGATCACCGCCTGCCAGAGGCCGTATTGGGCCAGCACAATGCCCACCATCGCCAGATTGTCCGTCTTTGATTCCGCGTAGACCGGCAAGGTAGGCAGATACAGGTACATCGAGGCCCAATAGAAAACAACTGCCGCCATATACAGCGTTAGCAGCCCGCGCCGCGAATTGAGATGTGCTACTGTTTTCGTTAATGCCGGTGATGACAACACTTGCTCCTTAGTCGAAAGTCGAAAGTCGAAAGTCGAAAGTCCTAAGTCGGGAGTCGGATAGTCTGGTAGTCAGATAGTCGAATGCTCATTTGCCATTTGCCATTTGCCATTTGCCATTCGCTCATTCGCTCATTCGCTCATTCGCCCATTCGCCCATTCGCCCATTCGCTCATTCGCCCATTCGCCCATTCGCTTATTCGCTCATTCTCTTATTCGCTTATTCGCTCATTCGCTTATTCGCTCATTCGCTTATTCGCTTATTCGCCGATTCTGTTTCCCTTCCTCAACCGCCACGCCAACGCGATACCACCTACGCTGAGCGCCGCCATAAGGATGAATACCGTCCCCGGCGGTAGCGTCTCGAACAATGCCCCGACGATGAGCGGGTTGAGGACGGTGACGCCGCCGAGGATGCCGCTCGCCGCCAGATAAATCGGGCGCTGTTCATTGTTGGTAATATCTAACAGATAGGCGCTGAGGCTCCACCACAGACTGGCGGTGACGAAACCCATCAGGAAGAAGGCGGTGAAGTAGAAGACCGTTGGCGCGTTGAGCGCGCCTGCCAGGATGACCGCCAGCAGCGAAACCGTCTGCGTGACCGCTGCCAGACGGATAGCGGCCCAACTGCCTACCCGGTCGATGAGCTGCCCGCAGATCAGCGCCGCCGCCGCCCCACCGATGCTCTGCGTCGTCAGCAGCGCGCCGATGATCGCGTCGTTGCCCACAAAGGACTCGCGTGCGCGCACGATGAAGAACGGGGATGCCGCGCCTGCTGTCCACAGCACAATTTGGGTGATGACGGCCCGGCGCAGCGACGCATCCGTGCGCAGGTAGTGCAGCATCATCCGCAGCCCGTGGCGGATGTCGGTTTTGCCGGGTGTTTTGTCCTCGGCCTCCTCGCGGATGAAGAACATACTGCCGAGCGAGAGCATCAATCCCACAAAGCCGATGCCGAAGAGTAGCGCCCATCGTTCCGGCAGCGCCGCGCCATCCTTGGCGAGGATGCGACTGACGACGATCCCGGCAATGGCGGCCCCCAGGCTGGAAAAGAGCTGTCCGGCGCCAAAGAAGCGCCCGCGGATCTTATCGGGGATCACCTTGCCCACGAGCGCGGGCCAGGAGACGCTGTTCAAGCCCTCGGAGGTGTAGAAGATCGCGACGGATAGCGTGAGCACCGTCATCGTCAACCAAACGTGGTTGCGCGTCCACAGCAGCGTGGCGAGCGCCAGGAAGAGAATGGGAAACCGTCCGCCGAACGTGGACCACACCAGCAAGGGCTTCTTGCGCGGCTGCGCGACCAGGAAACTGGCGGCCCAGATCTGCGGCACAGTGATCATCAGAATCCGCAGGGCCGAGAGCGCGCCGATGAGTAATGAAGAACCGGTGAACTCCTTGACGAACGCGGGCACGATGACCACCGGATCGTAAAAGGCAAAGCCGATCGAGAAAAAGACGAAATCGCCCGCGAGCGCGAGCAGGTTCCGCCGCACGTGATGTTCTTGCATGAGAATGAGACCTCTTCGATAAAATGACCCCGCGCGGACGTCGGGCATCCACACGGGGTGTATTGTAACACAATCTAGTGAAATCCTGCCGGTGATGGTTACCACACTTGACACAAGTTCAGCCAGACATACCAAGCCTGAAACGCGATAGATTATCCGCAATGGCCAGGGCCGGCGCCTCGACAATAGTGACATTGGGAGGGAACTGATTTTCAAACTCGAAGTAGCCGCCGCGCTGTGTGGCAATCACGAACATTGCCGCAGCGCTTTTATCTCGTGAGGCCGCATACAGACGATTCGCTGCCTCCAGAAGCGTTTCATCGGGGCGTTGTACGCGCACCAGGATAGGTTTGCCTTTTACATCGTCTTTGAGCACGGCATCAATGCCGCTGTTGCGCTGCACCGGTGCGTATTCCAGGCCACGCAATAGAGCTAATGCCTCTTCGTCGGCGTTCTTGTAGGTCTCGCGTCCCTGTTGAAGCAGTCTGGACTCGGTTCTCACCGGTTGCGCTAAGCGTTGGCGGGTTATGTCGAGTGCATCGTCGGAAATGTCAATGCCAATCGCCTGCCGGTTGAGCGATACGGCAGCTACCAGCGTTGTTCCACTACCGCAGAAGGGGTCCAAAACGGTATCGCCCTCATTGCTGGCGATTTTGATGATCCGTTCCAGCAACAAGAGCGGCTTTTGTGTGGGATAGCCGGTGCGTTCTTTGGCCTTGGGGTTGAGATAGGGGATATCCCAAACATCGGATAACGGAACGCCTTTCTTGCCGCCGTTGGGAACTGTCTGTCCTTCTGCATCTGTTTCATAAACAGCTTTGCCTGTTTCGTCACGCCTTCTCCTTTGCAGGATTTGGTCAACGTTGGTGGCCGCAGAGTAGTCCTGGTAGAGTGTGTTGAAAGTGTACGCATCCGATTTCGTGTAGTAGTAAATCGTTTGGTGGGCGGGGAGTAATCCTTGTTGCGCGTTCGACCAACGCCGGTAATACCAGATGATTTCGGCTCTGAACATATCCGGCCCAAACACGTCATCGAGCAGCGCGCGAATGATGTGTTCAGCATTGCGATCACAGTGAAAGAAGATCGCGCCGGCGGAGGCTAACACGCGCCACATCTGCTCAAGCCGCGCGTGGATGAATCCGGCATACTCCGTGTGAGATGACCACACATCCGCGAAAGAGAATTCGCGTGTGCGCTCTCTCGCGCCAAGCGTGTGCGTTTTTTGGGTAAAGAAGGGTGGATCGAGGTAGATCAAGTCAACACTTTCGGCATCGTATTTGCGGAGAATCTCCAGACAATCGCCTTTGTATACTTGCGGTTTCATGGCGCGCATGTGTTCTTATCAATTATGATTATAGGTTGTGGAAGCTTTGCGTTTTACCTGTGCGGATTATCTCTCATTTTATATTTCCCGTTTTTCTTCAACTAGATTCTTGATTCGTGTCAACCACCATTGTAATGTTTTAGGATTCTTGAGAGAATGTTCCCATATACGTAAGACCACCCATCCATCATTTTTTAGTAATCTTGTGACTCGCCGATCTTTTTTGCGATTTCTTTTGATCTTGGAGAACCAATAATCTTGATTCGAGGCAGGCATTCGTAGGTGCTGCTTGCAACCATGCCAGAAGCAACTGTCAATAAAAATGGTTATTTTTGCATATTCAAAAACGAAGTCAGGAGTACCAGATAATTCTTTAACATTGCGACGATAATAATCTAGCCCCATTTCTTCAAGTCTTTCGGCGAAGAAATGTTCCAATTTGGTTCCTTTGGATTTGACTGAAGCCATCACTTCAGAACGTTTTGTGGAAGTAACTTTGTCCATAATTGGCATTTAATACTATAGTCTGTAGATTTATAGTATTCGCTGTGATACATTGTTTAACTATGATTGATAAGTCATTTGCTACCGTGCTAAGGCGGCTTAGAACACAGAAAGGACTGAGCCAAGAGGAATTTGGCTTTGAGGCCGATTTGCATCGCACCTACGTCAGTCAACTCGAACGCGGCTTAAAAAGTCCTTCCCTTAAAACCCTAAGCAAGATTGTACAAGTTCTTGACATTAGCCTTACGGAATTAATGGCTTTAGTAGAACAGGAGAACGATGTATCATTTGACCGATGCTGAGAAAAGACGTTTGGTTGAAGCTATCCGTGCGATTTATGCGATACCATTTATCGATGACGTGGAGGACTATATTTGGGAGTCCATATTTGCTTACGTCAAAAACATCCGACCTGTTGATCCACTCACAAATATTAGGAGTAAACGTTTGTTTGATGTGGTTGATAGAGAGCGGAGAGTTGGTTGGTCAATCAAAGCAGCTCAAAGAACGATTATTCTCCCCTGTGAATTTGAAGTTGTTATCCAACGGGCTGATATTTTCAAGAAAGCTAACGCGCTTGGATTCAGCGCCCTTTCTCTAGATTCTCCGCCTGATCAACTTGGCATTGCCCTCTTAAGACATTGGTACAACGAAAAGGTTGAGCGAGATGCGGAATTTCAAGGGGTTGAGGACAAACGTATTTGTATTTTGTTAAAGTCGCGCAATAGACAAGATTATGTTTATTTGGAACAAGCATTGGTCCGGTATAATAATTGTGATCTGAATTGGGAATGGACCGACAACACCAAAACTGGTTTACAAGCAAAACGAGCAAGTGACGAAGCGCTTGTCTTTCGGTGGTATCCGAACCAAAAGCAGTTTTTTGAGCGTTTCACTTTTCCTGTAGACTCTTACAGGTTTCATATTGAACCTCGGCGTCTCGAAGCAAACGATGTTGTTGAGCAACTTTTGGCAAGACTTGGAGACATACCTTGATATTTGTTGCCATATTTTGCATTATTAGCGGCGGAACCGCATTACCAACCTGATGTGATTTCTCAATATATGTGCCTGTGAAATTGAAATCGTCGGAGAAAGACTGTATTCTAGCTGCTTCTCTGATAGTAAGGAGTCTAACCTCACGCGGGTGGCAAAACCGTCCAGAACCGGGATGGAATACCCATCTTGTAATTGTGGGAGCGACCATTTCAAAATCAAGCCTACCGTAAGCTCCACTATAACCTGATTTTGGTCGAAGTTTTTTGGGCAAGTCTTTGATTCCTTGTCCAGGAGCTAAAGAAGAAATCCGCGCAAACTGTTTTTCATTTAGTTCTCGCGTGACATGATTATAGAGTCTGCTTGAATCCTTTCTCATTTCGATTTGGTACTCATTTTGGGGTTGTTGGTCATATTCCATAGGTTCGTATCCTTCACCGTTCTCCAGGACCGGTAAATCTGAGATAGCAGACCACGCGGAACGATAGAGTTCAACTCTTCCAAAAAGAGTGTTTATTTGTTCTGGTCCAAAAGTAGGGGGCGGGAGAATCGGTTTGATTCCTGTTCTTGCAGCAAAGAAAAAACAGCGTCTTCTGCGTTGTGGGATGCCGTAATCTGGCGCAAATAATACTGCAACTTCTACTTCATAACCCAGTTGTTCCAAACTCTCGGTGATTTCTATTCGCACGGCCCCGTCGTATGCATTGTAAATTTCTGCGACATTTTCCATAACGACAACTTTAGGTAGTAATGCTTCGACGAATCGTAGAAAGTCACGGAATAGTTGGTTACGGGGATCGAGAAGAAAGCGGTAAGCGGCCGGAACATTTTTTGAAAAACCCTGGCAGGGCGGCCCCCCGATTAGACAATCGAGTTCGCCTTGCTTCAATTCTAGCATTTCCATGACTGATATTGGATCCAAGCTTGCCATATCTGCTTCTATTGCGCAGGCATTTGGGTGATTAAGCTGAAATGTCTTTAATGCTCTACTCCAGTTGTCAATGCCAGCCAACACATCAAAACCTGTCTTGTGTAATCCCCAAGACATTCCTCCGCATCCACTAAATAAATCTACAACCTTTGGCCTATACATGAACGCCTTTCGCCTTTATAAGTTTTTAATTCTTGTATACTATAGTATTCCTTGCGGATTTGTCAAGCCACAAAATGCGAAGTCGGTAATCTGACCACGCATTTCAGTATGTGTAAGTTCAATTTACAACGTTCTATTTCACACGCACCGCCGCAATCCCAAACGCCGGCAACGCCGCTATCACTGTAGCCCCTTCAACCCGCGCCGTATTGACCGCCAACGTTCGCTCCATCGTATCCACTTCGACGACCCGCGCGCCTTCCGCAAACAGTTCAGGCGCAAACGTGATCCGCGCCGTCGTCGCCATGCCATCCACCTCGACGAGACGCAAAATCAACCCCGTGCCATCTTCGCTCTGCTTCAGCGCCGCCAACCGCACGTTCGCCGGTTCCACGGCGACGAAGCTCATCACCGGCGGTAGGTCGCCATCCTGGAAGCCGCAACTAACGACGACCGGCGGGAGGTTGAGCGCCTCGCCGGCCTGCGTACTGTCGCCTGCCGTCCAGCCGGCGCCGTGCGGGACGAGGGCGTACTCGATGACGTGCTCGCCCAGGTCGGGCAGCGGGTCGGGATCTATGCTGGCGCGCAGCAGCGTGAGCGCGAGCGTGTCCTGGTCGAAGCTGTGGCCGTACTTGGAGGTGTTGACCAGCGTCACACCTTGCCCGTCGGCCTCGGCGACGTCGGCCCAGCGCTGGGCGACGACTTCCTCGCCGTGGGTCAGATCGCGGACGAGGCTGCCGA
>DAOUAY010000073.1:0-6266 GCA_034432995.1 Anaerolineae bacterium | reverse complement strand
CGACCAACACGGTTGTTGCCGCGATCTGGGACGCCGCCGCCGTGGAGACGTGCATCGCAGCCGGCGTGGGCAACCGCGTGAGCCTCGAAATCGGCGGCAAGCTCGACACGCGCCACAGCAAACCGTTGCCCGTTACCGGCGTCGTGCGCCTGATCTCCGACGGCGACTACTACCGGGGCGGCGTCCGCGAGCCGCATCGCCTGGCGCAGCGCGGGCCGGTCGTCGTCCTCACGGTCGAGGGCGTGGATGTCGTACTCTCCGCGAACCGCCTCAGCATCGAAGAGCCGGCGCATCTGCAAAGCCTGGGCATCGAGCCGCTGGCCTACAAGATCGTCGTCCCCAAGCGCGGCTACCTCACCACGCCGCTACACGTCATCAGCCCGCGCTCGATCCTGGCGATCAGCCCAGGCGTGACGAACTGCGACGTGCGGCAGTTGGAGTACCGGCGCGTGCAGAGGCCGATGTATCCGCTGGATGAATTTTAGAGTACACGACAGGTTCAACCACGAATCTTCACTAATTTGGATTCCCATTCGGAAGATTCGTGTGAATTCGTGGTTGATTTTTAAGAAGTCTCTATATGGGATTCCACACCAACGTTGACAAAAAATGCTTGCGCCGGATCATAATCCGGCGCTGCAGGGACGGCGGATTGTGATCCGCCTTAAGCAGTGAAGTATGACTATTTCTGTAGGAGGCAAACATGACTGAAAATCTAGTGCTTTTACCGACGCCGCGTCATCTGACGTGGCTTGAAGGCAACTTCACATTCACGGACGGACGACTCGTGCTGTTAGATTCGCGCCAGGCGCAGGCGGTGCGGTTTGCCGGGCTGCGATTCTGCGCGGCGGCACAGGAACATCTCGGCGTGGACTGGGAGGTGATCGCCAGCAGCGCCGTGCCCGCCGGGCAGGTCGGGCTGACGCTGGCGATCATGCCCGAGGCGGTCGCGCAGCCTGAGGGCTATCGCTTGCGCGTCGCGCCGGAGGGAATCACGGTTTACGGGCGCGATGCGGCCGGCGTCTTCTACGGCGTCTGCACGCTCATCCAGCTCGTGCAGCAGACCGCAGGGGGCGCGCTGCCGTGTCTGGACATCGCCGACTGGCCCGACTTCCCCGCGCGCGGTGTGATGCTGGACGTCAGCCGCGACAAAGTCCCCATGCTGGAGACGCTCTTCGCGCTGGTGGATCGCCTGGCAAGCTGGAAGGTCAACCAGGTGCAGCTCTACACCGAGCACACCTTCGCCTATCGCCAGCACCCGGAGGTGTGGGAACACGCTTCCCCACTGACGGGCGCGGAGATTCTGGCGCTCGACGCTTACTGCCGCGAACGCTTCGTCGAACTGGTGCCCAACCAGAACTCGTTCGGGCACATGAAGCCCTGGCTGATCCACGAACGGTACGCGCATCTGGCTGAAACGCACGGCGAGATCAAGACGCCGTGGGGCAGCTACACCTTCCCCGGGCCGTTCAGCCTCGCGCCGGAGCATCCCGGCAGCCTGGAACTGATCCGCAGCCTCTACGATGAGCTGCTGCCGCACTTCACCAGCCGCCAAATCAACGTGGGCTGCGATGAGACAATCGATCTGGGGCAGGGCGCGAGCAAGGCCGCCTGCGAGGCGCGCGGCGAGGGGCGGGTCTACCTCGATTTCCTGCTGAAGATTTACCAGGACGTGACGCGGCGCGGCTACACGATGCAGTTCTGGGGCGACATCATCACCCAGCATCCCGACCTGGTGTCGCAACTGCCCCGCGACGTGATCGCGCTGGAATGGGGCTACGAGTTCGATCACCCCTTCGACGAGCACGGCGCGCAGTTCGCGGCGGCCGGCGTGCCCTTCTACGTCTGCCCCGGCACGGCGACGTGGAACAGCCTCGTCGGGCGGACGGATAACGCGCTCGGCAACCTGCGCAACGCCGCCGAAAACGGCCTCAAGCACGGCGCGACGGGCTATCTCAACACCGATTGGGGCGACCGCGGACACTGGCAATACCTGCCGATGAGCTATCTGGGCTTCGGCGTCGGCGCGGCATACTCGTGGTGTCTGGAGGCGAACCAGACGCTGGATGTTCCGCAGGCTATCGGGCGCTTCGCCTTCGACGATCCGAGCGGCGCAATGGGCAAAATCGCCTACGACCTGGGCAACGTCTACCAGGTGCCGCATGTTCCGCGCATTCACAATTCCAGCGTGCTGTTCCACCTGCTGCAAGGCGCGGCGGGGGATGAAGAGCGCTTCAAGGATGTGACCGTCGAAGATTTCGAGACAACGCAAAAACGGATTGACGCGATTCTAGCCTCCCTCTCTGATGTACAGATGCAATGCCCGGACGCCGACCTCGTCAAGCGCGAATTCGCCAACGCCGGGCGACTGCTGCGCCACGCCTGCCGCCGCGCGCTGCAACTCCTGGGGCAAGAAACGGACAACGCCGCCATGCGCGCCGACCTGGAAGAGGCCATTGCCGAACACAAGGCGCTGTGGCTGGCGCGCAACCGTCCCGGCGGCCTTGCGGATAGCCTGAAACACTTCGATGCCCTACAGAATGTGTATGCGTAAACATTGGGACGCAGATTCACCTGATTTTCGCAGATGTTGATCTGAAATAAAAAATCTGCGTTCATCAGCGAAAATCTGCGTCCTGGCAAAATAATGGAGGCCGATATGTCCGGTATCATTCGCAGTTACCGTGGAACCGACGAGACTGCGCTGCTAGACCTGTGGCGCGCGACGATGACGCACGATCATATCACGCCGTCCGTCTGGCGGACGAAGGTGCTGCTCGACCCGAACTTCGACCCGGACGGGCTACTCGTCGCTGAGGAGGATGGCGCGCTCGTTGGCTTCGTTCTCTCGCTGGCGCGCCGCGTGCCCTACTTCCTGCAAGGGCTGGAGCCGGAGAACGGCTGGATCACCGCGTTCGGCGTACACCCGGAACACCGGCGACAGGGCATCGGGCGCGCGTTGTTCGACGCGGCGCTGGCGCGGATGGCGGCGCAAGGCCGGACGCGCGTCGCCATTTCGCCGTACACGCCCAATTACTTCATCCCCGGCGTGGACGTCGAGGCCTACCCCGCCGCGCTCGCCTTTCTACACACGCTCGGTTGGCAAACCACATCCACGCCCATTGCCATGCGCGCCGAATTGACGGGCTTCCAGATTCCGCCGGAGATTGTCAAGCTGGAAGACCGGCTGCAACAAGACGGCATCGTCGCGCGCCCGGTGCAGCCCACCGATTTGCCCGCGCTGCTGGCCTTCACCGTCGAGCACTTTGGGTGGGACTGGTATCGCTTCGCCCAAGACTACCTGCTGGCGTTGTTCGGCGCGGGCGCGGACGACATCGGCTGTTGGGTCGCGGCGCGTGGCGAGACAATCGCCGGCTACTGCCAGCACCGCCGGGAACGCTTCGGGCCATTCGGCGTCGCGCCGGCCATGCGCAATCGCGGCGTCGGACGGCTGCTGCTCTTCCGTTGCCTCGCGGATATGGTCACACGGGGCTTCCATTGCGCGTGGTTCCTCTGGACAGGGCAAGACGCCGCGCGGCTGTATCATCTGGCGGGCTTCCGGCAGATGCGGCAGTTCGCCATTATGCAGAAGACGCTTTTTTAGTCAGCAGATTTAGCAGATGAAGCAGATTTTTAATTTACAACAAAACAATCTGCTAAATCTGCTTAATCTGCTGATAGAAAGGAGGAGCTATGAACGAGGATTTTGTGAGCGGCAAAATTATGGTCATCGGCGCGCACGCCGGCGACGCAGAGGTGATGGCGGGCGCGACGGTGCTCAAGCACACGCGGGCGGGACATCAGGCGGTCATCGTCCACATGACGTTGGGCGAGGCCGGGCATCCCACGCTGCCCCCGACGGTCTATGCGGAACAGCGCCGCCAGGAGGTGCAGGTATCGGCGGCGTTGATGGGCGCGAGCGTCGTCACGCTGCCCTACGCCGACGGCGCGTTGCCCTGCGACGAGGCGGTGAAGTTCCAGGTGTGCGACCTGATCCGGCAGGAGAAGCCGACGGTCATCCTCACGCACTGGCAGGGCAGTATGCACAAAGACCACATCGCCACGTACAACATCGTGCAGGACGCGATCTTCTACGCGGCGATCCCGGCCTTCGAGCGTGAGTTGCCCGCGCACCGCATCCGCGGCCTGTATTTCCCCGAAAACTGGGAAGACATGGACGGCTGGCGCGCCGACCTCTACCTCGACGCGACCGGCGTGTGGGACGACTACCTGGAAATGCTGCGCTCGCACGCGCTGACGCGCGCGCCCCGCGACCGCGGCGGCGTCTCGACGTTCCGCTACTTCGACTACTACGACGCGCTCGGCACCACGCGCGGCTGTCTCGGCGGATTCGGCAAGGCCGTCGCCCTGATGATGACGCCGGGCGCGTGGACTCGACGGGTAGATTACTTGCCGGGATTTTAACCACGAAATTTCACGAATATCCTCATCTGCTGAATCCACACGAATTCTATTTCCCCTATTTGCAAAAATTCGTGTAGAATTGTGCTTTATCTTATACGAGGAGGGATTGCGCAAGATGGTTACGAGTTCGAGTCATTCATCATCTACGATTCAACCACGCAACGGGGCAAGATTGCAGTGGCTAGACGCTTTGCGGGGACTGTTGATTGTTCTGATGGCGATTGATCACGCCAGTTTCTTCATCGACAAAGTGCATCGCGGGGAGTATTGGGGGATGCCCCTGGAGACGTACACCAACGCGCTGGATTTCTTGACCCGGTTTGTGACGCACTTTTGCGCTCCCGGTTTTTTTGTCTTGATGGGGATTGGGATGGTGCTGTTGGCCGAGTCCCGCTACCGCGCCGGTTGGTCACGCGGGAAGGTATTACGCCATTTTGTCCTACGCGGCGTGGTGTTGATCGTGTTGCAAATTTTACTCGAAGATCCGGCCTGGTTGGTCAGCAACTTGATCAATCCCGTGGAGATGCTCTTGCCTCCCGGCGGCGGCGGGGAGGTATGGATTTATTTGGGTGTGCTCTATGGGCTGGGGACGGCGATGATTTTCTGGGGGGTGTTGTTGCCGGCAAATATCTGGGCGGTGTTGGGAATCAGCGCCGGCGTGGTGACCGTCACGCAGGCATTTATTCCGACGTTGCCTGACGTCTATAAGTTGTATTCGCCGTTTTGGCGGCTGCTCTTGATCCCCGGCCACACCGACGCGCTGTTAGTCTTCTACCCGCTGTTCCCGTGGATTGGGATCGTTGGATTCGGAGTGGTCTTGGGGAAGTTGCTCGTGAAGGATGAGGCGCGCGCGTACAAAACGGCGTTGATCACCGGAGCAGCAAGCCTGGCGCTCTTTTTTGTGCTGCGCTTGTTCGACGTCGGTGACTTTCACCCTATCGCCGCACCTGGGTGGATGGCGTTTTTCAGTATGACCAAGTACCCACCAAGCCTTGTGTACATTTTGCTCACGTTGGGAACGGTTTTGCTGGTGTTGTATCTCTTTGTGCAGCTCGGCGCACGCGCGCCCCGCTGGTTTCAGGTGTTGGGCGTCTACGGCGGCGCGCCGTTGGTCTTCTACCTGGCGCATCTGTACTTGTATCAATTTATCGGCTTTGCCTTTCCTACCGGTACACACATTGGGGTGATGTATGCCTTGTGGCTCGTCGGGTTGCTCGTGCTTTATCCGTTGTGCCGGTGGTATGGGAACTTTAAGCGCAGAACCCCGCCTGAGTCACTGTGGAGATTGTTCTGATTTCCGCCGAGGAGTCGAGATGGATTTGTCGTATGCCGGCACGATTTTGCAGAACGCCGTCGGCGTCATCACACCGGCGGCGCAGCTTGTGGTGCGTTGGTGTGGGGACGTCGTCTGCTCCGAGGCGTTCGGCTGGCTCGACCCGGAGACGCGCGAACAACCCACCCAGCGCGACACGCTGTTCGACATGGCCTCGGTGAGCAAACTCTTCACCGTCACGGCGTTTATGACGCTCGTGGAAGAAGGCCGCGTCGCACTTACTACGCCGGTCAGCGCGGTCTCGTCGGAGTTTAGCGGTTTACGTCCTATCCAACCCTACGA
This sequence comes from Anaerolineae bacterium, assembly GCA_034432995.1. Taxonomy (GTDB): domain Bacteria; phylum Chloroflexota; class Anaerolineae; order B4-G1; family SLSP01; genus DSWT01. The sequence continues at coordinate 226 of DAOUAY010000073.1, read as the reverse complement.
AGACCCGCTCAGCTCTGGCGGCATGGTTGCCGTCACTGAAAACAGTGGCTTTGTGGATGCCAGCCGGATCACGTTTCACGATTTGCTCACCCACACCTCCGGCCTTCCGGCGTGGCGTCCGCTCTACCGCGAACCGAGCGCCGACGCTGCTCGCCTTATGGCGTTGAACACCTTCTTCTCGTATCCCACCGGCGCGCAGGTCGTCTACAGCGACATCGGCCTGATT
>DAOUAY010000072.1:0-5037 GCA_034432995.1 Anaerolineae bacterium | reverse complement strand
TCGCCGCGTGCGCCGATGTGCCGATGCCCTGTCCATGCGCCGATCCCACCCCGCACACGTGGAACGTGGAGAGCGCCTACGCGGAATTGGGCGGGCAATTGGAGGGGCTGGTGGGGTGGGAACGCGAATGGTTGGCGTAAGGATGCAAGAGGCAAGAGGCAAGAGGCAGGATGCAAGATGCAGGAAGCAAGAGGTGTAAGCGTCGTTGAGTGAGTTCTCGCTAGATCGTATACGCGCTTATCGCGCGCGGACGTATCGCCTGTTGCCGGAATTGCGGCTGACGGCGGTGGAAGGGGCCGTGGCGTTTGTCGAAGAACGCGGATTCGTTATGTTCTGGCCGATCAAGGGCGTGGAGATGCCGAGTTTGTGGGCCGCCGTCGCCGGAGATCGCCCGGTCGCCGACGAGCACGACGATCCGGGCCACCAGACGTGGGGCTGGAAGGATGGCTCGCTCGACAAGAAGTGGTGGTACTACGCCAAAGTGCTGCGCAAGAAGGCGACGCTGATTGCGTTGGATGTCGCGCCGTATTTCTACGCGCTCAGCGAAAACTTTGGCGCGCCCGAAGAGGATTACCTCGACCAATACCGGCGCGGCGCGATGACGCAGGAAGCGAAGGCGATCTACGAGACGTTGCTGCGCGATGGTCCGACGCACACGATTGCATTGCGCAACGCGACGTTCATGACCACCAAGGAATCCGGCTATCGCTTCAACCGTGCGTTGGACGAGTTGCAAGCCGACTTCAAAATCTTGCCGGTGGGGGTGGCGCAGGCCGGGACGTGGAATTACGCCTTCATCTACGATTGCGTCCACCGCCATTTCCCTGACCTGCCTGAACGCGCGGGCGCGATCAAGATCAGCGCAGCGCAGCGCAAGCTCGTCGAGTTGTACTTCCGCTCGGTGGGCGCGGCGCAGTTCGGCGACGTGGCGAAGGTCTTCCAGTGGCCGCGGATAGATGTCGAGCGGGCACTTCAGGCGTTGGTGGACGCCGGAACGCTTGCCGCCGGGCTGACAATCCCCGGCCAAAAAGGCGACTGGTTCGCCTTAGCGGATTTGTAGATGGCGAGAGTTCTAACCGCGCATCACGCGAATTTTCGCCAATTTTAAGAGATTTGTGATAGTCAAGATGGTTTTGCAGTCAAGAGCCAAAGAATTGTACACGGATTTCACGGATTCTACGGATTTCTTTTAGGAGAAAAATCCGCGTTTTCCGTGTTCATCCGTGTACCAGAATCTCGAGATGATCTTGATGAGTACACAATTTTAAGAGATTCGTGCAAATTCGCGTGATTCACGGTTTATCATAGGAGGATGGAGTGATGAAACCAAATCCGGTGCTCAAACAACTTGGTCTGGCGGATGATGACCGCGCGGTGATCATCCACACCGACGACATCGGGATGTGCCAGGCGTCACTGGCGGCTTACGCCGATCTGGTCGAGGTCGGCTTGATCTCCGCCGCTTCGACGATGGTCCCGTGTCCCTGGTTCCCCGCGACGGCGGAGTTTTGCCGCGCGCATCCCGACAAGGTCGATATGGGCGTCCATATCACGCTGACGAGCGAGTGGCGCAGCGGTTACCGTTGGGGGCCGATTTCGACGCGCGATCCGGCCTCGGGGTTGCTGGACGAGACGGGCTATCTGCCGTACACCTCGGAGGAGGCGCAGGCGCGCGCGACGCCGGAGGCCGTGCAACGTGAAATCCAGGCGCAGGTGGAACGGGCCGTGGCGGCGGGCATCGATGTGACGCACATCGACACGCACATGGGCACGGTCTTCGATCCCAAGTTTCTGGAAAGCTACGTGCAGACGGCGGTGCAGTATCGCGTTCCGCCGATGCTGGTGCGCAAGGATGAGGCCGGCATCCTGGCGATGGGGATGGGGTTCACGCCTGAAACGGCGGCGGGGCTGGCGCGCCATATCGAGGCGTTGACGGCGATAGGCTTGCCGATGGTGGACAACGTCACGTTCGTGCCGTATGCGCCGGGCGAGGATCACGTCGCGCGCACGCAGCAGTTTCTCAAGCAGTTGCCGCCGGGCTTGACGTACCTCATCATTCACCCCTCGGTGGATACGCCGGAATTGCGGGCGATCATCCCAGAAGGCTGGCCGGTGCGCGATGCCGAGTATCGCACGTTCTGCGATGAGCGCCTGCGCGCCACGTTCCGCGATGCCGGCATCCACGTGATTGGCTGGCGCGCGCTGCGCGATATGCTGCGAAAGGCGCTTTAATGTAGCTGGAAGCCTTGCGGCGATCAAGATACCAGTAGATCTAACTTTGCTTGGTCTGGATCGCCAGATCCAGACCGGAACGGGGATCTGGCGATCCCCTTGGAGCATTTCGAAGCCTTGCGAAGGGTGTTTTTCCCTGCGCAAGGTTGGTTTAGCGTTTTTCGAACTGCACTTCGGGGTAGGCGGGGGAGGGGCCGTCGAGCAGGGGGACGGCCTCGCCGCGCAGGTGTCTGTCGAAGAAGGCGACGAGATATGTCTCGTTGATCTCCATAACGCGCCGCGCCGGGAGCGGTCCCTTGACGCCAAGAACTGGCGCTAACGGCGAGAAGGTCGGCACAGCGACAAAATCGAAGTGTGACGTGTCCGCGATGGTCACAAAATATGCCGTGTTGCGCATCGCCTCGTACAGCTGACGCTGGCGGGTGTAGTTGTTGCCGCCATTGGTCCACGCTTCGCTGTTCATCATCAGCAACGGTTGTGTCAATCCACTGGCGATGACGTCATCCGCCACGCGCTCGATCCAGGCGTCCATCCCCAGGGCGGCCTGGCAGCGCGCGTCTTCCGCGCAGACCAGCACGACCGCGCCGCCGCCGGTCGAATGGCCGAAGAATCCCACGTGTTCGACGTCCAGCCGGCCTGTGAAGCGCCCGGCAGGGTCGGCGGCGTTCAACTGCGTCACCTGATTGAGGACGAAGCGCGCATCGGCGGCGTAGGTTTGCACGAGGGCCGTGGATGCGCTCACGTCATCTTCCTTGCCGTCGTTGCCCGAAAGCGCGCGAGGGTCGTAGATGGCGGTGCGCCCGTCGGGAAAGCGGGTGACGAGCGCGCCGTAAGTGTGATCGGCGCTGACGACGACGTAGCCGCGTGAGACCAACGCCTCGATCTGATCCTGGTTGATGTTGCGAAAGCCGCCCCAACCATGCACGTATACGATCACCCGGTAAATGGCCTGATGATCGGAGATGGGCGCGCCGGCGTAGGTGTGCGTGTAGGCCAGCGCCGTTTGATCGAGCAAAAACCCCGGAAACTGTCGCCATGCGGCCATCGCCCGCCCAACCATCTTGCCGCCGGCCAGCCAGCGTTCGGGCCGCCCGCCGCTTGGCTCGGCGGGATACCACACTTGCGCCATGAGTTCGCGCGGGCCGCCGGGCGCGTCGCCGTAGGTCTCCACGCGGCTGGCATCGATCCAATGGTAGCTGACGGCGCCGATGGGATATGGCCCGCTGGGACGGGGGAAGCGCGGCACGGGCAGCAGGATCAACAGCGTCGCGCCGAGGATGAGACCCACCAGGACCAAAATCAATCCCGCGCGTTTGGGGCGCTTCTCTGTGTTGCGTTGCGCGCGCAACGTGGCGACCGCCAGTCCCACACTCGTGACGTAGATCGGCAGCATCTGCCACCGGTATCCCTCTAAAAGCAGGTGGGCGACGAGGCATAATTCGCTCACCCCCACCAGAATCCCGCTCAATACACGTTGTTTGCGCAGCGCCGAGACCCATGTCGCCACAAGCAAAGCTAATGTGAACAGTACGCTGCACGCTTCGAAAAACCGCATTAACACCTCCTGATCAGGTGTGCCGCGCGGTAACCATCCTGAAACATGACTTTAACCGCCATTCACCCAATCTGTGTTAGGATTTAAATAGTCATGAGGTCAGTTTACGTCTGTGCTGACGCAAGTCAAGTGGGCAGAACCCAGACTGCAAAAGTCTCACGAGGTGTTTGGTTGAACCATCGTGTACGCTGAACGGCAGGTTTGCAAGATGCGCTATGGGCTGAGACTTTTGTAGTCTTTGACTGAGTCTGATCGTGCAGGATTGAGGAGTGAACGAATGGCGCTTATTGTAGTCATCGAAGGGAGTCCACTGATGCGACCGGCGTTGCGCGATTTGCTGCAACTCGACGGGCACACGGTCATCACGACGGGGCGTGTCGATGAAGCCCTGGGGCTGCTGGATGACATTGTCGGGGTGGAGTTGGTGGTGGCGGACTTCGCGATGCCGGGAATGGATGGCGCGACGCTGGTGCAGCGGTTGCGCGCGGACACGAAGTATCAAACGGTGCCTGTTCTGATGTTGGCGCTGGACGGGGATCAAAAGGTGAGCCGGCAGGCGATTGAGGCCGGCGCCAACAGTTGTCTGGTGCCGCCAATCACGGTAGAGGGGTTGAAAAGTGCTGTCAAACACATGCTCAACGGCAATAGAACTGGATGAGGGACGCGAAAATTATGATTTTCTCCAAACTCCCGCGATATCGACGGGAAATTGGGTCAATGACTTTCTTGCCGTTCCAACATTCCCGATATGGGTGGAAGTAGCAAATGAGAGGCCGCCAATGTACAGAATAGAGCCAGAAGTGACGGTTGCCTCCGTAGAAACGCTGCGGGACTTCGCGATCGTGACCGTGGGCGAGCGGATGGATATCTTCAACGCGCCGTCTTTGATGGCGCAGTTGAACCAACTGGTAGCCGGCGGGGCAGCGCACTTCATCGTCGATCTGACGGCAGTGCGGGTGGTAGACGCAGACGGCGATTATCCCCTGCTGCATCTTCTCAAGTGCGCGCAGGAAGTCGGTGGTAGTGTACTCCTCGTTTGTCCGGTCGGCAATCCCATCCGCGTGTTTTATGAAATGATGCGGTTGGATACGCTTTTCGAGATCACCGAGACGTTGGAAGACGCCCTCGTTACTCTGGAACTGTCGCCGGAAGCAGTGTAGCTCCGGCGATAGTTCACTGTTCCTTTCCCCGAAGTAGTTGACATCCCTTTCCCCTTTTCTATAATACGCATCATGATTTCTCCTCTATAT
>DAOUAY010000071.1:0-14695 GCA_034432995.1 Anaerolineae bacterium | reverse complement strand
GGCAGCCCGGTGAGCGGGATGCACGTGAGCGTCGTCTATGCGCTGCGGCAGGCGTTGGGCCTCGACGCGCCCGGCGCGCCGGTCAAGGTTGTGGAGCCATACCAGATGTTGGGCGAGATTGCGCCTGACTTGATTGCCGCGTTGGGCGTGGACGTTGTCCCGCTCGGCGCGCCGACGACGATGTTCGGCTTCAAGAACGAGGGCTGGAAACCCTGGACGACATTCGACGGGACGCCGGTGCTTGTGCCCGCCGGCTTCAACACTACACCGGAATCCAACGGCGACCTGTTGATGTACCCCGAAGGCGACCCGTCCGCGCCGCCAAGCGGGCGAATGCCGTCCGGCGGCTGGTATTTCGATGCGATCGTCCGCCAACCGCCCATTGATGAGGCGAATTTGAATGTCAAGGATAACCTGGAAGAATTCGCCCCCCTCGCCGATGAAGTCCTGGCCCACTTCGCACGCGGGGCCGACCGCCTCTACACCCAAACCGACAAGGCCATCTTCGCCAACTTCGGCGGCACAGCTTTCGGTGACATCGCCCTCGTCCCAGCGACACAGCTCAAGTATCCCAAAGGTATCCGCGACATCGAAGAGTGGTACGTCAGTACGATAGCGCGGCGTGAGTACGTGTGGGCCATCTTCGAACGGCAGTGCGAAATTGCGTTGGCGAATCTGGAGAAACTATATGCCGTTGTCGGCGACCGCGTGTCCGTGGTGATGGTCACCGGGACAGATTTCGGCGCGCAAACCGGGCCGTTCATCTCGCCGAAGGCGTATCGTTCGCTCTATCAGCCATTTCATATTTGCGTCAACACGTGGATTCACACGCATACGCCGTGGAAGACGTTCATCCACTCGTGCGGCTCTGTCTATGCGCTCATCCCCGACTTCATCGACGCCGGCTTCGACATCCTGAATCCAGTGCAGTGCTCGGCAGCGCGTATGGACCCCCCTGCGCTCAAGCAAGCGTTCGGCGACCGCATCACCTTTTGGGGTGGGGGTGTGAACACGCAGTGGACGCTGCCCTTCGGAACCCCCGACGACGTGCGCCGCGAGGTCCGCGAGCGGCTGCGTATTTTCGCGCCGGGCGGCGGTTTCGTCTTCAACACCATCCACAACATCCAACCGCTCTCGCCGGTGGAGAATGTCTTGGCGCTCTACGAAACTGTGCGAGAATATGGCGAATACTAATTCAAGGAGGCATCTGTGACAAGCTCAAATTTTCCGGTCAATCGGGAGTATTTCGTCGCCTTTTTGATTGCGGCGAAGCAGCATACTTACGCTGCACAGGGCGGCGCAGGCGCGGCGGTAACGCCATTGTTGCCCGGCTCGCACCAATTGGAATACCATACCGGGCAACTCTCGTATCGGGACGTTTACTTCGGCAGCGAATACTTTGCCGGGCAGGAGACCGTCTCCTATGACACCTCGCCCGTCTGGTCGATGGTTTACGCGGGTGGCGGACTGAAAAATCTGCCGCGCAACATCCGCGCTGCTGTCAAGATGCCGCAAGTGTACGCTTTCTTGCAGGCCGCGTTATTGCACGCGCCGGCCGAGCACCCCTATCGCGGTCCGGCCCTGTGGCAGGCCGCCGATTTCACCTACAGCAACGAAATCCACGGCGACCTGGAACGCTTTTGGGGTATAGAAGCCATCAGCTACCAAGATATAGCCGTTTACCAGTTGCATTACAGTGGTGGAGTGCTGCGATAAAGAGTCGCTCAAACTCTGCGGTTTCCAAAACCTGTGCTACAATGGAAATAATCTACTAACCCATAATTGGAGAGAGGTTATGGAAGCTGTAAAAGTGAAAGCGCGGATTGATGATCAGCGACAGCTCGTATGGCTGGAGTCGGCGCCGTTGCGGGCTGGTAAGGTGGAGGTCATTGTATTGTATGAGGGTGCTCAAACTGCGCTGGAGATGCCTGACCAGTGGCCTGTCTTGAACGGAGGACGTTACCTGGGCGGTACGCTGCGCCGCGAGGAAATCTATGATGACGCTCGCTGAGCGTTGTCTGGTGGATACAAATGTGCTGGTTTACAGCACAGTTGCTGATAATCCCTGGCACCAAGAGGCGCGTGACTGGTTAATGCATCTTCATGCCTCAGGCCTGGTACTCTGTGTGACGCCGCAGATTCTGCGTGAGTATATGGTGGTCTTGACTCGCGGTGCAGTCTTTGAAAAGCAGTTCAGTACTGCTGAGGTGTTGACTGTTGTGGAGACATTGCTCCAGACTCTGGAAGTATTGGATGAGACTACCATCGTGGCGGATACTTTGCATGATCTCTTGCGCCGTTATCCTCTCCGTGGTAAGCGTGTCCATGACGCTAATCTAGTTGCTGTGATGTTGACATACGGTATTTCTCGCTTGGCAACTTACAACCGCGATGATTTTGCTGTATTCAAGGAAATTGTGTTGGAACCGCTGTGTTGACTCTGGCATTGCTTTGTGCGTCAGGGGTATTTCTTCGCTGAGTGTGCAGGTCGGTGGCTACAAGGACCGGCAGCTTTTTGTTTTCCCGGTGTAAGGTTTTTTTGACTTCGTTGCACCTTGGATTATACTCGTGAATGACTGTGCCCAAAAATACAACCTGGGCTGTGTTTTTTCGTATTAACGTAAGTTGCAGCTTTTGTGCTGGGAATGTTTGATCCTGCCTGAAAGTGCAGGGCGATCAAAAGTTGCACAGCGTAACACTCATGAGCAAAGGAGGCTAAATAATGAGTAAGAGACCCGGTGGTCAATTAGCAACCCGCCCGTTGCACTTTATCTGGATTGCGGATGCGTCAGGTTCGATGCGGGACGATGGTAAAATCCAGGCCCTCAACATGGCGATTCGGGAGGCGATCCCCCACATGCAGAAGGTCGCTTCGGAAAATCCCAACGCGCAGGTCCTGGTGCGTGCGATCAAATTCTCCAGCGGCGCGCAGTGGCACATCTCCCAACCCACACCGGTTGAGGATTTCAAGTGGGTGGATTTGAAGGCCGACGGCGTCACCGATATGGGCAAAGCCCTCACGATGGTCGCCGACCAGCTCAAAATCCCCCCGATGACCGACCGCGCCCTGCCGCCCGTGCTGGTGATGATCTCCGATGGGCAGCCAACCGACAGCTTCGAGAAGGGCTTGCAGAAGTTGATGGACGAGCCGTGGGGCAAGAAGGCCGTGCGCATCGCCATCGCCATTGGCAAGGACGCCGATAATGCCGTGCTGCAGAAGTTCATCGGCCACAATGAGATCAAGCCATTGCAGGCCAACAATCCAGAGGCGCTGGTCAATTACATTAAGTGGGTGTCTACAGCGGTGCTCAAGTCGGCTTCATCGCCGGCCAGCCAGGCTGCGGCAGCCGCACCCGCGGGCGCAGCCACGCCACCGCCGATTCCCGTCGCTGTACCATCCGCAACGCCTGGGGCTGCTGCGACTCCGGCAGCCCAACCGGTGTCGGCGCCGGCGGCTACGAATATCCCGATCCCTGCTGTGCCCCCGCCCCTTGACGATTCGAATATCACTGCTGACGACGTCTGGTAAGCCGGCCTGGTTGCCATAAGGAGCTATCATGGGAAGAGCACCGCAAGGGCTTGCCAGTGCTTGGCGCGTCGTCGGGCGGTCGGTTCAGGGCGCTTCGCACGCGCGCGGGGGTGTGCCTAACCAGGATGCGATCCAGTGGTTCCCTGATTCTGGCGTAGGCCCGCCGCTTATCCTTTCATTGTCCGATGGGCATGGCAGCCCCCGCAACTTCCGCAGTGATGTGGGCGCGCAATTCGCCGTCGCAGAAGTGACGCATTTGATGCGCGAGTTGTTGTTGGCGGGCCAGCCCGATCCGTCCAAACTATCGACCATCAAACGCACCGCGGAGGAACGTCTGCCGGGTGAGATCACCCGGCGATGGCGCGCGGCTGTGGCCCGGCATCTCAAGGATCACCCCATCACTGCAGAGGAATTAGAAACCCTGGAGAAGCGGCGCGATCCCAAATCGCGGCGGGCCATCGAAAAGGATCCGCATATCGCCTATGGCGCGACGCTCTTGAGCGTGTTGATCACGTCCGGCTTTATCCTGTACCTGCAACTGGGCGACGGCGATATCCTGACCGTGGCGGACAACGGCGAGGTCACGCGCCCTATGACCCGCGATCCCCGGCTCATAGCGAACGAAACGACATCGTTGTGCATGGACGAAGCCTGGCGTGAGGTGCAGATCAAGTTCCAGGCGCTCTATGGGCCGCACCCGGCGTTGATTCTGCTTTCCACCGATGGGTATGCCAACTCGTTCGTCAACGATGCTGCCTTCCTCAAGGTCGGTTCGGATATCCTGGATATCCTGCGTACCGACGGTCTCGGGGTAGTGGAACAAAATCTCGGCGGTTGGTTGCAGGATGCCTCAGCAGCCGGGAGCGGCGACGACATCACGATGGGCATTGTGTTCCCGGAGGCCATTCTGTCTACACCTGCGCCTGCGCCGCCCGCTGCTGTGCAACCGCCGAAACCGCGCCGCAGCCGTCCGCGGACGACAACAACATCGAGGCCGGCTGTGGCGCCAAAGACGGCATCTCAACCGCTCCCTGAGAAACCACAACCGTCCGCTCCACCAGCGGAAGCCGCACCGCCGATGGAAACCGTGTTTTCCGAACAAGCGTCTCAGGGGTCTGTCAAGGATAAGACGCCAGTTCATGATCAGCATTCTGTGTCGCCTGTGGATACGGCGCTTACAGAATCTATCTTGGAGCAACCCGGATCCGTACCGGCAGCAACACCGCCGGATGCGCGACCCACCGAGCCGCCGGCCAAGCCCAAGATCGAACTCATCAAGAACGAGGATCGCCCGCGCGAACCGAGCAAAAAGCTGCCGGATATCTTTTACGATGATTGAGGGGCCTCACGCCCCTATCGTGCGTTGCCTGCTGTGTTGCGTGCTGCACATTGCGTGAACGTCGCTCACGTAGGTTGCAGCACGCAACCGTTTATAGCGTCTGTCGTTGACCAATCGTCGTCGAAAGCCCGCATTTCGACTTTCGACCTTTGACTTTCGACTTTCGACTTTTGACTCAATCAAGTGAACAACGAAGCCCGGCTCAAACTCCGCGAAATCGTGGACAAGTATGGTCAAAGCGTCGTGAATGACCCACGCCGCGCTAAGGCCCTGCTTCTCGACCTCTGCGGCCAGCATCGCCGCGAAATCTTCGTGCTCAATGCGGCGCAGGAAGAGCACGTCGCCAACGATCTGCAAGACATCAAAGGCGGCATTCCACTGCCGGTGCTGGTCGCGCAACTCACCCGGCGGCTGGTGGACAATCGCGCGCTTGCCGAGGATGCCGCGCGCTGGGCCGTCATGGCCTGGGCCTACGCGCTAGGCTTGAGTGATGAGGAATCCCCGCCAGTTGTCGAATCCGCATCGGAATCGGCCACGCCTCCGCCATTGCCGGTTACACCCCCGCCGCTGCCTGTCACTCCATCCGAACCGACCGCAGATCAGGCGTCTCGTCCGGCGGTCGCGTCTGCCGACCATCCTCAACAAACGTTCGCCTCCACCCACACCATCGAAGTGTACGGGCGCTCGCGCCGTGGGCCTAATACCAAATGGCAGAAACTCGGCTCCACACCCGGCAGCGTTGCGCTCCCGCCAAATCAAGTGCTTGGGCTGCGTTTCTTTCACTACAGGCTGGACGAACTGGATACCTGGATCAAGGAAATCCCGCACCCCGATGACGTGGTCTCGTTGGACTTGAACGGCCCCATCGACGATGCGGGCATGGCCTGCTTGCGCGCCTTCCCCAACCTGACCTATCTCGAAGTCGATACCGCCGAGCGCGTGACCAATAAAGGTCTGGCGCATCTCGTGAGTCTGTCCAAGCTGACCACGCTCCATTTCCCGTGGGCCACCGGCATCACCGATGAGGGTTTGGCCTATCTGCGCGCCCTGCCGGAACTCGCCGGTCTATTGCTGCACTGGGCGGGCATCTCCGATGCTGCATTGCGCTATCTCGAATCGCTGAACAAGCTCGAAGTGTTGGAACTGCGCGAGTGCAAGCATATCACCGGCTCCGGCCTGTTGCGCCTGCGGGCTGCGCCCAACCTCGTCACGCTCGATCTGGCGGGCGCATCCAAGTTCAACGACACCGGCGTGCAAGCCATCGGCCTGTGCACCGGCTTGGGCAAAGTCGATCTCTCGCGCTGTCCGCAGATCACCCACCAGGGGCTTGTTCATCTGCGCAACCTGCTCAACCTGACCTATCTCGACCTTTCCAGTAATCCCCAGGTGGACGACAAAGGTGTGACGCTTCTGTGTGATTTGCCGCGTCTCTCCACGCTCAACCTCGCGCGGACGGCCATCACCGACGTCGGTCTCAGCCACATCGGCGACATGCCTGCCCTGCTCTATCTCGATCTCTCGAACTGCGAGCGCATCACCGACCGAGGGCTGTCGCACCTGCGCCGTCTCAAGAAACTGGCTTATCTCAATGTCAGTGGATGCAAACGCCTCACCCAGAATGGGGTTAGCAGGCTGGCGCGGTCAGGATTATTTGTTATGCAGTGACAGAATAATGAGCTTTCAAACGAAAAGTTATAGTCTATGGTGATCATATGAGCTTACCCATCTTTACTGCACCCAAAACGATTCAGGATCACTTTGATCCTACAGCCGATATTGTGCTTTATCATGGCGATGTCAATGATTTTACTGCCACGGTTCCTGATAAATCGGTTGCTTTAATCATTACTTCCCCACCTTATAACTTGGGCAAAGAATATGAAGATCGCGTCTCCATCGAAGAATACCTGGATATGCAAACACAAGTCATTGCTGAGCTATATCGTGTATTAAGCGATAAAGGCAGTATTTGCTGGCAAGTGGGTAACTTTGTCGACGAAGGCGAAGTCTATCCATTGGATATTCTTTATTATGGCATTTTCAAAAAGCTTGGCTTGCGTTTGCGGAACCGTATCGTCTGGCACTTCGATCACGGATTGCACGCATCCAAACGTTTTTCTGGCCGGTATGAAACGCTATTGTGGTTTACCAAAGGTGATGATTACCTCTTCAACCTGGATGCTGTACGTGTGCCTTCCAAATATCCGGGCAAACGGCACTATAAGGGTCCCAAAAAGGGTGAGTTATCTGGCAACCCATTGGGAAAAAATCCTTCCGACGTTTGGGAGTTTCTTGTCCAGGAATGGGAAAGCGCCTTTTGGGATATTCCTAACGTAAAATCAAATCATCCGGAAAAGACGATTCATCCTTGTCAATATCCTATTGCTTTGATTGAGAGATGTGTTCTGGCATTGACTTCTGAGGGAGATTGGGTGTTCGATCCTTATGCGGGCGTTGGGACATCCCTGGTTGCTGGAATTATGCATAACCGGCGTGTCATGGGAAGTGAACAAGAGGGAAAGTATGTAGACATCGCTCGTGAACGTCTGCTTGCATACTTCAACGGCGTATTACCTTATCGGCCATTGGCCAAGCCTGTTTACCGACCGACGGGTAGGGAGAAAGTTGCTCAGATGCCAGAGGAGTGGCGAAGTTCCGCTCAACAACGATTGCTAGAAAAGCGAGAACAATACCCATGAAAATAGTAGGCGAGTACTCATTCAACGGCGGTAGTGCAGTCATTGGCACACAATTCCCGGCAGAGCTGGCTGAAGTGAAGCAGTTGATGGCCTCAATTGATAGTGAACAATGCAAAACCAAGATCAGTCGGGAAAAAACCATGCCGGGCAAAAAGCTATACAGCCCAAGAGCACTTAACAAGGCTTTCAAAACGGCATTCGCTGGACGAAATTGGGTGACGCACAGGATTTCGTGTACATATCCTACAGCGTATTATTCCTCAGATTATCAACCCGATGCTCCAGTATCAGGGGCTTTTCGCGAGATAGATTTTGTCAAGAATCGCGTAGGTGTAGAGGTGCAGTTTGGGAAGTATGCCTTTATGGTTTATAACGTCTGTGCCAAAATGACTATCTTCCATAATTCTGATGTGATTGACGTTGGCATTGAGATTGTCCCGATAAAAGCCTTTGCGGATGAAATGTCCACCGGTGTTTCTTACTTTGAGCAGATTGTATGGGATTTGGAGAAACGCGGTGTCGCGGATATCGACATTCCTGTGTTGATCCTGGGTATCAGTCATACGTAATCGGATCGTTTGTTGAGGTTTTGTTATGCACCCCGTACCACGCCATCAGCTCCGCGAGATCGTTGCGCAGTACGGGACATCCGTTCTGGAAGACTCGCGGCGCTGCCGGGCGCTGCTGCTGGATTTCTGCGGCTCGCACAAAGGCGAGGTCAATCTGCTGATCATGGCCGTGCAGGAGAACGTGCCTGCCGACCTGCGCAGCGCCTCGCCGAACATCCCGCAGCCGGTGCTCTTCGGCTGGCTCACCCGGCGCTTGCAGGATGCGTACTTCCTGCCGGAAGACGCCGCGCGGTGGGCGGTGGAGACGTGCGCGGAGGCGTTAGGCTTCCTGGTGACGGAGGCCAAACCTCGCACTTTTACATCGACGTTGCCGGTGGCGCTGCTAGGGCGTTCCACTTTGACCGGCAACCGCGAATGGCGCGAACTCGGCGTGATGCCGGGCCAGGTGGACGTGCTACCCGATTGCGAAGTGCGCGTGAGCGCCTACCTCGACAATGCCGGACTGCAAACGCTGGCGCAGGAATTGCGCGCTTTTGGTCCCATCCAGGAGTTGGACTTGCAGCACAGCCCCATCACCGATGTGGGCCTGGCGCACGTGTGCGATCTCGCCGGTTTGATGCGTCTCGACTTGTCGCGCACCGCCGTCACCGATGCGGGATTGGCTTTTCTTCAAGTGCTCGATGCGCTGATCGACCTCAACCTGTGGTGGTGCGAACAACTCACCGACTCGGGTCTGGCGCATCTGTCGACGCTTGCCCGTCTGCGCGGTCTGAACCTGGGGCGCTGTGCGCAGCTCACCGATGCCGGTGTGGCGCATCTGAGCGGCCTTGCCGGTTTGCGCGATCTGGGCCTGGCCAGCGTCCAGGTGACAGATGAGGGTCTGGCTGCCCTCGGCGATCTGGCTGAGATGACGGTACTCGATCTCAGCGACACGCATATCACCGGATCAGGATTGAGTGCCTTGCGCGGCCTCACGCACCTGGCGCAGTTGAATCTCTTCCACTGCGTGCGGCTCACCAATGGCGGATTGACCCATCTGCGCGCACTGAAACACCTCGCGGATCTGAATCTCGGCGCGTGCGGGCAGATTACGGACGCCGGTCTGGCGCATATTCGCACGCTCAACGGCCTGACGGCGCTGAACCTGGAAGCCACCGGTCTGACCGACGCCGGCATCGTCTACCTGCACCCGCTCATCGGCCTGGCGCGGCTTGATCTGAGCTGGACGGCGATCACCGATGAGGGGCTGGCGCGGTTGAGCGTCCTCAGCGGATTGACCGACCTGACGCTTGCCGGAACGCGCATCACCGACGCGGGATTGGCTCACGCGCGCGCGTTTGCCGACCTGACGCGGCTTGATCTTTCACACACGCCGGTCACGGGCGTAGGGCTGGCGCACTTCGCCGGGCTGGCAGCTCTGACGCACCTGGATTTGGAGAGCACGCCGCTCACCGATGCGACGCTCGCACACGTGCGGGATTTGCCGCGGCTCACCCACCTCTACCTCGGCAGTACCCCCATCACCGATGGGGGACTGGCGCATCTGGCGACATTCGCTACTTTGCGTGTATTGGATGTGACTGGCTGCGAGAACGTAACGGAAGCCGGACTCTCTGCCCTCGCCCGCCCCGGCCTGAGGATTGTGCAGTAGTCCAACTCGCCATCTTGTACTATAATGACCATCGTACAGCTATCCGACTAACGACGACCAGACTAACGACTATCCGACTAATGACTATCCGACTAATGACTATCCGACTACCGCCGATAAGGAGCATCATTGATGAACTGGTTTGAACGAGTCCCGAAAATCGAACTACACCTGCATCTCGAAGGCGCGATCCCCTATCCCGCATTGTGGGACCTTGTCCAGAAATACGGCGGCGCTCCCGATTTGCCTGATCTGGACGCCCTTAAGCAAAAATTCGTCTTCCGCGACTTCCCCCACTTCATCGAAACGTGGATCTGGAAGAACCAGTTCTTGCGCGAATACGAAGACTTCACCTTCATTGCTGAGGCTATTGCCCGCGATCTGGCGCGCCAGAACATTCGCTACGCGGAGGTTTTCTACTCGCCGGCCGATTTTGCCCGTCACGGTTTGCGCGTGCAACCGTTGACCGTTGCCATCCGCGCCGGTCTCGCCCGCGTCCCGGAAATCGAAATCGCCCTCATCACCGATTTCGTGCGTGATCTTGGCCCGGAAAATGCGGGGCGCGTCCTTGCCGAAGTGTTCGAGGTGCGCGATCAGGGCGTTATCGGCGTGGGCATTGGGGGATCGGAGCAACTGTATCCGCCGGAGCCTTTCGCGGACGTGTATGCGCAAGCTCGCGCGTTGGGTTTCCACACCACCGTCCATGCCGGAGAGGCTGCGGGCGCGGCGAGCGTCTGGGGCGCACTCCACGCGCTGCACGCCGAACGGATCGGGCACGGGACGCGCGCGGCAGAAGACCCGGCGCTGCTCGATTATCTCGCGGAGCACGTCATCCCGGTGGAGATGTGCCCGCTCTCCAATGTGCGCACGAGCGTCGTCCCTTCATTGGATAAACATCCAGCGCATTGCTACTTTGAGCACGGTATCCTCGTAACAATAAATACCGATGATCCCAGGATGTTCGGCAATACACTCGCGGAAGAATTCAGGTTGCTCGAGCAGGTGTTGGGCTTCTCCCGCGACGACATTCGGACGCTGATTCTGAACGGCATCCGCGCTTCCTGGCAGACCGAAGCGCAGAAAGCGCGCCTGACCGCCGCCTTCCGCACTGATCCGGCCTGGCACGATTGATATTGTGTTTGGGACTTTTACCACGAATCTTCACGAATTTACACTAATTTGCAGATTTGCCATTTGCAGATTTGCTTATTTTCAGGGAGGTACACTATGCACATTTTGAAAGATGGGCAGACCGTCCAGACGGTCACATCCCGCATGGCTTGTACTGCCGAAAAATTTCTCGGCGGCGGCGGGCAGGGCGAAGTCTACCGCGCGGACCTGAGCGGGCAGAAGGTGGCGCTCAAATGGTATTTTCCGGCGCAAGCCACTCCTGAGCAGCGCGCGGCGCTGGAAGTCCTGATCAAGAAAGGCCCGCCAAGCGACAAATTTCTCTGGCCCATCGAGCTGACCGAGTCTGCGAATGTACAAGGATTTGGCTACATCATGCCGTTGCGCGGTCCGCAATACAAAAGCATCGTCGATTTGATGAAGCGGCAGGCCGAACCGACATTCCGCGCGTTGGCGACGGCAGGTCTGGAATTGGCGAACAGCTTCCTCGGGCTGCACGCGATGGGGTATTGCTATCGCGATATTTCCTTCGGCAACGTCTTCTTCGAGCCGAACACGGGCGAGATCCTCATCTGCGACAACGACAACGTGGCTGTCGATGGCGCGACCGAGGGGGGCGTCCTGGGTACGCCGCGTTTTATGGCGCCGGAGATCGTGCGCAGTGAAGCGCGACCCAGTATGCAGACCGATCTCTACTCGCTGGCCGTGTTGCTCTTCTACATGCTCATGGTCCACCATCCACTGGAAGGCAAGCGCGAGAGCAGCATCAAATGCCTCGATCTACCCGCGATGAACAAGCTGTACGGGACCGATCCATTGTTCATCTTCGATCCCAACGACGACAGCAACCGCCCGGTGGAGGGCTTTCACGATAATGCCTTGACGTTCTGGCCCCTCTATCCGGTTTTTGTGCGCGATCTTTTCATCAAGGCGTTTACGGTTGGGCTGCATGATCCACAGACACGCATCCGCGAAAGCGAGTGGCGCGCGGCGATGGCGCGTATGCGCGATGCCCTTATCTACTGCCAAAAATGCGGTGCGGAGAACTTCTACAGCGCCGATAAGCTCAAAGCTACCGGTACTCCCGGGATGTGTTGGGCGTGTGACGCTCCACTCGTCTTGCCGCCGCGCATCCGCATCGAGGACGCCATCGTGATGTTGAACTGGGACACTAAGCTCTACCCGCATCATGTGGACACCGACCAGTTGTACGATTTTTCCAATCCTATTGCTGAGGTCAATCAGCATCCAACCGATCCGTCGATCTGGGGACTGCGGAACCTGAGCAAGGAAAAATGGGTGATCACCACCGATGATGGGGCAATCCTCGACGTGGAGCCGGGGCGCAACGTGCGTTTGGCCGTCGGCACGAAAATCAATTTCGGCAAAAAAGAAGGCGAAATCAGAGTCTAGTGAAAGGGGGACTATGAACACAAGTACTAATCTTCCAAGTTTAGGCAAATATCGCGTGTTGGGCGTGTTGGGCAAGGGCCGTTTTGCCACTGTGTATCGCGCCGAGGACACGAGCATTGGCCGTCTGGTGGCCGTCAAGTTCTTCGATCCGCTGTTGTTGCAGGATGAGGCGTGGGTCGCCCGTCTGCGCGATAATTTGCACGCTGCCGCCCGTCTCCAACATCCTCATCTGACGCCCATTTACGACATCGGCGAGACGGAAACCGATCTCTACCAGGTGACGCAGTTGGCGCGGGATGGCAGTCTGGCGGAGGCGCTTGCTGCGCATACCGGACAGCGGGTGCCGTGGGACAAGGCCCTGCCGTTCCTCAAATCCGTCTGTGAGGCGCTGAATTACGCGCATGGCCAGGGTCTCGTGCACAGCGACCTCAAACCGGCGAACATTCTCATCGATCCACCCGGCGGCCCGCTGCTGATGGATTTTGGGCTGACGCGCTTGATGGCCGCCAACAGTGTGGGGTTGACCCGCCTCGAAGGCGGCCTGGTCGGCACGCTGGCCTACATCGCGCCGGAGGTGTGGGAAACCGCGCCTGCTGAAATCCCCGCCGACATTTACGCGCTTGGCTGCATCACGTATGAGATGTTGATAGGGAAGAAACTGTTCGAGGATGCCAGCGTGATGCAGGCCATGCACGCGCACGCGCAAGGTCCGCAGTTCCCGCAGACCTGGCCGAGTGATGTGCCAGCGGGAATCGCCGGCGTGTTGAGCAAGGCGCTGGCTTTCGACCCGACGCTGCGCTATCCCGACGCGATGGCGTTCTGGAATGCGCTGAAGGCGCTTGAAGTACCGATGAGCGCCGGCGCAAAGTTGTCGGTGATGGCCGATCAATTGCGGGCCAAAGCCGACGCCGCGTTGAAGGCCGGAAAACTGCAAGCCGCCAAACTCGCCATCAACCAGTGGCTGTCGATGGAGCCGGATAACCCCGCTGCGATCAAGGCGTTGGAAGTCATCGAGCGGCAGATCGCCGCTGCGGCGGCAGCACAACAGACGGCAGCGCAACAACCCGCAGCCCAGCAGCCAGCGGCAGCACCCACGCCACCGCCCACGCCGCTCACCTTCACACCTCAACCGACGACGCCCACACCACAAGCGGTTGCTCCCGCTCCGCAGCCCGTTGTCCCCGCGCCTGCACCGGTTGCGCCAACCGTCCAGCCGGTCGTCGCGCCCGCGCCGGTCGTGCAGCCAGCGCCCCAGCCTGCACCGCAACCCGCGCCCAGCATCTTCACCTTCTACACCGTGCCGGATCAGCGGGCGGGTATGTTGGCTGCTCGTTACACCACCGATCAGTTCATCAGCACCGAAGGCCAGGCCGATGCTCATGCCGCCGAGGTCGATGGCCAGCCGGTGATGGTGACATGGATATTTCCCGCCGAAGCCACGCCGGAGAAGCGCACCCTGCTCGAAACGCTGATCCAGCAGGGGCCACCTACGCCGAGCTTCCTCTGGCCGACGACGGTGGTTGAATCGGCGGACGTGCCCGGCTTTGGCTACCTCACTGCGCTGCGCGCCCCGCGCTTCAGAAACAGCGAGGACCTGGTGAAGCAGTGGGTGGAACCGACCTTCCACACCCTGACGACGGCACTTTTAGGCATTGTGGAAAACTTCACGGCCTTGCATTTGAAGGGCCTGTGTCACCGCGACCTGTCGCCGCGCAACGTTTTCTTCGATCCAGACACGGGCGATGTGCTTTTTGTCTACGCGGACAACATCGTGCCCGAAGGCACTGCCGGCGCGCCCCGGTCGCTGCGCTTTGCCGCGCCGGAACTCGTGCGTGGTGAGGCCGCGCCCGGCGTCCAGTCGGACCTGCACACGCTCTCCGCATTGCTGTTCTACATGATGATGGTGCACCATCCACTGGAAGGCGAACGCGCGCTCAACGTCCCGGCCTTCGATCGCGCGGTGGAACAGCGGCTCTTCGGTGCGGATCCCGTCTTCATCTTCGATCCCAGCAACGATACCAACCGCCCGGTGCCGGGATATCACGTTCGCGTGCAGGACTACTGGCCGCTCTACCCTCAGTCCGTCCGCGATCTGTTTGTGCAGGCGTTCACCACCGGGCTGCGCGATCCTTACGGCGGGCGCGTGCGCGCGAGCGAATGGCGCAAGGCGCTGGTGAATCTGCGCGATACCATCATCTACTGCGCGCAGTGCAGCGCCGAGAACTTCTACGATCTGGCTGCGTTGAAGGCCACCGGCGGTAAGCCGGGAACGTGTTGGTCGTGCCATAGCGATCTGGCGTTGCCGCCGCGCCTGCGCGTAGGGGATTCGGTGGTGATGCTGAACTATAACACGCGGCTCTATCCGCA
>DAOUAY010000070.1:0-1514 GCA_034432995.1 Anaerolineae bacterium | reverse complement strand
GGCGATTACTGGCTGATGCGCCACTTCAGCCAGGCGCTCCGCGACGAGGATCAAGGCCAGATTCTCTCCGGCCCGGATGAGACGCTGGAATCACACTTGATGGTCTTCGCGGCGGAGCAGGCGCGGAAAGAAAGTCGGGTAATAAGGCTATAAAAACTATACGTTCGACTATTCAAAAGGAGGAAACAGAATGAGTATGATAAACGCAATTCCGCTGGTTGTATTGGTCGTAGGGGCCATTAGTATCGTGGTCATCATCGTCGTGTTGGCGTTATACTTTATGAAGTTGCCCACAATCAACCTCACCCAAGCCCCATCGCCAGACGAAAAACCGGTGTGGATGCAAACCACGCCCCCGCCAGAAACCATAGCGGCGACACAGGCCGACGGCGAGGATATCACGGTCTTTGACTATGATCCTGGCGAAGCCGTGGCTGCTCCCTTTGCAGAACAAATCGAAGACATTATCAACGCCGAACTCCAAGCGGATCCCACACTGTCATCGTATGTAGTAGACCTGGGAACCGGGCCTGAGGGTGATCTGACAATCAACGTCAACGGCGTACTTTATGCCAGTATTGAGGATATTCCCAATGAGCAACTGCGTCAGATACTCCAGAAGGCCATAGAAAGGTGGGAACGGCATACCTAAAACGCCGCTACCGGCATCCGTCGATCCATTGCTCCTATAGGATAAAAATCCGAAATCAACACAGACTCGGTGCTCGACGGGCACGGCGGCGGCGATTACTGGCTGATGCGCCACTTCAGCCAGGCGCTCCGCGACGAGGATCAAAGCCAGATCCTCTCCGGCCCGGATGAGACGCTGGAATCGCACTTGATGGTCTTCGCGGCGGAGCAGGCGCGGAAGGAAAACCGCGTGGTGAAATTGTAATCCCTGATCAATATCACAGAACGGCGCTGCGCTTATACAAGCGCAGCGCCGTTTTGGATTTGAGTGTCGTCCGAGAGGCACGCATACCAACGGTGGAATGTACACTCACACCGAAACCGGCTGCAATCCCATAAACGCCCCCCAGCCCCTCGTAACCTGTTCGCGTGGTTCTGGAATAGGGCGTCCTAGCTCTCGTGCAGTGGCAATCCACTCTTGAATGATGAGTTCAGCATTGGCTAGAGCACTCTGATACGTAGCGCCGTCGGCCATGCATCCTGGCAATTCTGGTACTTCCGCAATGAAAGCTTCATCTTCATCGCTCCAATAGATGATAATCGCATATTTAGTTTTCATCACTTCCTCCTAACCTGTACCGCAAAATGAGGTTGCGGACCTGCTTTACTTGATATGGTTTGGCCTGTGCTCCTTTGGGTTGAAGATTCAGGATCTCCACAATGCCTTCACGAGTAAAAAAAGATGAAGATCAGCCACTTGCATACCCCCGCGCAGAAGACGGCCTCCACGCCAGCAGCCGCTCCGTCAACCGCGTGTTGCGCTGCGCGATTTTGTCGTTGTGCACGGCGATGGCGATGGCGCGTGGGTTGCCGACCAAAACGAC
>DAOUAY010000069.1:0-6512 GCA_034432995.1 Anaerolineae bacterium | reverse complement strand
CGCCAGGACATCATCGAGCGGCGATAGAAGTGCTGTTTGGCGTAGCGATAGTTGCCGGTGTAGGCTTTCACCTCCAACGTGAACACGCCCGGCGGCCCCAGCAGCACCATATCGATATCGGCTTTGCTGCCCGGCAATTTCACATTGCGGAATAATGTCCAATCGCCGCCAAGTCCCAGACGTAACAACCGCGTCACTTCACTCTCTCCCAACTGTCCGCGCCGGAAGTTCTGTTCCGCTTGCCGCAGTTCGACGAAGAGATCGCTCAAAGCAAAGAGCGGCAAAAGCAACACTGCAACCAGCGGCCAGAGCCACAGCGCCGGCGACTTTTGGCTGACCAGTTCCGTCACGATGATCGCCAGCGCGACCAACAGCCCGGCCAGCACGAGAAGAAGTGCGACAGCAGCGATAAAGTAGTTCTGGCGGTAGCGGCGCTGTACCTCGTTTGCCAGATAATCGGAACCTTGAATGACAGACATCGGGCGCGACAAGTGGTCATCGGGCGCAGGCTCAGCCCGGTTGGTCTTATTGGAAACGTTAGGCGCTGGTACTTTTTTGCGTTCCTGCGCTGGCTGCGCTGGTTTCCCGGCAGGCGATGACGCCGGTGCGGACTTTTGCGGTTCTGCGGGGCGGGTCTGCTCAGACGGCTGCTGCTGTTCTTTCTGCGCTGCGCGTTTACGCTGTTCGGCTTCCCGACGCTCCAACGCCGCCGGCAGCATCATGCGAGCCGCTTCACGCAAGCGCGCGTCCTTCGCGTACCAGGCGGCGCGACGCAAATCTTTCACATGGACGGCGCCCGCATCCACCAGCTTGCCCAGCGGACGGTTCAAACGGCGGAACGGCCAGGCGATCAAGCGCGCATCCTCCGGCGACATCGTCACGTCTGCCAGGCGATGCGTCGTATCCAGGATCACCTGGGAAGCTCTACGAACGTCCTCGTTGCGCGCCTCTTGCACAGCCCATAACAAATCCTGGCGGGTGAGCCGGTTTTCGTCCAACAGCGCGCCCAATGTGCGATTCTTCTCGCCACGCGCGGCAAACGGCCACTCGACCGCACGGGCGTCGCGCGCAGCCTGAAAATCCGCGTCCCAGGCGGTTTCGGGTTGCGCAGCTTCGGCAGCGGTTTCCGTAGAGGACGGGATAACGTCTGATGCCGGCTGCGATTCAGATTCCCGGATGATCTCTGGTACTTCGGCCACTTCCGCGCCGCGCGGCGCTTCAGACGGCTCGACATCCGCAGGCTGCGCAGGAATTTCCAGTTCTGGCGCAGGTTCTGGCAGCGGAGACGTATACTCGGCACGAGCAGGAAGTTCCAATGAGACCGGCGCAACGATCGGGGGAAATTCGGGCATCGTCGCCAGAGCATCGCGCGCCATCGTCTGCGCTTCCATAGCCGCCAGAGCGTCGCGCGCCATCGCGTTCTCCGGCGCCAACTGCACCGCGCGCCGCAGCGCCGATAATGCGATCTTTTGCTCCGGCGCTAATCCGCCGAGCACCACCCAGGCGTCGGCATCGACGGAGTTAGCCTGCAAATACGAGCGCAGGCGTAACAGCGCGGTCTCCCGCTGCCCTTCACGGGCCAGTTGCAGTACGTCCAGCAAGCGCGCGTCCACGTTCTTAACGCCCCCCGCGCAACTGGCGTAGCAACGATTCGAGTTGTTTTTGAAGATGTGAGCGACTGAAGTCGCTACTACGCGAGACGTACACTGAATTTCTCCACGAGGTGATCCGGGAAGTAGGATTCCTTCGCCTGACGCAAACCTGGATCGCCCAAATCTTGCTCGCGGTTGATGTAGGCGACCTGGCCCTGCCAGCGCTGCTCCGAGAACTGCTGCGTGATCATCGGGTAGATGCCCTTGAATTCCGGGTTTGCTTTTTCGATGTGGACGACCGCCGTGCTTTCGTTCAAGATTTCGCCCAGGGAGAACGCCTGTACCTTTCCGTCAATCAGGACTGCGCCGCCTTCAAGGTGTAGCGCATCGAAACGAGTCAGCGCGTCACGGATGCCGCGGAATTCGTGCAACAGGCTGATGTCGTCTTCGCACAAGCGTTGTTCGCACCACACTTCCGCCAACGCCAGACAATCATCGGTGAGTGAAGGGGTGATCGGCGCGTAAGTGTAAGCATAAGCGCGCAAAAACTGGCTGATGTGATTACGCTTCTTGCTGTACTTGCGCCCGGCGAGCGAACCCAGGTCTTCGCTGCGATAGACATAATCGAAGTGGGCGCGCGCCGGCTCGACCACAAACTCTTTGCAGCTCTGCAGCTCGGCGGCCAAACGCCGGTCGGCGCGCCGGATAGATGGCGCAGCCACCCCCCGGGTATCACGCAACCAGTAGAGCAAGTCGCGCGTCGCCGCGCCACGCGACGACGGCCCAACCGGTTGGAGCGCAAACGGATCCTCCTCGCGGTCCGCCACAATCAACAAACAATCGCCAACGAACGACCACTGAAAGTTGTAATATTCGCGCCAGATAAACAGATTGATAAAGGTCAGTTCGGAAGTGTCCGGCTGGTACTGCCACAACCGTTGATGGAGTAAGTCACGGTCCTCAAGCGATAATGGCTTGAAGTCCGGGAAAGTCGGGTACGTCGTCATAAGTAAAATCCTGCCTCCCTAGCAAAAGTCGAAAGTCGAAAGTCGAAAGTCAAAAGTCAAAAGTCGAAAGTCAAAGGCCCAAAGTGTTTTGGAATGTGCTGCCAAAATAACCACAAGCGCCTATTATACAAGAAAACGCGGCAGATGTCACACGGCGCGAAAATCAACGTTTTCGACTTGCAACCAGCGCTGCAGGGCCGAGTAATCCACGATTGCCAAATCCGGCTGCGCCTCATGCGGCTCACTGCCGAAGAAGCACGTGCGGATGCCGGCGCGTTGCCCGGCGACGATGTCCAGATTGCGGTCGCCAATGAGAAGACACTGGCTGCGGTCAAGCGTATACCGTGCGATCAGGGCTTCAATGGCAGCGGGATCAGGCTTGCGCGGGTACGGGTCTTCCTTGGCGATGAAATCGGTGAAATAATGCGCCATCCTGTGGGCTTCCAAAAGCGCCTGCAACGAAGCGCGCGCACGATGCGTCACGATGAAATTTCGCCCGCCGATCTCGCAGATGTGACGGCAGACAGCCTCCACGCCAGGGAACGGGGGTTGGTATTGCGCATCGATGTCCGCATAAGATTGTTTGAAGTGCTGCTGGAAAGTCATCTCATCCAGAGAGAACGTATCCGCCAGCGTGCGGATACCGTGGGACATCGTCTGTTTGCACAAGGCCATCACCCACTCCGACGGCGCCTCCTTGCCGAAGCCGCTCAACGCCACGCGACACGCCTCCA
The DNA here is from genome assembly GCA_034432995.1 of Anaerolineae bacterium. Taxonomy (GTDB): domain Bacteria; phylum Chloroflexota; class Anaerolineae; order B4-G1; family SLSP01; genus DSWT01. The sequence continues at coordinate 3,179 of DAOUAY010000069.1, read as the reverse complement.
CCACTGCCGGATACGTATCGAACAGCGTCCCGCCCGCGTCCCAGATTAGATACTTGAGCATACAATTGCCTCACTGCGCCAAACATCCATTATAGCAGACCTGTCGGGTTTCGGGAAATACGACCGGGAGTTTCGCAGCATCACGCCCTACCGGGATCGGCATTTTCGGGGTATACTATGCGCAATGAGGTAAGAATGACACGCATCATCAGCATCCTCAATTACAAAGGCGGCACAGGAAAGACAACCACGACCGTCAACCTGGGCGCAGGACTGGCGTTGCGCGGGGCGCGCGTCCTGTGCATGGATATGGATCCGCAAGGCAGCCTGGGGACGTGGCTGGGCGTCCGGCATCCGCGCGGCAGCGCCGACGTGATGCTCGGGTACGCCACCCCGGAAGAGTGCATCGTTCCGGCGCGGGAGAACCTCGATCTCATCCTGGGCAGTCAAGCCCTGGTGCGCGTCGAAGGACAACTGTGGAAGATCAACGACGAGCGCATCGCCCGGCGCGTCCTCTACCACACGATGAAGCCGGTCAACGGCTACGACTACATCCTGCTCGACTGCTCGCACAGCATCAGTATGCTCACGCACAACGCGCTGCTCTACGCCACCGAACTCATCGTCCCGGTTTCAACCGACTACCTGGCTATGGTGGGCATCCGGCAGGTCATTGACACGCTCAAGACCATCGGGCGCATCCCCGATCACCAGCTACGGCTGACGTTGGTGGTGCCAACGATGTACTACGGGCGATTGCGTAAAGACCGCGACGTGCTGCAACTGCTGGAACAGTACTTCCGCGGAAAAGTCGCCGATCCCATCCGCGCCAACGTGAAGCTCGCTGAGGCATCCAGCCATCAACAGAGCATCTTCGAGTACGCGCCGCACAGTCCCGGCGCGCTAGATTACGCCCATCTGGTCGAAAGGGTGATGGCCGATGTCTGACGAAGAAAAACGCCACCCACCGCGCGCGCTTGGCGACAATCCCTTTGCCGGTATGGACACCCTCGAATGGCTCGGCATCGAAGCGCCGCCCATGCCGGAAACTCCAGCGCCAGAGCCGGTGACCGCCGGCCCGCTCGAACCCGACACGCTTCCGGCGCTCCATCTTCCTGATGACGAGGCTGAACGCGCTCTCCAGGAATGGCTACGCGAAGAAACGCCGCCGGAAAGCCCACCCGATGCCATACCCGCGCCAGATGCCCAGGCGCAATTACTCGCGCGCTTGCTCGCCGAACAAGAGAAAAACCGGGATGTATAGAAACAATCCCTTGGACAGAAATTTGTCAACGGACGGAGGCGGATTTTAACGGACGCGTCGAACCAGAGACGCGCAGCGCGCAGTTCGATTGTTCAACCGTCACCGAAATCCCCCAAATCCAGTGTGAAGCATTGGTCGCCCTCTACAACGCAACCAGCGGGGATAACTGGACAAACAAAACCGGCTGGCTGACGACAAATACGCCTTGCAGTTGGTTTGGGGTTACATGTGCATCTGGCAATGTAACCAAACTCTCCCTTAGCAGCAACCGGCTGAGTGGGACTATCCCGCCTGAGATCGGCAACCTCACCGTGTTGCGAGAACTTGTTCTGTTCCGCAACCAATTGACTGGTCCCATCCCACTTGAGATCAACAATCTCACTGCATTGGAATTACTTGAACTGTTTGGGAACCAACTGAGCGGCCTTATTCCCCCCTGGATCGGTAACCTCACCGCATTGCGGCGGCTCACTCTGTCTAACAACCAATTGACTGGCATCATTCCACCGACAATTGGCAACCTCGTTGCGTTAACGAACCTTGGCTTGAGCGGCAATCAACTGAGTGGCGCCATCCCGCCGGAGATCGGCAATCTCGCGTCGTTGTGGGCTCTTGGTCTGGATAGTAACCAACTGAACAGTTTGCCGCCCGAGATGGCTAACCTTACGGCGTTGTGGTCTTTTAGTCTGCACAATAACCCTCTCAATGGTGAGATACCCGCCTTTCTCACTGCACTGCCCCAGCTCAACTACTTCAGCTTCTACGGCACCAACTGGTGTGCGCCACCCACCGGGGAGGTGCCCACATGGCTCAGTAGTATCCCCTACTTCTACGGCACCGGTCTCATCTGCGGTCAAGAACCAGGCATTTTGAGCGGTACTGTCATACTCACCGATACTCTTCCCGTTGAGGGTGTACAGATCAATCTGTATCGTTCATCAGTACCATGGGAAACTTGGCAACACCTCACCACCACCCACACCACCGCCGACGGAACCTACCAATTCACCAACTTGGGCCAGGGCCTCGGCATTGACTACCGCGTGCAATTCGTAGACCCCACGCACCAACTGGCCCCGCAATACTACAACGCCAAACCCACCATCGCCACGGCGAACGTCATCACCATCACGCCGGGCGTGCCGCGCACCGGCATCGACGCGGTGCTGGCCTTGCCACAGCCACCCGCCGCTGACGTGGAAACCGAATCCGGCAGCGTCGCCTACAACCCCGACGGCACGGCGCAAATCACGATGCCCGCGCCCAATCGGAGCGATATTACCGTCACCCGCGCCGTGACCTGTCCCACCGGCGCGCTAAGCGCGGTGACATTGACGCTCTCCACCGGCCCGCAATACGCAATGGCGAACATCAGCGGCAACCTGTACCGGGCCACCATCCCCGCCGCCGCTCTCACCGGCAACGCCACGCTCAATGTCGTCGCCGTATGCAGTGAAGGAACGTCCACAACGACGGTGGGCTACATCACGCTGTACGATCCGAGCGGCATCGTTTCGGACAAGCAAACCGGGCAACCGGTAGAAGGCGCAACCGTCACGCTGTACAACGTCCCCGGTTGGCTGCCCAAGACCGGCCCCGACGACGACCGCCCCAACACCTGCGAGTCCAACCTCTCCAAGCCGGCGGATACGCCATGGAGCCAGCCCGCGCCCACGGACCTGGGTATCATCGCTAACGCGGACGTCACGCCGACCACGCCGAAGCTGCCCTATCAGCACACGACGGCAGACGGTTACTACGGGTGGGATGTCAGCGCAGGCTGTTGGTATGTCACCGTCGAGGCGGAAGGCTACGCGCCGTTGACCAGCCCGGTCGTCGGCGTCCCGCCGGAAGTGACCGATCTTGACCTGGAACTGACGCCACTCGGCGCCTGCACGCCCTTGACCGACGTAGG
>DAOUAY010000068.1:0-4119 GCA_034432995.1 Anaerolineae bacterium | reverse complement strand
GCGGCGCAAACCGCCAAGCAGGTCATCACCCAACGGCTACGTGAAGCAGAACGCGAGAGCCAGTACAACCGCTTTAGCCGCCAGGAAAACGAGATTATCATTGGCACGATCCAGTCGGTATCGCCTCACGGTGTTACCCTGCATCTGGACCGCACGGAAGAGGCGCATATGCCTCGGCGGGAACAGATTCCAGGGGAACGCTATATGCTCCATCAGAAGATCCGCGTCTACGTGCTGGAAGTGAAGCGCAGCTCGCGCGGGCCGGAAATTGTCGTCAGCCGCAGCCATCCGTTGATGTTGCGCCGTCTGTTGGAACTGGAAGTCCCCGAAATCCGCGCCGGTCAGGTGGAGATCAACGCCGTCGCGCGCGAAGCTGGGATGCGCGCCAAGGTCGCCGTCTCCACACGTCAGGCCGGGCTGGATCCGGTGGGCGCGTGCGTGGGGATGCGCGGCATCCGCATTCAGACGATCTCCAACGAGCTGCACGACGAGCGCATCGACGTCATCGAGTGGAACAAGGACCCGAAAATCTTCATTGCCAACGCCCTGAGTATGAACCAGGTGCTCAGCGTCGTGTTGGACGAGAACAACCCCGGCGGGCGTACCGCTTCGGTGGTGGTGCTGGATGACCAGCTCTCACTGGCGATTGGCCGCTCCGGGCAGAACGCACGTCTGGCAGCCAAGCTGACCGGTTGGCGGGTGGACATCCAGGGGGCGACGGAGGCCGCACTGTGGGCGTTGGAACAGGTCAATACCACGCCGGAACTGTTGGACGTCCTCAAAACCAACGCTTCCCTGGTGCCGCGCCTGGCGGGCATCATGCGTACCCATGAGGGTGAACATTATCCGTACACCGACGAAGAGCGCCGCATCCTCAAGAGCACCGTGGAAGCGGTGCGCGAGGCCATGATCTTGCGGCGGGATGCGGAACGTCCGGCGACGCGGCAAGCGCGCGCCCGACGCACTGCTCAGGAAAAAGCCGATGCCGAGCGCCGGCAGGCGCAGCAGGCTGCACGCGCGCGTGTGCCGGTCCTGGCTTATGACCAACCGCTCGCCACACTCAACCTGTCGGACAAGGTCCATAGCCATCTTGCCAGCAGCGGCCTCCGCAGCGTTGGCGACGTGATGGAGCGGATGGCCCTGGGCGACGAGGCTTTGCTGATGATCGAAGGAGTCGGCGTAAAGGCGCTGCGCGAAATCAAAGACGTCATAGAAGCATCTGGTTTGCAGTTTGTCGAGCCTGTCGTCGAAGCCGCAGCGCCAGAAGTAACTGAGGCGGCTGTGGCAGCCGAGCCGGTCAGCGCACCTGAAGAGGCGGGCGTGGTCGCTCCGGTCGTTTCTCCGGAGGTTGAACAGCCTGTGGTGGAAGCCGAAACGGTCGCCGAACCGGAGGCGGAGGCTTTACCTGTGGCGCTCGAAGCTGAGGTCGAGGTCGCCGAAGAGACGCCGGTGGATACCGTGACTCAGGCTGAGGACCTTGCTGTGGAGACTTTAGGCGAGGTGGCTGAAGTATTCGCGGAAGTCTTCGAGGACGAAGAGTTCTCAGATGAAGATGATGATGACGGGCGCAAAGACAAACGGAAGAAGAGGAAGGGCCGCGCTATGGTTTTCGATGACAAAACCGGCGAGACCTTTGTCGTGCGCAAGCGACGGCGTCACAAGGATATGTGGACAGATTTCGACGAAGAGTTCTAACGTTGAGCGCGTGCCGGCTTTGCAATCTTTGGGCTAATCCTGGCCTGGATAACCTGAAACCGAACAGAGTCTCGGTCGCTTGTTTTCTTGTCTGTCGGGCAAGAAAGCGGGTGGAGAGGCTCTAATGGTCATCGGGATTGTTGTGATGATACCGATACGACGGTTGAGGTTATACTAGGGGACATAACTCACAGTCCTGAGGACTTGAGGGACGCCAGAAGATTGCTGGCGTCCCTTTTTTGTTTCATGATGCAGTATGGCAAAGAAAAAGCAACCATCGCGACCAAAGCATATCCCGGAGCGAACGTGCGTGGCGTGTCGCGCCCACGGCGCGAAACGCGCGCTGGTGCGCGTCGTGCGCCTGGCCGGGGGCGGCGTGGTGGTCGATGAGACCGGCAAACAGAAGGGCCGTGGTGCGTATTTGTGCCGCCAGCGCGTGTGCTGGAGTCAGGCTCTCAAACGCGGCGCGCTGGAGCGGGCGCTGCGTGTGACTTTGACCGCAGAGGAAGTGGCGGCGTTGCAGGCGTATGCGGCTGCCCTTCCCGAAACCCTGGAGCCAGACGCAGCGGATTTGTGATTCGCGTGTCATGCCGGGGGTCGAAAATTTGACAGAGGAGGATTGCGTATGAACGAACTAAAAGAAGTCACGATCCCAGAGATTATTACGGTGCGTGATTTGGCCGAATTATTGGGCGAAACCCCGATCAAGATCATCAAAATCCTGATGAGCAACGGCGTGCTCGCCAGCATCAACCAGCAGATTGACTTCGATACTGCGGCGGTCATCGCCAGCGAATTTGGCTTCGAAGCCAAGCAACCTTATGCTGAACTCGAAGAGGAAAAAGAATCTGAGCTTTCCGCATGGCAAATTCTGCTCTCTACCGAAGCGCCGGAGGACCTTTGTAGCCGTCCACCGGTCGTCACCGTTTTGGGGCATGTCGATCATGGCAAAACCTCCCTCCTGGACGCGATCCGCCATACGAACGTGGTGGACAAAGAAAGCGGCGGCATCACGCAGCATATCGGCGCATATCAGGTGAAGCACAATGGACGCCGGATCACGTTCCTTGACACACCCGGTCACGAAGCCTTCACTGCGATGCGCGCGCGCGGCGCGAATACGACCGACATCGCGGTACTCGTGGTCGCCGCCGACGATGGCGTGCAACCGCAGACGATTGAGGCCCTCAACCACGCGCGCGCGGCCCATGTGCCGATCATCGTCGCGCTGAACAAGATCGACAAGCCAAACGCGCGGCCCGAGGTTGTCAAACAGCAATTGAGCGACCTCGGCGTGATGCCCGACGAGTGGGGCGGCGATACAATGATCATCCCTGTCTCGGCGCGAAATCGATTTGGTCTTGAGGACCTGCTTGAGGCCATCTTACTGGTAGCCGATGAAGCCTGCGTGCAAGCCAACCCGGAACGGGAAGCCGTCGGTACGGTGCTCGAAGGCCGACTCGACAAACGACAAGGACCACTGGCAACCGTTCTGATCCAAAATGGGACGTTGCGCACTGGCGACGTGGTCATCGTCGGCAAGACGTGGGGGAAGCTCCGCGCGCTGCAAGATGAGAACGATAAGCGCCATCGTACCGCGCCGCCGGCCACCCCCACCGTCATCGTCGGGCTGCACGACGTCCCTGACGCCGGGGATCGCCTCGAGGTGGTCAAGGATGAACGCACGGCGCGCGCCATCGCGCAGAAACGCCAGGAAGAGGCGCGGGCCAAAGACCTGGCGCGCACGGCGATGCGCCCGCTTTCATTGGACGATATTTCCAGCCGCATCCGCGAGGGGCAGATCAAGGAACTGAACATCGTCCTCAAAACTGACGTGCAAGGCTCTATCGAGCCGATTGTCAACAGCTTAACACGGTTGAGCAATGATCAAGTGAAGATCAACATCATTCACGCGGCTGCCGGCAACATCAACGAGTCGGACATCAACCTGGCGCTGGCCTCAGAAGCCATCGTCATCGGCTTCCGCGTCACTGCGGATACCTCGGCGCGCCGGATGTCCGACATGGAAGACCTGCCCATTCAGCTCTATGACATCATTTATGAGATCGTCGATGACGTGGAAAAGGCGATGAAGGGTATGCTCGCGCCAGTTTACGAGGAGAAAGTGATCGGCGAGGCGCAGGTGCGCCAGACTTTTGACATCCCCAGGGTGGGTCGCGTGGCCGGGTGTTACGTCACCGATGGCGTCATTCAACGCAATGCCAAAGTGCGCGTCCTGCGCGATGGACAGGTTCTTCATGAAGGCGGGCTGGATTCTCTCAAGCGCTATGAGAAGGACGTGCGCGAGGTGCGGCAAAGCTTCGAATGTGGCGTCAAACTGGCTAATTTTGACCATGTTGAATCGGGGGATCGCCTGCAATTCTTCGTGATGGAACGGGTCGCGATCGCTTAGGAGGACATCAT
>DAOUAY010000067.1:0-3675 GCA_034432995.1 Anaerolineae bacterium | reverse complement strand
TGGTCGCAGCAGACGCGCGCGGCATTCCCTCGCACGGGACGGCGCGACTGCCCCGCTACGTGAATGGCCTCGAAACGGGCGTCGTGCGCCCCGACGCCGCTGTTGAGATTGTGATGGACACGCCGATGTCGCTCGTCGTGGACGCGCACGGCGCGATGGGCGCGCCCGTCAGCGCCAGGACGATGCGGCGGATCATCGCCAAGGCGCGAGAGAACGGCGCGGCGTTCGGCTGCGTGCGCGATTCCACGCACTTCGGGATCGCCGGATACTACGCGATGATGGCGCTCGAAGCCGACATGCTCGGCATAGCGATGACCAACACCGCCTCGCTGGGTGTCCCCACCTTCGGGCGGCAGGTGATGTTCGGCACGAACCCGCTGGCCTTCGCCGCCCCTGCGGACGAAGAGCGCGCCTTCGTGCTGGACATGGCGACGACGGTGGTGCCACGCGGCAAGATCGAAGTGTACGACCGCCTGGGCAAAGAATTGCCACCGGGATGGGCTGTGGATAGGCATGGGCGCACGGCGAAAGATACGGCGTCGCTGCTGGATGATATGTTTCACAGGGTGGGCGGCGGCATCTTGCCCCTCGGCGGCGAGGGTGAGTTGTTCAGCGGCTACAAGGGTTACGGCCTGGCGGTGATGGTGGACATCCTCTGTGCCGTGCTGTGCGGCGCGCCCTTCGGTCCGGACGTTTCCGACACGGCGACCTCATCGGGCCGCGTGAGTCACTTCTTCGGCGCGATCAAAATCGCTGCGTTCCGCGATCCACGCGAGTTTCGCCGCGATATGGACCGGATGCTCCGCGATCTGCGCGACACGCCACCGGCTGAAGGCGAAGAGCGGGTCTACTTTGCCGGGCAGAAGGAATTCGAGGCGGAAGTGGAATGTCGACGCAGCGGCATCCCGCTTCTCGCGCAAACCTACGCCCAATTCTGCAACATCGCCGCGAAGTATCACCTCGCGCCGCCGGAAATCCTACCTGGACGCTGATTTTCGTAGAGTTGTTGTTTCTGTCAGCAGATTGAGCAGATCAAGCAGATTTTTTTGATTGGCTTACAATACATCTGCTAAATCTGCTTAATCTGCTGACAAATAATGGCTTAAGCGAAGAATACAGCCGCTTCTGCGATGCGGGCGACGGTGGGGACGCCGAACGGGCAGCGTTTCTCGCACGCGCCACAGGCCGTGCAGTCTGAGGCGTGCGTCGGCATGGCATCGTATACGGCGCGGATGGCCGGGGCGAAGTCTTGTTGCGCCATATCGAACAGTCGAAGCGTCTGCCCGATGTCGATCTGCGCCGGGCAGGGCAGGCAGTGGTTGCAGTAGACGCACTCACCGGGCACGTACTGCTCGAAGTCGGCGATGATGTCGGAGAAGTCGCGCTCGGCTTCTGTCGCGTCCGCGTAGGCCAGCACGCCGCGCAACTCTTCCACGTTAGCGCATCCCGGAATCGCCGCGCAGACCCCCACCTGCGAGAGCGTGTAATGCAGACATTGTACCGGCGTGATCGGCACGTTCTTCTTGATCTGCTGTGCCTCGCCGCCCATCTGGTAGTGCGCCATGCGCACGGTGCGTGGGCCTTGCAAGAGCTTCCCGCCACCCAGGGGCTTCATCGCCACGACGCCCACGCCGTGCGCCTGGCACGTCTTCAGCAATTCCTTTTTGCCGGGGACGGCGTTTCCCGCCATATTCACCGGGAACATGAGGACATCGATATAGCCACTCTCGACTGCCTGTAACGCCGTTTCGACGGTGTGCCCGCTGAAGCCGAGAAAGCGCGTCTTGCCCTCTTCCTTCAGCCGCAAGGCCAGCCCAAGCGGGCCGTTCTCGCGGAATAGAACGTCGAAGTCGTTCTGTCTGTCGCAGTTGTGCAACACGAGCACATCCGCATAGTCGGTCGCAAAGCGGGTGAGGAAGTCCTCGAAGAACGTCTCGCAAATTTTGAGCGAGCGCGTCTTCAGGTACTGCCCGTCCTTGACCGCTGCGCCCAGGTGCGCCGCGAGGTGAACGTTTTCACGCCGTTTGGCGAACGCTGCACCCATCGCGTCGCGGAAGTCAGGCGTTGCGCAGAACAAGTCGAAGTAGTTGATCCCCGCGTCCAGCGCCGTGTGGATGACTTCAACGATATGATCGCGCGGTTTGCCGATCAGGTACTCAGTCCCCAGGCTGACTTCGCTGATTTGCAGGCCAGTTCGACCCAAAGTGCGATACTGCATACATGCCTCCTCTTGGTCAACGAATTTAGCAGATGAAACGGATTACTCTTATACCATAAATGACCATAGCGACTGTTTTGTGACAGTCGCTATGGCAATCATTCATCACCGTCCTGCATCATTCGTTGTTGTTTTGTTCCAACGCCTCGTGGTCAGCTTCGTCGGCATCTTCGTCCGCAATCTCTTCGAAGGATGGATCCTCATCTGCATCCACATCTTCGTATTCGTCCTCATCGACCTCAAGCGAAACGACTTGCACGATCCAGCCCAATGCAAAGAGTGCGATTGCGAAAAACGCATATTGGGCAACGTTGTTCATCAGGAAATTTGCGACCTTGAACTCACTTCCACTGATCACCAACTGCCCTGCGGCGACTGCTTCCGAGATAGTGTTGAATGAGTAGATCGCTGCCCAAATCGTATAGGCTGAGAACAACACGGCAAAAACGAACAAAATAATGCTTACGACCGGAAATTTGACCCTGCGCATAGTAAACCGCCTTTTTGTAAATTTGTTTTTTCTGTCGGTTGACGGCGACAATAACATCGGGGTTGTGCCAGCTCGCACAACCCCGATATTCCACGTTGCTGTTTTCCGCCAGATAGCTTCTACATTGTACGACCTACTGTTGCTTTGTCAACATGACAGGCAAAGACTCTGACTCCTGCGAGAGATAAACCCGTGCTACAGGTCGGCGAGGGCGCTTTCTGCCATGCGGATGTGGGCCAGGTCGTGCTTTGCCATCCCCTGCAGGACGCCACCGACGCTGCGCTGTCCGAAGTCCACATCGCTGGTGTCGCGCTTGAGGATTTCTGGTGTGATCGCGGCGACGAACGCCTGCATCCCGGCGTGAATCTCCTCCCACGCCGCCAAAACGGTTTCAAGGTTGTCGGTTGGTTCGGTACCCACATCGGCGAATTTGGGATTACCCTCAAGAAACGGCGGCAAAAATCCTAGTTTATACCACGGCTGATCGTTGCGCAGCAGCCAGTGGTTGAGGTACAAATCTTCGGCGAACAGCAGATGTCGCACGTGTTCCAACGCCGACCACCGCTCCGGGCCGGGATGCGCGTTGAGTTTATCCGGCGGCGTGGCGCGCAAACGGGCGTAGAATTCGGCGCGCAGTTCGTCGAGGCGCGCCAGCACGCGGCGCACTTCGTCAGGATCGAAGATGTCGCTCATCCGTAGCCGCACCCGTTCCGGGTCGCGGCGGTCGAATTCCGCTTCGAGCAACTGGTCCACGCGCACGCCGAAGATCGTCAGCCCGGCGATGTTGGCGTCGTCGATCGTCATATTGCGGAGATTGGCGTTGTAGATGCGCGCATTTTCCAGGTTGACATCATCGAACGTCGTTCCATACAGGTTGACGTTATGGAACAAGGTGCCAGCCATATCGCGGTTTTCGAAGCGCTCGCCCATCTTATGCCGCCCTCAACTGCTCTAGTGTCGCGCGCGC
>DAOUAY010000066.1:0-4473 GCA_034432995.1 Anaerolineae bacterium | reverse complement strand
AACGTGGACGGGGCGTCTGTGCGCGCCGTGCTTATGGACGACCTGCGTTTGCACTGCGCGGAAGATACGCCGGAGCGCGCCTTCTGGATTTATGAAGGTGTCCCGTTCATCCAGACGCCGCACGGCATCATGTGCTTTGGCGACATCGAACTGCAACATAATCGTATCCTGTATATCACCGCCTTGAGCGATCTGCGTATGCGGACCCTGCTGAACCTGTTGCGCGAAACGTGTGGACGCTGGATAGGCAAACCGCAGATCCAGTATGACGTGATGCGCATCATCGATAAGCGCACCGGCAAATCGGTCACGCGCCAACCGGAGGCCCCGGCGGCGCGCGGGCGGCGGCGAAAGCGGTAAGGAGAATGAACGATGCACCTGATCCCTTTTTTTGTGGTTGAACCTGAACTGGCCGTGCGGGAAACGCGCTCGATTATGATTCTCGAACGGCAAAACGGCATTCCACCGGGCAATTACGGCCTACTCGAATTCTATTGTCCCGATCCGGCGTGTGATTGTCGCCGCGTGATGCTCAACGTAGCCGAAGAGCGGCACCCAACACGTTTCCTGGCCGCTATAAGCTATGGCTTCGATCGCGACGATCCGGAAGCCGGGCCGTTCCTCGATCCCCTCAATACGCAATGTCGTTATGCGCCGGCGCTGCTGAACCTGGTGTCCGAGGTCGTATTGTCTGATCGTCGTTATCTGGCGCGCCTGGAACGGCACTATCACATCGTCAAAGAGGCGGCGGCCAATCCCAAACACCCGGCCTATCAAGAGTTGCAAGAGGCCATCGGCAGTGAGCCGGAAGCGTTGCTTGAGACCCTGCGTGCCATTGATAGCGGAGACAATCCCCGCAGCCTGGTTGCGCCGCCAGTAGGCCGTAACGATCCCTGTCCCTGTGGCAGTGGCAAGAAATACAAGCAGTGTTGTGGGCGGAGATGAGATGAATAGAACAAACAGAGAACTCTCAGGCATTTATCCCACCTTCATCAGCGCCTTCAAGGAGTTGGTCAGTAACTCTTACGATGCCGATGCTACATTGGTAAACATTCATCTATCGCCTGATGCGAGCGTGATTACAGTCGAAGATAATGGTGCGGGGATGACGCCTCTTGAATTCCAACAGGAATACATCCGCATTGGGGGAAGCGCGCGGCGCAATCATGGGGGCTTGACCCCTGGTGGGCGAAAACCAATCGGTCGGAAAGGTATTGGATTTCTGGCTATAGATCGTCACCCGTTCCACATCGCCATCCACAAATGACGCCTGCCCGGTTCGTGCAATCTTGTCAATGAACACTCGTCACTAGAATTGTCCCCCTAATCGTCCGGCAAATTGTCCAATGCCGGACGATTCCACACGTAACGCACACCCCGTCCTTTGCCCTGCCGCATAATTATGCCCTTGAGAGCCATGCCCTGCAAGTCCTGATGCGCCGTGCTTTTCTGCACTCCAGTCAACGCACAGTACTCGCTGCGTGTAATTTGCCCGTAGGTTTTGAGATACTCTACAGCCCGTATCTGACGCTTGTTCAATCCCCAATGCGCCGAGGCGTCAATCACGGGAGTAGCTATACTGTGCTTCTCTACAGTCGCGCCATAGAGCGTGATAATGAACTGGTGATGTTCTTCGGCAAACACCGGCGGGCGCAGGCTGCTGTTAGCCATCGCAGCGCGAATGCGGCGAATACCGGTACCCAGGTCTTCGATGTAGCCTAGGTCGCGGAGCACGCGCACGATCAACCGGTTGCGCGTTTCTCGCGCGTGGCCCAATGATTCCAACGTCACAGGGAAGACCAATCGTCCGGGGCTGATAATCTCTAGCCGGTCTTCGAACAGGAACAGACGGATCGAACTGCCGGTCAGCGCGTAGTCGCGGTGGGCAACCGCGTTAGCAATGGCCTCGCGCACCGCCGGCAAGGGGTATTCTTCCACATCAATACGCCGGATGCCTTCCATACGGGGCACAATGCGGCGGTTGCGACGGACGAATTCCGTCGCCTGGTCAATGATCTCCGGCAGCGTTCCCCGGCAGTCCTGCTTGTCGCTGATCGGGCCAACGACATCGCGCCCTTGAAAGCGAGCGGCGCGCAATTCACTGTGCATCAGTTCGCGCTGCGGGGCCTTGCCAAACAGGAGCAAGCCGCCAATGCTAGGGATACGCCGCTCTTCGTAGCGCACGATCACTTTGAGATGCCCCAATAGATCAAGTACCTCGCTGTTACTGGATAGGTGCGCTGGGTCGGTTTGAGGGGCCAAATACGCGCGCGCTTTGTCCAGATCAAGATCGTCCAGGGTCACATTCAGGACAGGCAATTGGTCGAAACTCAACAGTCCACTTTCCTGAAGCATTGAAAGGAGTTCGACCTGCGTGGCAACGCGCGTCGAGGCGCCGATGCGGACGTAGATGCGTTCATTCGCTTGGTAAGGTTTCTGTCGCCCCCGCTCTACCTGGATCACGGCAATCGTTGCCCCATCCAGATCGACCGTCTCGATGTGAGGTTGCAGATGCGGCACACAATTATTGCGCGCCACGTTGAGCACAAACGCTGCGTTCTGCTCGCTGAATCTGACGCCGCGAATTTCGCCCCGGTCGGCGACGCCAACCAGCAGCCATCCGCCATCGGTATTGGCAAAGGCTGTCATCTCTTTCGCCAGGTCGGTGGGCGTCGGCAGGCTCTCCTTGAATTCGACCGTATTACCCTCGCCCTGAGCAATGCGTCGGCGTACTTGATCCGTGTCCATCTAGTTTGCCCTTACACTCTTTTCAGTCAATCAGACTTCACTTCAACACAATTAAACCCTTGAGAACTATCCCCCGCAAGTCCTGATTTCTGATATGCCTGGTAGCCCATCAATGCCAAGCCGGTTAGCTGGCAAGCCTTCCAAATATCTCAAACAGCTCTTTCTCGAAACGCTTATAGAACGATCCATGTTGCCCCGACGTAACCTCATCATGCAACAATTGTATCCCCCCGTGGGCATACTCTTCGGCTATTTTGAAGATTTGCTCCCACAACATCTGACCGCATGGAGGAGCATCAAGATCAAAATGCAACAAGTCCTGTGGATACCTAACAGGAGCCTTGTATTTGTGTTGGAGACGGGCTTGGACGAATTCTGGCGACTCATTCAGAGCCACCTCGAAGGTGATGATGAGTTCTTTGTGTATAACAGGACCGCCTACTTCATCCGAGCCGACCGGCAAATCTTGTCGGAGACCCGACAGCGTATTAGCCTGGACGGCGTTGGCCCGTCACCAGGCCGGTTCAGACGACCACCCAGGCGCCCCGAAGTCATCGTCTTCGAATTGAGCCTGGCCGCGAACAACAAGACCCAGGTCACCGCCAAGTTGAACCTGCACGAAGATCGCTTGGACGACATCTTTGTGCGGTTGCTCATGCACCTCGCCGGTTCAAGTATGGATTCAGAGATCGCCAAAGCCATCGCCCAAGAATACCCTCACGATCCGCTGCCGCCGAATATGCGCCAGATTGTGGTCGTGAAGACTGATCTTACCCAATTCCTCGTCGTCCTGAACCGCTTTGCCGCCCGCTATTCGGCGGAACATCCTGAACTGGGCGATATCTCCGTCGAAGAAAAGGGGCTAACAAGATGCGGAGAAGAGCACTGGCACTTTATAGCGCGGCTGCTCTCGCACGAACCGCTTGAAGTTCAGGTAGGTATCCCTTTTGAAGAAGAATATTTCCACCCCACCTTAAGGATCATGCTTCCCGACCCGCGTTATGACGAGGTGCGACTCTTTCTCCTTCCCCTGACGGAGCGCGTTGAGGTGTGGCAGGTGCCGCCCAGCTATAACCCGTATAGCCCAGGAAAACACGACGTCCCTTTTGTCGACGCCTTCCTGGCCTATCTGCACAGTCTCGACCTGGTTCTCGAACGCCGCTCCCTTCCCGCGCCAGAGGCCACTCCCATTCCAGAACCTTCGGTCGATAGGCGTGTTCCCTCATCGAAGGCCACCCCTGAGGAAGAGCCGCCAAAGCAAAGCGGGCGCAAACGTTTCCGTGAGAATGACTGGGCGTATATCGAACTTCAAGTCAAAGCGCGTCCGGAGGACAAGGTGCGTCAGGAATGGATTGCATTCCGCAATCAACTGAAACGTCCCCGCCTGGACAACATCTTTGACAGTTTCGAGAAAGCCATCGCCGGTGCGACTCGCTTGCCGACCAGCACACCGGAAGGCGGGTGGGCCTGGACAAAGATTCATCTTAGGACTTACGCAAGACGCATCTGAATGGTAGGAGATTTGAGTTGCTGGCGCAGGTAGTCATCCAACAAACCGTGTTTGACCTTATAAATGGTGCGCTGCGTTTCATCGGCCACCTGTTTCAACCGCACCCAGACCAGTATTGCACAGCCGATATGGTTGCGGACGATGCGCGCCTTGCGACATTGGCAGCCTTCGATCCCAGAGACCTGCTTGGTTTCACGGTGAAATTGCTCGACCTT
>DAOUAY010000065.1:0-2556 GCA_034432995.1 Anaerolineae bacterium | reverse complement strand
TCCTCGGCCACAGACGGCAGCAACATCCCCAACACCGTCCCCGGCGGTACGATGCGGTCGCCAGCCCCGTCGCGGAAGATGCGCGTGGGAATACCCAGCTTTTCCAACATCCCGTAGGCCCACGTCCCCGCTCGCGGATCGTAACACTGGCTCGTCGTCGCGTCGCTGAACTCGTTGGCCTTGCGGCCCGTCAGCCAGAAGTTGAGCAAGTCGGGCATCATCAACAGCGTGTGCGCCATCTCCAACTGCGGCGAGCGCGCCTCCACCATCGCCACAAGCTGGATGAGGGTGTTCAACTGCAAAAACTGGATGCCCGTCGCCTCGAAAATCGCCTCACGCGAGACCTTCGCGAAAGCGCGTTCCATCATCCCGTCGGTGCGGCTGTCGCGGTAGTGGTAGGGGTTGCCGAGCAGTTCGTCATTCGCGTCCAGCAGCCCGAAGTCCACGCCCCACGTATCCAATCCGATACCAGCGATATGGCGGCCGTAGCGCTGCGCGGCCTTCGCCAGCCCGGCTTCGATGTCGTTCCACAGCCGCAACACATCCCAATGCAGGCGTCCCATCACTTTGACCGGCCCGTTGGAGAAGCGGGAGACTTCTTCCAGCCTCACCCGCTCACCATCGAACGTCCCCGCCACCACACGCCCGCTTTCTGCGCCGAGGTCAACGGCGAGAAAAACAAGATTCTTTATTTCCGACATCATTCACTCCTGCATTTATTCGTAACTGTTCAGATATGGCCGCCGACAACGAATTTTTAACGAATAAACGAATGAACGCTTGCTTGACGCGAGTTTTCCGTCCAGCCGGGACCTGAATTCGTTCATTCGTTGCCCCATTCGTTGTCGGCAAACCCACCACGAAATTGTTACCTTTATTCTACAATTTCGACAAACACCGGCTGCACGGTCACGCCGGTCGCCGCGTCCACGTAGACCGCCTCGTATTTGGCGCGGTTGGCGTCGTCCACGGGTGTATCAATGAACAGCGCGAGCGTGATTTCGGTGAGGCCCAACTGCTGCGCGTAGTGCGCGGCTTGCAGCAACGCTTCGCGGTACATATACGCATCCGTGAAACTCTTGACCTCAATCGCATAAGTCCGTCCCGCATATCGAATCATCAGATCCACTTTGCCATTTCCCGTAGGGAACTCCGGCCATACTTGCGCCCGCCGCTGCAAAAAGTCGCGCACGTAGGTGTACAGGTTGAATTGATACACCGCCTCATAGAGCCGCAGGTCGGCGCGGCGCGGCGCAGCGCGGAACAGCCAACTGCGGTTCTCGCGGAAATACGTCTCACAGCGGCGCAGCAATGCCGGGACGTAGAGCGCGTCTTCGGTAATCGTGTCGCTCAGGTCGGCAAACGGATCGTACAACTGGCCTCCCTCTGGCGCGATTTCCCGCGCGAAGGCGTGAAAGAGCCGCTTCTGCACCAGCGGCGACGGGAACTTGATAACGTGCTCGTGGCCCTGGCGTTCCCAATCAATCACGCCATTGAGGTAGAGGAAGTTCAACGGCGGGTCTTCGTAGCGGAACGTGGTTTCCTTGCGCGTGCGAAACAATTCCAGCACGGTGTCTTTGTACGGTTCCTGGCGCGCTTTGCTGATGATGTTGAGCAGGTTATTGTTGGGCAAGACGTTCAACGCCAGGCTGTACACGTTCTCGAAGTGCGTCAGGGTGATGGGCTGCGCGCGCGTCTCGTTGTACGTCTCCGTGAGCAACTCGCCGAGCCACGAGACCAGCCCCGGTTGCCCTTGCGTTTCGTGGAACACGCGATCAATCACGGCCTGCTCCACGGTTTGCCCGCTCTCGCGTTCATACCAGTGGTACATCTCATTCACTTCGGCTTCGGTCAGATTGGGGATGGGCATACTCCGCTGCACGTTGAAGGGACTGCCGGTGGCATTTTCCACGCCCAGCACGGCGCGCACGCCGATCAAGGCCAGGCCATGCAAGAGATAGGTGCGCGCGGCGCTAGGGCGGGAATCCACCGCGCGTTGAATGTACATATCCCGGAAAGCGTTCACGCACGCCTGAATATCTTCCTCTGGCAGCGCGTCGAACTCGTCCAGAATCAGGATCGCCGGCCGGTCGAAATACGCCGCCGTAAACAATTGCGGCAAATCGCGCCAGCTCTCCAGCGGCGGAAAATCGCGTCGGAATTCCCGCCGTAAGTGGCGGACCAGCAATTCCCGCACCTCCTGCCCGCTGGCGGCGTTCTTGGCCGACTGCATGACCACATAGGCGACCTCGAACTCGTTGCGCGCCCGGAGACGCTCCATGACCTGCTGCATCACCCACGTCTTCCCCCGCTGGCGCGGCGCCCAGACGGTGATGTAATGCCCGCCTTTTTCCGGGTTCTCGCCGAGCAATTGCTGACAGGCGAAGTCTACTAACGCCTGGCGCGGCACGTAGTAGTGCAAATCCGTATCCACCGGCCCGTAAGAACAGAATGTGCGCATCGCTCACCTCCTGAGTGGCTGTGGAGGTAAGTATAGGCGCGTGGGCGGGAGTGTCAACTCCGCGCTTCCCCGTGGGGCCGGCAGTTGCAAAAAAA
>DAOUAY010000064.1:0-9714 GCA_034432995.1 Anaerolineae bacterium | reverse complement strand
CACCACCAGCGCCGTCGCCACAAGGTGAATGCGAAAATTCCGCTGCGTGCGAATGGCATAGAACAGCCCTTCACCCGCGCATTTGAAACTCAGCCAGAGATTGCCGTTACGATGCGGACTCACATGATGTGGAAGCATAGCGACGAAACCTCATTCAGGAAGCGCAATATTCGCGCCGAGTGCGGTGAGGATGGCAGTCTGCGCCGCCCACATCGCGGCCTTCTGCGCCGGTTCGGCGTGATCGTGACCGAGCAAGTGCAATACACCGTGGACGGTGAGGAGTTGCAGTTCCTGCGCCAACGTCCCACCGGCGGCTGCGGCCTGCTCGCGCGCCCGGTCGATAGAAATGACGATGTCGCCCAGATAACGGGGGAATTTTCCGCCGCCGCCGACATACGGCCCGCGCGTGTCGTCGGCAAAAGAAAGGACGTCGGTCGGTGCGTCGATGCCGCGAAAACGGGCGTTCAAATCATGCAAGGCCGCGTCGTCGGAGATGACAACCACCACCTCGCACGCCTCACGCACGTCCTGCTGCGCCAGGGTCGCCAGGGCCGCCTTCCGCAGCGGTTTGATATCCACAGGTCCAACGTGTTCTTCAACTTGAATGTCCACAGTATGCTTAACTACGTTCTGCATGGTTCCGATCCTTGCTCTCCTTGGGTTCAGGGTATTGGACGCGCGGATGAAACGCCCCGCGCAGCAAATCGATGTAGGTCGCTTTCACAGTATGCAACTCCTGCATCGTAATCGGGCAATTGTCCAACTGCCCGTCCATAATGCGCTGCTCGAAAATCGAATCGACCACCGCCGTCAGCTCCTCCGGCGTGGTGGGCCGGCGGGCACGGGTCGCCGCTTCCGAGCCGTCGGCCAGCATCACCAGCAAGGTTTCGCGGCTGCGCGGCGTGGGGCCGGGATAGCGGAATTGCGATTCGTCCACCAGATCGGTCTCGCCGCCGGCCGCATCGACGGCTTTGCGGTAGAAATAGCTCGCCCGCGTCGTGCCGTGGTGCTCCGGGATAAACGCGGCGATCCGTTCCGGCAGATGATATTCGCGCGCCAGCTTGAGGCCGTCGCGGATGTGACCTTTGAGCACGTCGACGCTGGTATAGGGATCGAGGCGATCGTGCGGGTTGCTCAATCCTTGCTGATTTTCGATGAAAAAGTACGGGCGCGCCAGCTTGCCGATGTCGTGATAGTAGGCGCCCACGCGCGTCAATAACGCGTTAGCGCCGATGCGTTCGGCGGCCTGCTCCGCCAGACTCGTCACCATCATCACGTGGTTGAAGGTCGCCGGGGCTTCACGCAACAGGCGTTGCAGCAGGGGATGGTTGGGACGGCTCAATTCGGTCAGCCGGAACGTCGTCGTCAGATCGAACAACGGCGCGAGCAGAAACAAGCCGCCGACCGTCAACCCGCCCGACACCAACCCGGCCACCAAACACACACCCACCTTGAGCGCCATTTGCATCGGGTCTGCCCGCACATCGTCGGTCATAAAGGCGAAGAGCGTCAGCGCGCCAGCCACCCCGCTGAGCAACCCGGAACGGAAAATGGTGCCGGTCTGTTCGTAACGCGGCAGCGTCAATGCGCCCACGACACCGCTCAACGCCACGAGGATCGCAAAGCCGAGTGAGCGCCCGGCAAGCCAACCGCAGACGCCGCCCACGTACATCATCGCCCCTGCCGCCGCAGGCAGTCCCACCGTGGTCGTCAAGAGCATCGCCAACGCCGCGCCGGGGAACAGATAGGGCAAAAGGTCACCGGAGGTGATCAAGGCGCGCGCCAGGAAAAGAAAGACCGCCAGCAGCAAGCATAACAGCACCTCCGAACGCCCCGTGGCCAAAGCGCCGGGTTGGAAGCGCCACAGGTATAGACCCAGGCTCAGTGTCGCCGCGCCCGAAAGTAAAAGCGCCATGCCGAAATCGAACCAGTCCCATTCCTGGGCCACCAATCCCAATTCGTTCAACGCCTCCACATTCAACTCGGAGACGACGTTGCCCTCACGCACAATGACCTCGCCGCTGCGCAGTTTGCGAGAGGTGGGGCCAACCGAATACCGTGCGGCCAGGCGCGCCGCTTCGGTCGCCGCCTCATCATAGAAAACGTTGGGACGCAGGAAACGCCTGACCATGTCGCTCACCACAATCGCTTCATCCTGCCCCAAATCGAGCGCCACGCGCGAGGAAATGCTCGCCCGGACGCTGGGCAGGTCCTCCTCACGGATGCGCTGCTGCCGCATCACCTGATCCAGGAGGGCCAGGAATTCGATCTGGACGCGGTTCCAGCTCGTCTCGGACATTTTCAGGATGATGTTCACCGTGCTCAATGGCAAATCGACCAGCTCCGGCACGGCCAACGTCCAGGCGTAACTTTGCGGTTCGGAAGCGTAGAGATCGGCCCGCAATTCGCGGAGATAGGCCAGAACCTGGCGCGCTCTGTCGTATTGTTCCCGCGCGATGGCAAAGTCCGGGGTAGTATAGACCGGCGCGACCTGCCGCACGGCCTCTTCTTGGGCCTGCGCGGTGAGGATGTCGCTGACGTAGGTAAAATCCATCGGCGAGCGGATGTCCCGTGGCGCCACATCACCGGCCACGAGATCGAAATCGTTGGGGAACGAAAAAACCAGAATGAAGGCAGTGAACAGCGTCAGCCCAAGCCCGAAAAGGACCTGGCGGAGGATAAAACCGCGTGTGACCTTGCGAGTACTTTTCATAACAGCGCCGTCAAGTCACATAAAGCACAAAGAGGAGCCCCGCACCGGGGCCCCTCTTGCTTGGTTGCATAGAGTTCAAACACCAGGGGTCAGGCGGAAAGCAAATCGCGAACAACTTGGCTAACCATACGCCCATCGGCCTTTCCCTGAACCCGAGGCATAAGCAATTTCATCACTTTCCCCATATCTGCCGGAGAAGCGGCCTGCACCTCGACGATGACTTCACGCGCGATGGCTGCCAGTTCTTCAGCCGTCAAGAGTTGGGGCAGATAAGACCGGAGAATGGCGATCTGCGCCTCATCTTCCGCGATCACATCGGCGCGGCCGGATTGGCGTACCATCTCCAACGCGTCTTCACGCCGGCGAACCTCTTTGCGAATCACTTCAGCGATGGCGGCATCGTCCAGATCACTGCGCTGTTCGACTTCGGCCAACTGCACGGCAGTCAGCGCCATGCGCAACGCCAGCTTGCGCTGCTCGTCGCGCGCGCGCATCGCATCCTGCAAATCATGTTGAAGCTGCTGCTTGAGGCTCATCTCAATACTGCTTGCGATTGTCTTTGAGCGACGTGCGGCGGCTCTTGCGTAGCTTGGCCGCGCGTTTGCGCTTGCGCACGATGCTCGGCTGCTCGAAATAACGCCGTTTACGAATCTCAGAAAGAATGCGGTCGCCCTGCACCTTCTTCTTGAAACGACGCAACAACGAATCGAAGGATTCATTGTCATCTGCATAAACAAAGGTCACGCTTCTCACTCCCTTCTTGCTCCCGGCGCCCGCCGGCTAGGATTTTCTACTGCAGGGGTCATTATAGCGGCTGAGGGGGGATTGTCAAATGATCGAACAGCAAGGATATGCTTGGTATCGAGCAAGACGCACTCGCCGCAGGGCTGTTGATGTGCGGCGCGACAGGTATCAACGTCTCAATTCACTGACTGCTCTGCTCGCGCGTGAAGTTGATAAGTCGCGTAAGCCTTTTTTGCGACATAGACCTCAAACCTGGCGGAAGCGCCGGCCTCAAGATAGGTCACGACACCCGTTCCCATACTCACCGTCTGCCCGCCGGCGTCAAGCAGCAGCGCCGAGATGACTACGTTCTTGATCGCGTACGCATTGGAATTCGTCGCCGCACCGCTGATGCGCACGTAATTCGTGCCGGTATCCGCAATCTTCGTGTCGCTCAACGCCACACCGACCGGCTCATGCCACTTTGCCACTTTTGCGTCAGGATGAACGAGGAACGCCGACATCGGCTGCCCCGCGAGTTCGGCAACGAACGGGCAGGATTCTCCGGATCCCAGAACGGCGCAACTAATCTGTGCCTCCATTGCGCCGTATCGAGAGCCGTTGGCCCTAAAAAACGTAACATGGACGGCGGTGACCTGATACGTTTCAGCATTGGGGTTGAGGACATAACCGCCGACCCGGTACACCACCCCACCTTCGAGCAACGGGTTCGGCTCCGCGGTATTGGTCGTGATTTCTATGGTCAGCGGCGGGCCGGGATCGGTGTCGGGTTTTTGCACCAACGCCCCTCCTCCATCCTCCCCCCCAATGGGGGGGACTGAGGGGGGGAGAGCCGTTGTTGATGCCGGCGCGCTCGTGGATGTCCTCGCCGCCTGCGTAGCGGATGCGGCAGGCGTCGGCGTAGCCTGCTGTTCTGGCGTGCGCCAGGGGACCAGAGTAATGCGCGTCACCGGCGTGGGTGTCGCTGTGGGATCCGGCGCGATAGTCGTAGTAGCAACGACCGGCGCATCGACAGACGAAGTTTCTACGATGGCAGGCGGGTTAGCCGCCCCAACCTGTCCGCTGCGTTCGGTGAGCAGGGTGACGACGGCGCGCGTCAACATGCCGGAAACGCCGGGCGCCGCACCGTCGAATCCGCCAGTCGGTGCGCTACCGCCGCCGCCCGGTCGTCCACCGCCCTGCCCGAATTGTGCCTGCATCTGCGCGCGTTCCTCATCCGTCATATTCTCGAACCGCTGGCGCATCGCCTCACGGTCTGCGTCAGACATCGCCGGGACATTCCCCTGCCCTGAAGCGTTCATGCCGCCGCCAGGTATCTGCCCCCCTTGCGCCCGCACCGCCGGGCCTTGCTCCTGTAGCCAGGTCTGCGCGTCGGCATCGGTGAGTTGCATCGCGGCAATCGCCGCAACCTGCGCTGCGGTCAGCGCGCTTTCGATCTGCTTCGTCAACGCCAACTGCTCCGCCTGCGTTTTGAGCGTGCCGCCCTGCACCGTTTTCCACAGAGGAAGCGCCTGAGCAGCCTGTTCCGCCGTGATCGCATCCGCCGTGCCCTCCAAACGCAGCACGCCGAGCGCGAGCTGGCTGGTCACATCGAGCGCGTCCGCGTAATCCGCGCGCAGCACACCCGTATAAGCAGGCGCTTCAATAGCCGCCGTCGTACTGACAGAGGCCGGCTGCTGATTGCATCCGCTCAACAGCAACACACCAAGGATCAACACAACCAACCCCACACTTTTACATTTCATACCGATTCCTCCCTACTCCTTACTCCCTACTCCTTACTCCCTACTCCTTACTCCTTACTCCTTACTCCCTCCGCAACGCCACAATCGGATCCAACTTCGCCGCCTGAGTCGCCGGGTAATAGCCGAAAAAGATGCCCACGACCGCCGCCGCCCCAAACGCCAACGGGATTGAAGACATGACCAACTCGGTGCGCATCGAACCAAACTCGTTGAAGAGCCACGAGCCGCCCACCCCGGCCAGGACACCGATCAAGCCGCCCAGCAAACTCAGCATCACGGCTTCCAGCAGGAATTGCAATTGCACGTCGCGGGGACGCGCCCCCAACGCCTGCCGCAGGCCGATCTCGCGCGTGCGCTCGGTGACGCTGACCAGCATAATGTTCATGATGCCGATCCCGCCGACCACCAGCGAGACCGCCGCCACCCAGGAGAGCAGGTTGCGAAAGGTTTCCGTCGCCGAGGCGCGCATATCAATGATGCTGTCCTGCGTCGTCATCGTAAACCCGGGGGCGCTCGCATCGGTGCCCAGGATTTGCATGAGCAGCGTGTTCAACTGCTCCATCACGCTGTCCATCGCCTCCTTGCTCTCCGCCGAAACGTAAACCACCCGCAGCGCCGTCCCACCAAAACGCGCATTGACAAACTTGTTGAAGACCAGGGTAATGGGGACATAAACCCGGTTGTCGTAATCCGTCGTGCCGACCACACCCTTTTCCGCCATCACACCAACCACCGTACATTTGACCGTGCCGAGGGTGACGGACTGCCCCACAGCATTGGTATCGCCGAAAAGCTCCTGGGCCACGTCGTAGCCAAGCACGGCGATTTTGTTGGCGCGGTCGTTATCCTGGTCGGTGATGAAGCGTCCTTGCGCCACGGTGTACTCGTGGACGTTGACGAACCCCGACGTCGTGCCGACAATCGCAATACTGGATAACGTCGTCCCGCCGCCTTTCACGTCCTGCGAGGTATTCTGCTCCGCCGAAACGCCGTTGACGCCGGTAATGTTATCGCGGATGACCGTCAGATCGCTGTACTTCAGGCTGGCGGACGAGCCGCCGCCCATCCCCGGACCGGCGCGCTGCATCGCGGACATCACCATAATCAAGTTCGCGCCTAGTGCGTTGATCTGATCGGCAATATCGGCCTCGGCCCCTGCACTGACGGCCAGCATGATGATGACCGCCGCCACACCGATGATCACGCCGAGCGTCGTCAAGAACGAGCGCACCTTGTTCATCATCAGCCCTTCCCAGGCCACTTTCAATGTCTTCGAAAAACTCATTTCTCCTCCAGATTTAGTCCGAAGTCCGAAGTCCAAAGTCCAAAGTCCAAAGTCGAAAGTCTGAAGTCAACTTCCCAAAAACCTCTTACTCCCTACTCCCTACTCCCCATTGTGCAAATGGGCTATTGCTCTGGCGTGTTCTTTATCCGAGACAATTTGCCCGTCGCGCAGGTAGATCACCCGCTCGGCGTGCTCGGCGATGTCCAACTCGTGTGTCACCATCACGAGGGTCGCACCGTTAATGTGCAACTGGCGCAAGATTTGCATGATGTCCTCCGCCGAGCGCGTGTCCAGGTTGCCGGTCGGCTCATCGGCCAGGATGATCGCCGGATCGTTGATCAGCGCGCGCGCAATCGCCACCCGCTGCTGCTGCCCACCGGATAGCTCGTTAGGTTTGTGGCGCATACGGTCGCCCAATCCCACCACCTCTAACGCTGCGACGGCCTGCTGGCGATGTTCCGCTTCACTCTGGCCATTATCGAGGTTGTAGAGCAGCGGCAGCATCACGTTTTTGATCGCATCGAGACGCGGCAACAGATTGTACGACTGAAAAATGAAGCCGATTTTGCGATTGCGCACGCGCGCCAGATCGTTCTTGCTCAAGCGACTGACGTCCTCGCCATCCAGTATATAACTGCCGTCGGTAGGACGATCCAGACAGCCTAGAATATTCATCAACGTGGATTTGCCCGACCCCGAAGGCCCCATAATGGCGACAAATTCACCTTCTTGCACCTGGGCATCAACACCCCGCAAGGCATGGACGGCAACCGTGCCCTTACCGTACATTTTGGTCAGACCTTGAATTTGGATCAATGTATTAGCCATACAACGCCTCCGCCACTACGGCATGAAGAATCCACCAGCGGGCGGCCCATATTGCTGCTGTGTGTTGATGTTGGACTGGATTGCAGTACTAGATGAAGCCTGTTCGGCCAGCGTCACCACCTCACCGACCTCCAGGCCGGACTTGACTTCGGCATTGACGAAATCCATCAGGCCAACTTCAACCATACGCATCTCCAGTTCGCCATCTACACCCACCACAAAGACCGCGTATTGATCCGGCCCCATTTGACGCAACGCTTGCACCGGGACGAGCACCGCGTTCAACGCCTCCCCGGCTACGATTTCGACGTCCGCATTCATATTGCCGAGCAGTTTCACGGGGTACGCCGCCGTGTCGATCGTCGTCCAGAGCTGCACCGCCGAGGCGCCGCCCACGGTTGTCAGCGCCGGGTCAACGCGATAAATTTCGCCGCTATACTCGTAATCCGGCAGCGCCTCGAAGATAATGCGCACCGGGTTACCCTTCGCGGCGCTGCTCATATCTGCTTCTTCGATCCAACATTCCAGCACCGGTGTGCCCAGATTCGCCAGGACGACCGCCGTACCAGCGCATGTTTCGCCGATCGTGCAGTTGACCGTCGTCACCGTACCGTCGAAGGGAGCTACCAACGTTGTTCCGGCCAGTGTTTGCTGAGCGGTGGCGAGATTGATGTTGGCCTGTTCCAGAGCCAGTTCAGCCGCGCGGGTGGCGGCGGTTCGCCCATCGCCCGCGTCGGCGATTGCCAGCTTCGCCTGTTCCAAAGCCAGGGTCGTTTGCTGGACATTGATCTGCGCCGCCGTGATTTCCGCATCATCTGGCGGCGTCTGCGCTTCTTCGAGCGCGGCCTGCGCGTTCAGCAGTTGCGCTTTGCCGCTTTGGATATCGGCGGTTGCGCTGTTGATCGTGCTCAATTTGTAGTTGACCTGGGCAATTTCAAGGCTTTGTTGAGCGTTATACACGGCATTCGCCGCGTTCGCACGGGTCGTTTCGATGTCCCTTTCCCAGTCCCGATCCGGACTCATCGCATTGGCGTAGTTTTCCTGCGCATTGGTCAGGTTGGATATGGCCTGTTCCAGACTCACCCGTGAGGAGATCGTTTGATCCACGCCGGCCTTGGCGAGCGTATTGTTGTAGGAAGTCTGGGCGCTGACCAGATTCGCCTGAGCCAGCGCGATCTCGTCCTCGTCTGGTTCCCAGTTGAGCAATTCATCCAGTGCAGCCTGCGCCGTGTCCAGATTGGCTTGCGCCTGAAGGACGGCCAGTTCAGCCTGCGCCTGGGCCACAGCCAAAGTCTGCTTCGCTTGCAGCACCTGCAACTCAGCCGTAGCGACACTCTGACGCGCGCTCGCATCACTGACCCTGCCCAGCACATCACCGGCCTTCACCTCGTCGCCCACGACAACCCGCAATTCTTCCAAAACGCCGCTGACGCTAAATGTCAGGTTCACCTCCGCAGAGGCCACCAACTGCCCCGATCCCGTTGCGCTAATGGAGAGATCACCCTTCGTCACGGTCGCCGTCTGCGCCGCACTCGAGGTCTCCACCACAGTTTTCGGCACGAACCAGGTCTTGTACGCGAAGTACCCCCCGACAGCCAGAGCCAGCGCCAGCGGCACAATCCACAACCACTTCCTTTTCGACATCTGCCTTCCTCCCGAAAATTAGTCATAGAGTCGTCAGTCATCCGTTGTCAGTCTGAAATGCAAAAATTGATAGTTGGACTCGCACGAGTTCCAGTTTGTAGTTTAGCAAGTCTGTCTGTGAACAACCAAAGAAAGCGCTTAGAGTATCCTGAGAAATCCCCGTGTTCTCTCAGCAGATTCTCAGGGAGTTCCCAGGAAGCTCTCAGATACGGGAGTATAATGGAGGTAGACGGTAGATAGGGATTCTCTCTCCCCCCTGTCTACCGTCTACCGTCTACTCAAGAGGTGGTTATGGACAAAGTGCTGATCGTGGATGATGATCTAAAGCTGCTGAAGATGCTCGAACGGACGTTGATCTATGAGGGCTTCGATCCGGTGACGGCTGTCGACGGTGAAGAGGCGCTGGACAAGGCTTACCGCGAGCGCCCCGACGTCATCATCCTCGATTGGATGCTGCCGAAATTGGACGGCATCGGCGTGCTCGAAGCATTGCGCACCGAGAAGTACGAAACGCCGATCCTGATGCTGACGGCACGGGACGCCGTGCAGAACCGCGTCGAGGGCCTGGAGCGCGGCGCGGACGACTACCTCATCAAACCCTTTGCGCCTATGGAACTCGTGGCGCGCGTCCGCGCCCTGCTGCGGCGTACCGGCAAGGGCAACCAGACCGTCCTTACGTTCGCCGATCTTACGCTGGACACCGCCGCGCGTGAGGTGCGGCGTAGCGAGCGCGTCATTCCCCTCACCCCCACCGA
>DAOUAY010000063.1:0-33126 GCA_034432995.1 Anaerolineae bacterium | reverse complement strand
TTGTTCGTTATCCTGGTCTTCATCTTCGAAGGGTTACGCCGTCGCGCGGCTCACGAGCAAAATAGCCAAGAAAGAGCCGCCGAGGTGGTCTATTTCCGCCGCAATCCAGACGAGGATGCCAAATAACGGCGATGAGCACACCAGCGGGTGGACCTACCTCACCGCCCCACGCTGTAAATCACCACATCTCCACCCTCGTACACCACCGGATACATCGCGGCGAACTTCTCCAACCCCTCGGCGGGATAGCGCTCGCGTTCGACGGGGCCGATGTAAATGTAGGCGACGTCGTAGCGCGCCAGGATCATCTGCGCTTCGGTCGGGTTGAGCGTGGTGAAAAGCGTTTCCAGATCCGCCTGACGGCGCCCGGGTTCGTCGTAGTTGCCGCGCCACTGGCGTTGGTGGCCCGCCCAGCCGAGCACCGTGGGAAGTCCGGTAAGCGCGGAGACGCGCCCCTCGTAAACGTAGGCGCGGAAATTATCGCCCGGCGCTTCGACGATGACCGGCGCGCCTTCGACGTTGGCGTTGAGCCACCGAATTGCGGCATAGTCGGTCGGGCGAGACTGCGCCAGCCACGCCGCGCCATCGAGCGTCCACGGGGCGCCGTGTTCCCGCGCCCGCGCCGGCACGGCCAACACGGTGTAGAGCAAGCCCACAGCGATCAACAGGCATGAAACTCCCACCGCCAGCGCCCGCCAGGGGAAACTCGCCTCGCGCCGGGCCTCGCGCGGTCCCAGCCAGCGCGCAATCTGCCACGCCCCCGCCAGACTCCACAGAATCCACGCCTGGAAATAGAACTTGAAGATCGTGTTCATCCGCGTCATAAAGATATCTTTGAGGTACACGTACTCCGGCGCCAGGGTGAGCAGCAGGCCGATGAGGACGAGGAGAATGACGAATGGCGAATGGTGAATGGCGAATGGCAATTCGGGACTAGGGACTGAGGACTGAGGGCTGCCGGCTGCCGGCTGATCGCTGACCGCTGAAAGCTGATCGCTGACCGCTGACCGCTGACGGCCCAGAAGCGCCAGAACCGCCGCCACCACGCCGAATGCAAGCGCCAGACCCACCCAGGGACGCAGCCAGCGCGCGGTGATGCTTTGGACCACCATGTCGGGTGTGATCGAGAGTCCCTGGATCGGTTCGCCGCGCCAGACGCTCTTCAAATAGGGGTAGGCCGCGCCCGCCCCCACCAGCAAGCCCAGCAGCGCAATGGCGATCACCAGCCCCACACCGCCGATCAGCACCCACTGCCACGGCACACCTGCGTCACGCGCCGCGCCGGCGATCAAACCGAGGAGTGGGATCAGCAACGGCACGAACATCACCACGAATTGCGGCCAATGGGTGGCGTTGAAGAGATTGGGCAACACGCCCCCGGCCTGCGAGCGCAGCGCATACCAATATGGGAGATACAGCAGCACGCT
Source organism: Anaerolineae bacterium (assembly GCA_034432995.1). GTDB lineage: Bacteria > Chloroflexota > Anaerolineae > B4-G1 > SLSP01 > DSWT01. The sequence goes on along the minus strand of DAOUAY010000063.1, from coordinate 31,699 downwards.
CAGCATCCCCAGGACGAACGCTTCAGGCAGCGTTCTCCATAGCGCGTCGAAAAACTGCGCCCACGGCTTCTCTTGCTCGCGCCGGATCATCATCCGGTGCACCGAATCACGCGCATAACGCGCCAACACCATCCCGCCCACCATCAGCGCCCAGTAGATCGGGAAATCCCACGTGTTGATGAAGGCCAGCCCCCCCAGCACGAGCGCGTAACCCACCAGCGGCGCGAAACGCGAGTGCCATTTGTTGCTAAATTCGCCTTCACGCAGTGTTTGGTAGAGGTTGAGCGCGAGCGCAACCACCAGCAACGTGAAAGGCAAGACCAAGACGTGCGGATGCATATCTCCCAGCGTGAAGCTGAACGCGGGGAACTCGTCGATGATCTCGATGCGGTCGCCCCAGGGCGCGTAGTCGGTGAGCACGCGCGATCCCTGCCACCACCAGAAGAAGCGCGTCGGAACCCAGGAGAAAGGCGGCTGTGGTGCGGTGTTGATGTTGCGGATGTCCAGCCAGGCCCAGAACCTTGCGGATAGCCACCCGCGCGCATGCAGCACTTCGAGAAGGCCGGCCGCGTTACCGGTCAGCAAGAGCAGCAAGGGCGCGAACAGCGAACGCAGCGCGCCGCGCCGTTCCAACAAGTCGTAGACGATGCCGTAAGCGCCCACCGCCGCCAACGCGAACCATCCCGCGCAGCCCAGGTTGAAAGCCACCGTCGAGGGCAGCGCCGACAGCCGTGTGAGCATCCCCAGCAGGAAATAGCCCAGGTAGTAGTACGAAATCGTGTAGCCGGAGAGCCAGGGGTCGTGCGGCGGGACCTGCGGCGCGCGCAGAACCGCGTTGAGGAACGTGATCTCCATCCACTTCTCGCCGCCCGCCGTCTCCAATTGTGGTTGTGAAGCGCGCACCATCGTCCACAAGAGCAACGCGGCCAGGAAAAGCGCCTCTGTGGTGAGGATGAACGCCCGCTGCTCCTGCAGCCAGGGACGCACTTCCGCTCGATGCCGCCGCAGCGCCCACAGCCCCACACCGAAGACCAGACCCGCCGCGACGAGTATGGCGGACGTCGTGTTCTCCCACAAGTGCAGGATGCCGCCCCACCACACCACCACGCCGGTCAGCAACAAGCCCAGCGCCTTTGCCACTGCATAACCCCGCGAGCGCAAGCGCCGCATCCACACAAACGCCAGCGGCAATCCCGCCAGCGCGAAAATCTGCATCGTCACATACCACGTCAAAAACGGTCCAAACATTCGAACTCCCATGAGCGAATCAGCGAATGAGCGAATCAGCGAGAACACTGGTACATCGGGACAGTAATTTCACACCAGTTAGCTATGCTCCACCAGTTAGCTGTGCTCGGAGCGGATCGTCAGATCCGCGGTTCTTGCGCGCTACGCCGGGATCTGACGATCCCTGGCAAGCATTGACTGGGGAACGATTTATGCCCGCAGTACTAGCTCATATTCCCTACTCCACCGTAATCAACGGCGCGAGGTCTTTGTAACGCGTCTCGCCGATACCTTCGACGTTCTGAATGTCTTCGATCCGCGCGAAGGGGCCATGGGCTTCACGGTAGGCAATGATGCGCAGGGCCATCGCCGGGCCGATGTGCGGCAGCATCTCCAATTCGGCGGCAGTGGCGGTGTTGATGTTCACCAAAGTGCTTGCCGGAGTTGCTGTTTCCGCCCGCGTGACCACCACTGTTGGCCGCGGTGTGGGCGTGCGACGGGGCACGATCACGTGCTGGTTATCCGTAAGCGCCGCCGCCAGATTGACGTTGTCCAGGTCGGCATCGTCAGCCACACCGCCGACGGCAGCCAGCGCGTCGGCGAGCAGGCTACCGGCGGACAGCGTCACCACGCCCGGGTGCGCAACCGCGCCGCTGATGTAAACCCGCAACGGCTGCGGCGTCACCGTAGGCGGTGAAACGATCCCACTCGCAACCGTGGCCGGGACGCACATCTGTCCCCAATACGGCGGCGGCGTGAGACGGTCGGCAGGTTGTGTGCTTTCCCGCGTCGAGACCATCGCGATCACCGCCACGACGGCCAACAGTAGAACGGTCAGGATGATGCCATAGACACGGTACTGCTTGCGTGCTTGCGCCTGCACCTGCTCGCGGATTTCCGCGCGGACGTCGTCCAAGTCCACAAGGGAGGGCAGCGCGCCATTCATAAAGATCAGGCCGGTTCAGGCTCCGGCGACTCCGGGGGAATCTCTGAGGATGCGATCTCAACAGGCCGTCGGCGGAGCAAACGCTGGGGCGCCAGACGGCGCATCCTCTGGTACAGGCTGCGCAACTCCGGGCCTTTGATCGTGCGCCCGGCCTCGAAATAACGGCGCGCAGCCTGCCCGATACCCCACGTGCTGATCGCCGAGATCGCCGCCGAGACGGTCCAGCCCAGGCCCGGGACGAGTTTGGCCACTTGTGAGCCGAGATAGCGCGAGAGGAGGCTGCCCGCCATCGTCGTCAGCAGCTCGCGCGCGTGGGAGACGTTCATCGTTTCGCCGTAAGCCGCCGCGATGCGCAATACCATCCGCGTTTGCGAGGCCAACAGAATGGGGATGTCCAGCCCGGGGACCGGTTGTAGCGAGATCGCCGCGTTGATCCAGGCGGTGCGCCGCACGATGCGGTTGACGATGTGCCCGCGCACATCGGGGAGCGCGCGAGCCATCGCCACGGCGACCGCCGGTTGCGCGCTCAGAATCGCCGGCAGCAGCGCATCCACAATGCCCATCCCCGTCTGCGCCGAGACCGGGATCGGGCGCGTGCCGAGTAGTTTCTCGGCGTTCTCCAAAATCCACGGCAGGTCCTTCTTCACCAGGTCCGCTTTGTTGAGGGCCACGATCACCGGACGGCGCAGGTCACGCAGGGTCGTGAAGAGGTCGTGGTCGCTCTGACGAACACCGGCCGCCGCATCCAGCAGGAGCAAGACCAGATCCGCGTCGGCGGTCGCCTGGCGGGCAATCTCGGCGCGGTCGACGCCCCACACTTCGCCAAAGCCGGGGGTATCCACCAGCAAGAACGGCCCGATCGGGTGTTCGATGACGCCCTTCGTCGTCCCCGGCACGGCGCTCACCGCCGACAGCTTGCGCCCGTGCAGGCGATTGAAGAGCGTCGATTTGCCGCTGTTCACCGGGCCAACGATGACCAGCCGCGCCTGGGTCTCCTGTTCCACTTCGTAGCCCACCGCGTGCCAGTCCAGCGCGCGCAACAGCGCGTGGATATCGTCCATCTTCTTGGGCAACAGTGAAATGCTCATTTTCCTCACATATGTAAAGTGGGGCGCACGCACGCGTGCGCCCCACCCGGATTGAATCTAGGACGCAGAACCGGCTAACGGCAGCGTGAAGGTAAACGTCGTCCCCTGTTCCGAGGTTTGGGCGACCCAGATGCGCTCGCCATGCGCTTCCAGGACCATGCGGCAGAAAGCCAGGCCCAGACCGCTGCCACGCTCGGTCTGCTGCCCGGCCACAAACTTGGTAAACAGGTTGCGCCGAATCTCAGGAGGAATTCCCGGCCCGGTATCGGAGACGGAGATGCACAACTTTTCGGGCATTGAGGATTCCACCGCAGCCCGCACTGCGATTTCTCCACCGGCCGGCGTAAATTTGAACGCATTGCCCATCAGATTTTGCAGCACACGCTCGACCAATTCTCGATCGGCCAGCACCAACGGAACATCTTCGGGCACAGCATTGACGAAATTCAGGTCGTGTTGGCTGATCGTCAACTTTTGCAGCTCTACCGAATCGCGCACCACGTCAGAGAAACGGAACACGACCGGCTTCAAGGGCATCTGGCCGGTTTCCAGGCGACTGATGTCCAAGATCGCATTCACCAGTTTGACCATGCGCTCTGCGCTGAGCAACGCAATGCTGATGATGCGCCGTTGCCCTTCCAAGAGCGAATCGCTGGCCCCGCGCAACAGCAACGTGAGCGCCGCGTGGATGCCGGTCAGCGGGTTACGCAAGTCGTGGACCATCGTATGCGTCAAATCGTCGCGGAATTGGTCCAGGAGCCGCGCGTCGGTGACATCGCGCATGATAAAGAGCCGCCCCAGGAGCTGAGCGTCCCCGCGCACCGGCCAACTGACCCATTGGATCGTCCGCAGGCCAATCTTCGCTTCGCCATTATGGGGCTGATCGTCGCCATCGCGGATACGCCGCATCTCGCCGAGGACGATCCTGACCACGTGCCGCGTGTGATCGCGCAGGGTATGCACAACATCCCACAACGAACGGTCGATCCACGACTCCGGTTCGTCGGGCAGGCCGAGAAAACGCACTGCCGGCCGGTTGACCACCAACAGGCGCAAGTCGACGCCCAACAGGACGACCCCATCGCGGCTGGATTGCACCACCGTGCGCAGGCGCTCGCGCTCTTCTTCCACAGCCTGAAAAAGCTCCGCGTGTTGCATAGCGGACACAATCTGCGCGGCGATCGCCATCAGCAGATCCACGTCCGGCTGGGTGAAATCAGGCTGGTCAGAACGATTGACCGCCAGCAACACACCGCAGGACTGGCCGTGCATCAACAAGGGCGCCACTGCGACAGCGCCCCCTGCTTCAAGCGCGTACCACGGCTGCGCTTCTCCGATCTGCAGGCGCGCCTCCATCGCCATTTTGGTCAGGAATGACGGCCGACCGTCGCGCAGCACTTCACCGACGACCCCTTGTGAAAATTCCTCGAAGGATAGCCTCGGCAATACCGGTGGGGCGGCGCCACCCGCGAGTAAGGTATAAACTTGCTGATTGGCCGGATCGAAGCGCAACAGCCAGACGATATTCGTGCGCAGCGCGTTCGCAATGCTGTTCAACACGGCCGGGAGAATGTCGTCGAGGTAACGTGGGGCAATCAGCGCGCGGGTGACAAAATACAACGTTTCGGTCTTGCGCGTGGTCGCCCAGAAGCGATCTTCGGTTTGGCGGCGCTCGAACGCCTCCCGCCGTAGGGAGACGTAAAGCTCCGCATTTTGAAAAGCCGACGACAGCACTTCCCCCAGCGTCTCGGCCAACAGTCGTGCGTCCGCATCGAAGGCGTTGGGCGCATCATTCACCACGTAGAGCAGCGAGTGAACCCATTCACCACGTTTCAGCGGAATAAGCAGGGCACTGGCACGGTCAGCATCAAGGGGGAACACCAACTCAGCACCCGGGGTGTCGGCAACGTAGTGAGAGACTTTGGCCTGCAATACCGTCACGATCAGCGGTTGATCGGCAGGCGCAGCCCCATCGAGGGGCGGGGCTAACAGGCCAGCCGAGGCTGTGACGCGCACCATCCCTGTTTCGTGATCCGGCGAGAGCAAAGCGATACCCGCCCAACCGGTCAACTGGGCAATGTATGTGAGGCTTTCTTGCACCAAATGCTCCGCGCGTTGAAAACGGCGCAGGAACTGCAAGACCTCATCGAGAATCGCCAAATGGTTGTTCACCCTTCTCGGCTCCTCATCGAGGGATATACCACATCGTTAATGAAAGTGTAGCACAAAATGCGATACAAGCAAAATACAAGAGGAACCCAGGCGCAGGTTCCTCTTGCTCAACGTCCTTCACCTGAGGAGAGGCTCAATATTCATCGTCGCCGCCCAGGATGACGTGGCGTTTGCGCCCGGCGCTTTCCTGAGGCCCAACGAGGCCCATCTGCTCCATCTCTTCCATCAGCCGCGCGGCGCGGGGATAGCTGATACGCAATTGCCGCTGCAGACCGGAGGTCGAGATGTTTCCCCGGCTCTTGGCAAGCGCCACGGCGCGTTCCAACAGATCGGCGTCTTCGGACTGTCCCTCGATGCGCAGCGAATCCGGGCCTTTCGCCTGCGCGATCACCTCCCAGGGCGGTTTGGCGGGCGTGGCCCCGGCGCTCTTCTGCCAGAAGCGGATGAGCGCCTCCAGCTCGTCATCTGAAATGTAGCAACCCTGCACGCGCTGCGGCGCAGAGGCGTCCGGCGGCAGGAAGAGCATATCGCCGCGTCCCAGCAGCGATTCCGCGCCCGGCGTGTCGATGATGACGCGCGAATCGACGTTGCTGGTGGTCGCAAAGCTCACGCGCGCGGGGAAGTTGGCCTTGATCAGCCCCGTCACCACGTCGGTGCTGGGGCGCTGCGTGGCCACGACCAGGTGGATGCCGGTCGCGCGCGCCATCTGGGCGATGCGCGTCAGCGTGCGCTCGGTCTCCTCCGGGGTAGAGAGCATCAAATCCGCCAGTTCATCGATGAAGACGACGATGCGGGGCAGCGTCGGCTCGCCCTGGCGCGCCATTTTGCGATTGTAGTCGTCCAGGTTGCGCGCCACCGTCTCCGAGAACAGCTTGTACCGCTGATCCATCTCGTGCGCGATCCAACGCAGCGCGCGGATGATGTTTTCCATGTCGGATTCGGCCCGGCCCAACAGATGCGGCAGCCCGTTGAGGTGGCTTAGCTCCACCATCTTCGGGTCGATAGCAATCAGGCGCAAGTTCTCAGGCTGGTTGTGCATGATCAGGCTCGCCGCCAGCGCCTTGATGAAGATGCTCTTGCCGCTGCCGGTCGTCCCGGCGACGAGCAAGTGCGGCATCGCCGAGAGGTCGGCGACGATCGCCGAACCGGCCACGTCCAGGCCGACTGCCACGCAGAGCGGCTTGGCGCACTTGCGGAATTCCTCGCTTTCCAGCACCACGCGCAGCGAAACCAGGCTGATCTCGCTATTGGGTACTTCGATGCCGACGACCGCGCGGCCGGGCACGGGCGCTTCGATGCGCAGCGATTTCGCCGCCAGCGCCAGGGCCAGGTCGTCGGCCAGCGACGCGATCTGGCTGACGCGCACTTTGCGCTGTTCTTCGCCATCCGCGCCACGGCTGATGTAGCCGGGCGCGACGCCAAACTGGGTGACCGTGGGACCGGGACGCACCTCGGTCACCTGCGCGGGCACGCCGAACTGCGCCAACGTCTCTTCGATGATGCGGCTCTTGCGGCGTAAGTCGTCCTGATCCGTCCCTGCGCGCCGGGTCTGCTTCAACAAGGTGAGGGGCGGCAGGGTGTCTGTCCGCGGCGCAGGCTCGGGCGCCGCCTTGGAACTCAGGGGCAATGGCACGGACGGCGCTTCGATCTCCGGCGGGGCAACCGGCGGCGCCGTGAGCGGCGGGGGTAGGGGTGTTTCACGGCGCTGCGGGACCGGCGATACGGCGATCCCGGCTGATACCTGCGCGACAGACTGGGAAGCGGGGACTTCCAACGCGCCGTCGGCTTGCCGGGCGCGCCATGCCGCGCCAATCTCGACGAGGCGCTGCCCGAAGAGACGCAAGTCTTCTTTCGTCACATCGAACGCCAGCGCGAGGCCGATCAACATCACCACCGCCATCAAGAAGCCGGTGATCAACGAGCCAACCGCGTCGTTCAACAGGACGTAAAATGCCCAGCCGATCAAGCCGCCGCCGCGCCCCGACTCGACGAGTCCCCAACTGCGCGGCGAATCTGCGACCCCGGTGATCAGCGTCGCCGTGAGGGTCAACAGAGCGATCAGGGTCAATTCGAAACCGAGCACCGGCCGCCAGCGCCAGATCATCGGCTGGTGGACCAGGTGACGCAGCCACAACAGTCCCAGTCCGACGATCAGCGCGGCCACGGGATAAGCGCCCCAACCGAACAGGAACACCAGGGTATGCACCCACCCGTTGACCAATACGCCGGCATTGACACCGGCGACTTTGCCGGTGAGGGCCACAATCGTCAGCAACCCAAAGAGGATCAGCGCCACGGCCAGCAATTGCTGTCCGGTAGGCCCCCTGGCCCAATCGAAGAAGAGCTGCGCGATCTTGCCCAGGATACTCCACACAGTGGTTCTTTGTGCGGGCGCCCGTCTCTGGCTAGTCGTCCGCTGCTGAGTCGTCCGTGTAGACGTGGAGGCCTGGGACTGCGGGGTCGCCCGCGCCGTCGTTTTCTGGCTGCGGGTTGTCGGGCGCCGGCGGCCAGCAGGCCGGGCCATCGAGGCGGCTTTACGCCGAGTCATAAGAACGCTCCCTATCCACCATCCCTAACGCAATGCGATGTTCTTCCGGCACGATCTCCAAAACGCGCACCGTGACCTGTTGTCCAACGACATAGTCGCTGTAATCCATGTTGTCGCCATCATTGCGCTCAAGCTCAGAGGCGTGCAATAGCCCCTCAAGGCCATCGACCAATTCCACGAAGACGCCAAAACGCTCGACACTGGCGACCGAACCGCTAAGCACGGCGCCCGGCTTGATCCGCGTGTGGACGGACATCCAGGGATTCGTATTGAGCCGCTTCAAACTCAGCCCCACCCGTTGATGTTCCAGATCGACGTTGAGGATTTTGACACGCACATCCTGCCCTGGCTGCAGAAAGTCCTGGGGATGGCGCACCCGCCCCCACGAAATCTCGGAGATATGCACCATGCCTTCCAGGGGGCCGATATCGACGAACGCGCCAAACGGGCGCACGCTGGTGACTGTCCCCATACACACGTAGCCAGGACACAACCACTCCGGCCATTCGGGTTTCATCAGCTCGCACTCCGACACCTGGCGTTCCGAGAGGAGGATGCGATTGCGGACCGGCTCCACTTCGATGATACATAAACGTAATTTCCTGCCGACGTAACCCTGGAAGCACCGTTCGCGAGCCTCGGGATCGGCGGGGAATGGATAATCGATCAAGTGCGAGGCCGGAATGAAACACTCCACGCCCTTCCAGTGCGTCATCAGCCCGCCTCGGTTCAAGCCGTCAATAACCAACTCCAGAATTATGTGTGTGCGGAAAAGATGGCGGGCTTCGTCCCAGATGGCCAGTGGCACTTCAGGCGCCTCGATCCACTCCCAGGCAACAGCGGTATGCCCCGCACTGACCGGACCTTCTTCCAGAATAACATCCCAGTAACTCTCACAGAGCGGCGAATGTGGCGGAACATAATGATCCATAAAGAACTCCTTATTACCTCTGCCCTTACGCAGGCTACGAACTCACCCCAATCTTCGCAGGTGCTTTGCCAAAACCTTACAGCAGCCCACCTTGTCGATCGTGGCCGTTTGGCAGCGCCACCGGCGACCCGTTTGGCCCGCCGTGCGCTTCCTCTTCCATCAGGACGATGATTTCGGCCAGGTTTTCAATGGCGACCCGCTGTTTGCGATACAGGTCCGACTCGCTCACCGCCAGCCGCATCGCCACCTCGCGGACTCTGTGCCCACGCAAGAACTTCATTTCAAGTATATTGTATAGCAGCCATTCCGGTGCTGTCAACTTGCGTTCGCCATCGGGACGCAGGCGCTCGATGGCATCGGCCAGCACCACCCGCAGGCCCTTGACGACGTTGCCGTCGTAATCGGCAGCCGCCCGTTTGACGATTTCCAGGTTCAGGAGCGGGTTTTCGGTCAGACGCGGGCCGCCCCAATAGTGGGCGAGCGCATCGTGAACCCACTGCGGCAGTTCCGGGGACCGGGTCAGCGTGAAGCCGCCCACTGCTTCGCCCGCGTAGCGCAAAATGCTCCCGCGCCGCTGGATGTCCGTCAATTCGGACAGCAGCGGCGAGAAAGCGCCGAACACGACCTGCTGCAGCCGCCGGTCCTCCAGCGCGGCGCTCGCCTGGAGGAGCAGATCGTCCAACAACGCTGTCTGTTCCATCGTGAGCGGCAAATGGACTTCGGGCGCCCGCAAGCCGATCAGACCAAGCATGTCATTCCCGCTCTTATCGGAGATGACCAGCACCCAGTATCCATCCCAGAGGATGAAACGGTCCTGCTTTTGCGTGGAGGCCACTTCGGTCAGCGGGATCTGGGCGATATCTTCTGGCGAAAGCGACCAGTTGCAGCGGATGTCCCAATGCAATTCGCCGTTGTCCAGGGTTGCCAGGAAGCCGCCGTTGCTGTGCAGGATTTCGCAGACCGCGGCCAGGACGTTCTCCAAGAACTGCCGTAAATCGGTGGTGGTCAACAGTCGTTGGCTCAAATCCTGCACCCGCGCCACCTCTTCCCGCCCTTCGCGGTAGAGCGCCAGGTCGATCAACGGTTTTGCCAGTTCCACGCCCAATTGCATCACGATGACGGTGCCGGCGCTGACGATCAGCGAGAGGGTATATTGCCGCACGCCCAACAACGGCTCCAAGGTCAGTCCAACGCCGAACATCACGAGCGCCAGGCTCGCCGTCAGCGGGCCGCGCAGGAGAAAGCGCACCATGCGGTGTTTGATCACCCGGTCGGGCGTCAGCGCGCCGATAAAGGCGACGCTGTAAGCCATCAGCGCCAGCATGGCTGCGACGGCGATGTTCCCCACGATGAGCAGCAGCCAGAACAGGGCGCCGGGCAGGCGCGTCGGCCAGCCGATCAGCAGCAGATAAGGGAACACGCCCATAGCCGGCGCAACAAAACTGACCAGCAAATAAGCCATGCGCCGCCGCGCCGCGTGGGTGTAGCAGCGGCGGCGCGCGACCAGCGTCTCCCGCAATCCCCACAATGCCACGCCGGCAAAAGCGAAAGCGAAAGGATAAAAGAGCGGGCCGGGCTGCAAATGGTACACCCCGGCTGCGACAGTGGATACGGGCGCATCGCCTTTGACGACTACATCGGTGAAGAGAGCCAGCAGCGCCACCACACCGCTGATCAGGAAGCCTCCCCAGCGCACCCAGCCAGGGAAGCGGTCTTCCATCACGGAGAGACGAATTGCGCGCACAAACTCGATGTAAAACGGCGGGGTGAAGGCGATCCCCAACCACTGCAAGCGCAACAGCAGTCCGCTCTGCGCCGGGACCGTATCGCTGGGCGGCAACAAGTCGACCAGATAAACGACAATCACACACACCAGCAAACCGCCGAAGGTGCTCGAAACTCGGCTCTGGCGGTTATAGAAAAAGAGGTAAAGCGCGAGCGCAAAGGCAGTCGCCGCCACACCCGCCATCAACACATCATTCGCTTTGATGAGAAAATGTACCCAGTCCATAAACGATAGTCGAAAGTCTTTAGTCCAAAGTCATCAGTCTTTAGTCGTTAGTCCAAAGTCATTAGTCGTTTGCCGATTTCGGAGCGAGCACGTTAGCTCGACGCTCTTGCATCCTGCCTCTTGCATCCTGCTTCTTGCATCCTGCCTTTTTACCGGATGCGCTTGCGGAAGAAAATTCCCACTTCCTGTCCCGGCCAATAGCCATCCTGAAAGCCACAGAAGACGAAGCGATGCTTGAGCGCAAAACCGATCGCCGGTTGCGCCTTGAGCGCACACTCCAGAACCAGATGCTCAACGTCCTTGCGCAAAGCCCATTCGACGGCATGGTTCAGCAGATCCGTGGCGACGCCGTGACGGCGATAGGCTTCCCCCACCACCAGGTCGTTGATACGCGCTTCGCCGCGCTCCGCCGCCACCGACAGCGCCATGTAGCCGATCACCTTGCGGCCTTCGACGGCGACCCAAAAGACATCGCTGCGCACCCAGCACCGTGCTCGCGCCTCAAGCGTAAGAAAAGGGGCGATGCGTTGTTTGCGCGGCAATCGCACTTCCCGAAAAAGCGCGCCCCACTCGTTATCGGCGCGCACTCCTTCCATCTGCCACGCCGATTCGGTTTCATATGACCCATCGATGGCTAGACACGCCTTCCAATCGTCCTCACGCGCCACTCGAATACGCATAATCCCTCCTCTATGAGTCCAAAGTCGATAGTCGTTAGTCCAAAGTCGTCAGGTCGCGGCCAAGATAACAATCCACAATCGTCAATCTGGAATCGAAAATCAACTAGGGTGCGACGATGTTGACCGGGATGGTACATGTCGTCGTGTTTCCGTAGATGTCCACCACGACCAACTGAAATCGATAGGGTCCGCCCGGCGGATAACGGTCGGGGTCCGAAACATCCCACGTTCCCAGGAAGCCGTTCGTCACCGCCGTGTTATATTGCGAGACAAAGTTGGGCGTGTTCGATCCCGGAAATTGCACTTCGAATTTGTAATATGAAAAGGCATTGACGCTGGCCGTACCGGCGACTTGCACTTCCCCGGACACGTTGCTCCCGGCAGTCGGTAACGTCAACTGCGCTTCGGTTGCCGGGCAGTCGGGCTGATAGACGTCCGGCGGGACAGGCGTGACTGTTGGCAACACAAAGTCCGTCGGCGTGGGCTGCACCGCGGGGATCACCACCGTGGTCAGCATCTCGGTGGCCGTCAAGGGCGGCGTCGCCGTTTCGATGCCGGGCGTCCCCATCGGTCCGAGTGGTGTAGGGGTGAGGGTGAACAATCCCACTCCCACCGTAGGCGCTGGCGTCGCCGTCACCGGCAAGGTAGGCAGTATGTAAGCGCGCAGCAGGAACACCGCCGCGCCAAGCCCCAGGAACAGCGCCGCCGTCAGCCAGGCGCGGGTCATGCGCTGCTGGTAGACCTCGCGCTCCAACGAGAACTGCGCGATGTCACGCCGGCGCTTGGTGGAGATGGCGGTGACGACGTAGCCAAGCGCGCCCAGCAGGCAGATAACGCCGATCCACAGGGCCTGCCGCCCCAGCCAGGAAAGTACAATCGTCATAGCCGGCGCAACACCCCCCGGATGATCGTCTCCAAACGGGGCGTCAACACGCGCCCGGCTTCTAGTACCTCTTCGTGGTTTGGCGGCGGCGCGCCCTCCTCGCCCACCAGGGTGTTGCTGATCCCCGAAAACCCGAGCACGCGCATCCCGCTATGCCGGGCCGTGATCACTTCGGGCACGGTGGACATGCCCACGGCGTCGGCCCCGATGAGGCGCAGGAAGCGCACGTCGGCGACCGTCTCGAAGCTTGGCCCGGCCAGGCACATGTAGACGCCCAGATGCGCCGGAATTGCGGCTTCCAGGGCAATCTCCTGCGCCAGCCGGCGCAGTGCGGGGTCGTATGCCTCGTTCATGCTCGGAAAGCGGGGGCCAAACTCGGCCAGATTCGGGCCGCGCAGGGGATTGAGGCCGGCCATGCCGATCAGGTTGATGTGATCGCGGATGATCATCACGTCACCGGCCCGGTAGGTCATGTTCACTCCGCCCGCGGCGTTCGTCACGACGAGCAACTCGCAGCCGAGCAGCCGCATCACGCGGACCGGCAACCCGACCCGGCCCATGCTGTAGCCTTCGTAGTAATGCGCGCGGCCTTGCATCACCACCAGCGGGACGCCTTCGAGGATGCCCAGGATCAGGCGTCCGGAGTGACCTTCCACCGTGGAGACGGGGAAATGCGGGATGTCCGCGAAGGGGATAACCGTCGCGCCTTCCACCGCCTCGGCCAAAGCGTTCAAACCCGATCCGAGGATCATCCCCACGCGCGGCTGCAAATCGGTGTGCCGGTGAATCGCTGCGACGGCTTCATTGAATTCATGCATTGTATAGAATTCTTCCATACTGAACCTCCGATTAATTATCAGTCATCGTCATCAGTCAGATGAGCGCGCGGGTGGGCGCGGTCGTAGGCTTCGCGCTTGCGCTGGCTCGAAATTTCGGTGTAAATCTGCGTTGTGGTGATGTTGGCATGTCCCAGAAACTGCTGGACCTCGCGCAAGTCGGCCCCGCCATCCAACAAATGGGTGGCGAACGTGTGGCGTAGCGTGTGCGGCGTCACCCACGCTTCCAGACCCGCCGCCTGCGCGTAATGCTGCACCAGAAACCAGAGGCCCTGCCGGGTCAAAGCGTCACCCAGTTTGTTGAGGAACAGCGTCTTCTCGGCAGCCTCGCGCAGCAGGAAAGGCCGGCCTTCTTCGATGTAACGGCGCACGCAGTCTCGCGCCGCCGGGTACAAGGGGATCAGGCGCTCCTTACTGCCCTTGCCCATGCACAACACGGTATTGTTTGCCAGGTCTACGTCCCCCACGCGCAGGCTGAGCACTTCGCTGGCTCGCATACCCGTCGCGTACAACATTTCCAGCAGCGCGCGATCCCGCAGCGCCAGGGGCGTCTCCTCGACCGAGGCCGCGTCCAACAGCCGCTGCATCGCCTCGCGGGACAGGGTATGCGGCAGCCGTTTGCCTACCTTCGGTTGGTGTACCCAATCGGCCAACTCGCTGGCAATCACCCCCTCGGCAAAGAGAAAGTGCAGAAACGAGCGCACCGCTGCGACCTTCCGGCCCACCGTCGCCGTGCTGTACCCTTCATCCTGAAGCGAGGTCACGAAGCTTTCGAGCACGTCGGCGCTCAACGCGTGCCACTGCGCCAGGCCGGAAGCTTGCATGAATGCCTGGAACTGCGTCAAATCCGGTTCATAAGCAGCCAGCGTGTTGGCAGCATAGCCACGCTCGAATCTGACATACTGCAAGAAACGGTGTAAATCGGTGTCCATGCCTGAAATATTATACTTTAACGCTTCAAATCCCACAAATGACGCGCGATTTCTTCGGCGGCGTGCGGCCGCGCCAACGCCTGTGACCGGACCGCCATCGCCGCGCGCTGCGCCGGCTGCGCCAGCAAATCGATCACGGCATCTGCCGCTGCCTGGGGCTTGGGCGTCCACACCCCCGCGTGATTTTCGACGACGTGCAGGATATTGCCCTCTTCCTGGCCCGGGATCGCGGCGTAGAGTACTAGCGGCAGCCCGGCAATAAAAGCCTCCGACAGCGTGTTCGGCCCGGCCTTGGTGACGAGCACATCTGCCGCCCGCATCCACACGGCGATGTTGCTGACAAATCCCTCCACCCGCAGCGGAACAGGAACGTCCAACGCGCGTAGCGCGTTATAGAGCGCCCGGTTACGCCCCGCGATGACCACCAAATGCGCATCCGGTTTGCGTTCCGCAATTGCCCGCACAACCGGGACCAACGGCCCCATCCCTTCGCCGCCGCCGATCATCAGAACAATGGGCCGATCCTGGGGCAGACCCAGGCGGTCGCGGGCTTCAGTCTGAGGCATATCGCGCGCTTCGACGAAGGAACGGCGGGTAGGCATCCCGATCACGCGAATGCGTTTCGGCGTCACCCCTGCCCGCAATGCGCGCTGCCGGGCCGCTTCGGTGGGCACGATGTACAGATGCGCGCCCGGTGTGAACCATCCGGCGTGAACGCTGACCAGATCCAACGTCACGATGGCGAACGGATTGCGCATCGCCAACTTCCGTCGCGCGAACAATAACGCCGCGTTCGGCACCCCATGAAACGAAACCGTCACATCCGCAGGGTGACGCTCCAGCACACTGCAGAGAGATGGCCCGGCATAAGGCCATAGCGCGCCGGAGAGCAGCTTCACCATCGGCATGGTATCCGAAAGATGATAGCCCACGTGCCACGGAATTCCGTTCAATCCCACGGCAACCGGATACAACTCCGGGAACCGGTCGAAAGGCCAGCGGCGCATCTCGACGAAAATGTCCACCATCTCGACGACCGCGGCGTCGCCGTACAGACGCGCCATTTCGTCCTTGACCGCCTGCGCCGAGGCGCGATGTCCGCCGCCGGTATCGGAGAAGAGAAAGAGAAAGCGTTTTGGCGTCACACCGGATACTACGTCTGTCATTCACCCTCCAGCATACCGGAGACCTGGTCGGAGCTTGTCGAAGGAACTCGTTCAACAAAACGCTTGGCACGCGCCTCGAAACGACTGCGGGGCACCAGCACATAGCGCCGGCACGTCAGGCACTCCATACCGATGTCCACGCCAACCCGCAGGATACGCCAGGTATAGCCGCCGCACGGATGGCTTTTTCGCAGCTCGACCACGTCACCCACGTTCAAAGACAAAGGCGCTTTACCCGCCATAGCCACCTCACAACGTCACGTGGCGTTGTTGAACCCGACAGTGCTCGGCTGATATGATGTGCAAGACCTGTTCCACGGTCTCGTCCAATCCACACTCGCGGTTGATGACGACGTAATCGAACTCGCCCATGCGACGCATTTCCTCGTGCGCCAATCCCATGCGGTAACGCAATTGCTCTTCGGATTCGGTTTGACGGCGTTGGAGGCGTGCGTACAACTCCTCTTCCGAGGCCGCGGCCAAAAAAATGAGGATCGTCTCCGGGGCCATCCGCTTGACCGTGGCTGCCCCCTGCACATCCAGGCGCATGATCACGTCCTTGCCGCTGTTCAGTGCGTCGCGCACTTGTTGTTTGGGAATGCCCTTGTACTGCCCGTAGACCATCGCGTGTTCCAGAAGTTCGTCCTGCCGGATCATTTCCTGGAACTCGGCCTCAGACACAAAAAAGTAATCCATCCCATGCACCTCATCCAGGCGCGGTGGACGCGATGTCGCCGTGATCACGAAATGAAATGAAGATTGGCGCTGCCGCATCTGTGTGACGACGCTATCTTTTCCCACACCGGAAGGCCCGGAAATGACGATCAGTAGCGGGTAATGCGGACGGTGATACAAATCGGTCGCGTTTTCCCCCATAAAACTTGCTCCTCCCCCACATTTTCGGTATAATGCCTCACTACACTATACCACAGTTGCTAAAGGAGAGAAAGATGCCGATTTACGAATACCGCTGCCAAAAGTGCCGCCGCCGGTTCTCGGTATTTTGGCGCTCTTTTTCCGCCATCGACGAAAGCGCGGTGACGTGCAAACATTGTCACAGTGCGGAAGTGCGGCGCCTGGTCTCTCGCGTGCGCGTCGTGCGCTCCGAAGATAGCCGCCTCGAAGACATGGCCGATCCGAGCGCCTGGGGCGACTTCGACGAGAACGACCCGAAGAGCATGGGCCGTTTTATGCGCAAAATGGTCAACGAGATGGGCGATGAGGCCGGCGATCTCGGCCCGGAGTTCGACGAGGTCATCGACCGTCTGGAGGCCGGGCAGGACCCGGAGCAGATCGAGAAAGAGATCCCCGATCTGGCCGGAGATGCCGGGCCAATGGGCGGCGATATGGGCTTGGACTAAACCTTAACCACGAATCTTCACGAATTTGCACTGATTTTCCTCTGTTCGTGAGGATTTGTAGCAGTCAAGATGACTTTTCAATCCGAGGTCCAAGAATTGTACACGGATTTCACGGATTCTTTGGATTCTGGGGAGAAAATCCGAGTTTTCCGTGTACATCCGTGTACTACATGAAGATTCGTGTTTTTCACGCTAGGAGGGAGTATGGACGAGTCTAACGCTTCACTTAGGGGCCGTTGGGCGCTGATTTTGGGCGCATCGAGTGGGTTTGGGGCGGCGACGGCGCGAGCGGTGGCGCAGGCCGGGATGCACGTCTTCGGCGTGCACCTGGACCCCCGTCGCAGCATCGACCAGGCCGAGGCCGTCATCGCCGACGTGGAGGCCGCCGGTAGCCGGGCCATCTTCTTCAACACCAACGCCGCCGATGCGCGCCGGCGGGCGCGCGTCATCGAGACCATCGCGACGACGTTGCGGGACGCCGAGTACCCCACCATCCACCTGATGGTCCACACCCTGGCCTTCGGCAGCCTGCGCCGGTACATCGCTGCGTCGCCGGAGGATGCCACCACTGAAGAACAGATGGACATGACGTTGCGGGTGATGGCGCACAGCCTCGTCTACTGGACGCAGGATTTGGTGCAGGCTAACGTGTTGGGACCGGGCAGCCGCATCTATGCGATGAGCAGTATGGGAGCGCAGCGGGCCGCGCCCCATTACGGGGCCGTCTCGGCGGCTAAAGCTGCGCTGGAAGCTCATACCCGCCAGTTGGCGCTCGAACTGGCCCCACGCGGCATCGCTATCAACTGCCTGATGCCCGGCGTCACCGACACGCCCGCGCTGCGCGCCATCCCCGGCCATGAAAAGATCATCGAGACCGTGCTGACCCATCACCCGGCGCGGCGGCTGACCACCCCCGAGGATGTGGCCCAGGTACTCGTGGCGCTGTCCGACCCGCGCGTCACGTGGATCTCGGGGACGTCAATCCCGGTCGATGGCGGGGAGGCAGCAATCAGCATTACCTGAGCCATGGGGCAGACTACAAAAGTCTCACGAGGCGCCTGGTCGAGCATATACCTGCGTCAAACGATAGTTCTACATGATGCAGTACGTGCGGAGACTTTTGTAGTCTTTGATCTTTGTAAAGTTTGACATTATGACCTGGTATGATAGAATACGGGAAATTTTAGCAGACCCCCCAAGTTGCACGTGTAACACGAGTTTGCAATACTGGGTGGAAGAGGAGTGGAAGTGGAAGAACTAAAGGCGACCCCAACCGAGCCTGTTTCAATGGAACAATGGGAGGATCAACTCGAAGAATCGTTAGCAGGCACAGAACTTCGGCGCGGAGAACTCCGTGAAGGCATTATCCTGGCGCTCAAAGATGGCGGACTGGTGGTGGACATCGGTTCGAAGCGCGATGGATTTGTCCCCCGTGAAGACCTCGAGGACCTCGAAAATAAAACGTTCAACGTCGGTGAAACCGTCAACGTCATCGTGACCCGGTTCCGCGATTCGGATGGCAACGTCGAATTGTCCGCCTCGCAGGCCATGCTCCAGGAGGACTGGATCAAAGCCGAGAAGCTGCGCGAAGACGAGTCTGTTTACGAAGCGTTGGTTTTGAACGCCAACCGTGGCGGCCTGACCGTCGAGTTCGGCCACCTGCGCGGTTTTATCCCGATGAGCCAACTGATCGGCTTCTCTCGCATCCGGCAAGCTGCTGAACGGCATCGCCGCTTGCGCGCGATGGTCGGGCAGACGATCATGCTCAAAGTCATCGAGGTGAACCGCCGCCGCCGCCGCCTCATTCTTTCACAGCGCGCCGCCGCCAAAGAGTGGCGTTCAGCGCGTCGTCACCAACTCATGGAAGAACTCGACGCCGGGCAGGTCCGGCGTGGGCGCATCAGCCAGATCACCGACTTCGGCCTGTTCGTCAATCTCGGCGGCCTGGATGGTCTGGTGCACATCTCTGAGCTGTCGTGGGGGCGCATCGAAGACCCGCGCGAGGTTTATCACGAAGGCCAGCGCATCAAGGTGAAAGTCCTCAACGTCGACCGTGACCGCCAGCGTATCGCCCTGAGCATCAAGGCCCTCGCGCCGGATCCGTGGGGCATCGCGCCTGAAAAGTACAAAGAAGGCACGTTGGTCGAAGGCAAAGTCACCCAGGTGGTGGACTTTGGCATCTTCGTCGAGTTGGAGGCGGGCGTCGAAGGGTTGCTGCACAACTCCGAGCTTGGCGACGTGGAGCAGCGCAACGAATTGACGCCGGGCGAACGCATCCTGGTGAAAGTCATCCGCGTCGAACCGGACCGCCGCCGCATCGGCCTGAGCGTCCGGCAAGTGCGCCGCGATGAGTGGGAAGAGTGGGCAGCCGTCAAAGCTGCTGCCGCCGAACTGCCAGCCGAAGCTGAAACTGAGGAAGTGTTCGATGACACCGCCGAGATGGATGAGGACGAATTCGGTCTGGAACTTTCGGATGAAGTGGGTGAAGATGTAGGCGCTATCGAGATCGATGAGAACGAACTCGATGACACACCGCTGCCCGAAGTCATGGACGTCGCTGAAGACGTTGAAGAGGCCACGTCTGTCGTCGCCGCGAGCGATGACGAGAGCGCGGCATAGAGGGGAGAACAAACTGGATGGGTGGTAAAGAAGAGAAAATTGTGGTCGAAGGCGCCATTGTAGAGGCGCTCCCTGGCACGCAGTTTCGCGTGCAGTTGGATTCAGGGCACGAAGTCTTGGCCTACCTGTCCGGTAAAATGCGCAAATACTACATCCGCATCCTGCTAGGGGATCGCGTGCGCGTGGAACTCTCGCCGTATGATCTGACGCGAGGACGCATCGTCTACCGCCACAAGAAACAGCGCGGAGCCGGTGAAGAGGAAGAAGAAGGATAACCGTCGATTGAGTATCCAGTAGCAATCGCAACGCCGACCGTAAAGGTCGGCGTTGTTTTTGCCACCGGGTTGAACGCATGAAACAGGTTCAGGAATGGCCTCCGTGCGGCTTGCGCGCGATCAGGGCCACCCAGTCCTCGCGCTGGCGGCGTTCGACGAGGGACAGTCCATGCGCAGCCAGAGCCGTCGCAACCGCGTCCGCCTGCTCTCCCAAAATCCCCGATACCACCAGCGTCCCGCCACGCCGGATGCGCGTATCCAGCCCCAACGCCGCCATATCGATGATCACATGCGCGAGAATGTTCGCCACAACCAGATCGTATGGCTCGCCCACCTCCGCCAGCGAGCCGTGCACCACCCGTATTTGATGCGCTGCATCGTTAGCGCGCGCGTTCCGGCGAGCGACCGCCACCGCGTTGACGTCATTATCGACGGCCAGGACATCCGCCGCTCCTAGTCTCGCCGCGATGAGCGCCAGGATGCCCGTGCCGGTTCCCAGGTCCAACACGCGCATCCCCGGCTGGACCAAATCTTCCAGCGCTTCGACGCACAACTGTGTGGTGGGATGCAGGCCAGTGCCAAACGCCAGGCCAGGATCCATTTCCAGCAACAGCTCATCGGGCTGTGCCGCGTATTCGCGCCACGAGGGTTTGACCACCACCCGCCGACCCAAATGCAGCACGGGGATGCTCTCTTTCCAGCCGGCCGTCCAATCTTGATCGCGGATCGACGTAAAGGTCGGATCGGGAATCACGGGCCAGATGTGGTGCAGATGCCAGAGTGCCTCCTCTACCTTCTGACGCCGTTCGGCGATCCCCTCATCCACCGTGAGGTAGGCTTTGACGGTCACTTGCTGCGGTGCAGGCTCCTCGCCAGCGCCCAAATCGATGACGACACCCTGCGGGGCGTAACGGCTGAACACTTCGGCGACAGCCTCTGCCGCTTCGGGAGCCACTGCGACGCTGACCTCGAGCCATTCCATCTGCGCCGTCATAACCCTAATGCTTCCTTCACACGATCGACAAAACCTAATTTTTCCTCGATGACCACCTCGGTGCCGAGTGTCCCGGCCAATTCCTGGAACAATTCCTTTTGCTTAGCCGATAAGCGTGTCGGGACGGCCACCTGCACGACGATCAACTGATCCCCGCGCCCGTTGCCGCGCAGAAAGGGAATGCCCAGATTGCGCAGGCGGAAGATCGCGCCGGATTGCGTCCCGGCGGGCACGGTGATCTGCCGTTCACCTTCCAACGTGGGGACTTTGACGGAGTCCCCCAGCGCCGCCTGCGCGACGTTGATTTGCATTTCGAGGATCACGTCGTTGTTGTGCCGCTTGAAGTAGGCGTGCGGCTTGACGTTGAGCGTGACGTATAAATTCCCGGACGGCGCGCCGCGCTCGCCCTGTTCGCCCTGTCCGGCTAACCGGATTGTCACGCCATCATCCACGCCCGCCGGGATCGCTACTTTGATGCGCCGCCGCCGGTAGACGCGCCCCTGCCCGCTGCACTCGTGGCATGGCTTGGAGACGACCGTCCCTTTGCCGTTGCAGCGCGGGCATGTGATGATGTTGACGAACGATCCCAAGAACGTCCGCTGCGTGTGGCGCACCTGCCCCGCGCCGCGACATTCGGGGCACTGCTCCGCCGACGTCCCCGGTTCGGCTCCGGAACCGGTGCAAGCAGGGCAGACTTCCTGTCGCTGGATATCGACTTCTTTTTCGACACCGAAGACGGCCTCCTCGAAGGTAATTTCGGCACTGCTGCGCACGTCGCCGCCGCGCCGAGGGCCACTACGACTCGCCTGTCCAAAGCCGCCAAAGCCCCCTAGATTGCCGAACACTTCAGCGAAGATATCGAAAGGATCGCGCCCGCCGCCGAAGTCGAAGCCTCCGAAGCCATTCGGGACGTTCGAGCCAAAGCGGTCGTACATCGAACGTTTCTCGGGATCGGATAGCGCCTCGTAAGCGGCGTTGACTTCCTTGAAGCGTTCCTCTGCATCCGTCTCAGTGCTCACATCGGGATGATACTTGCGCGCCAATTGCCGGTAGGCGCGCTTGATCTCTTCCTGGCTGGCCTCTCGCGGGACACCTAACACTTCATAATAATCTCTGTTCATACCCCATCTCGCGCTTTACGCCGCGTCTTGACAATCGCAGGGTTCAGCATCCCCACAACAAAAGGCTTCTTGGTCGGTCGCCGGAGCGGGACATTCGCCAGGTTCAGCGTCACAACAAGCAGATTCTTCCTCGACAACTTCGGCATCTACCACTTCCGGCTCTGGCGCCGGTTCTGGAACGCGGGGCGGCGCTTTCGCCACCACCACCGACGAAGGCCGCAGCACGCGCTCGCCCAGGATGTAGCCACGCTCCACCTCGGCGACGATGTGCCCGTCTTCGAAGCCCGGCACTTCCTGGTAAAGTATGGCCTGATGATAGAGCGGATCGAAGGCGTCACCCGGTTGGACTTCTATGGGCGTCACGTTCTCGGCCTCGAGAATGCCGGCGATTTTGCGCTGGATGAGGGTGATCCCCTCCAACCAGGGATGCCCAGTGAAATCTTTCGGTAAGGCCTGGAACGCGCGCGCGAAGTCGTCCAATACCGGCAGGAAGCGGCTCAACAGTGCGGCGTTCGCCACGCTGCGCCACGAGACCTGCTCGGCCTCGCTGCGCTTGCGATAGTTGGCAAAGGAGGCTTGTGAGCGTTGCAACCCGTCGAGGTATTCCGCTGCTTTCTGCTCAACTTCGGCCAATTGCGCCTCAAGTTGCTGAATTTTCTCCTCAAGAAGCGCTTCTGCAGATAATGGCTCTGTGTCCGCTTCGTCTGTAGACGGAGTCTCAGCAGGCGAAGGGGCTTCCGCTTCAGCCAATTCAGGTTCTTCCATCACAGTCGCAAGAACTTCACCTTCTTCAAGTTCGGTTTGGTTTTCTTCACGTGCCTCTTCTGTCATATTCAATGATCCTCCACCAAGCGTTTTCACGATGTCTTCGTTCTGGCATAGCGCGCCGGCAACGAATCAGAAACGAATCATCGAGTTCAGGTCTCGGTTCGACCAAAATCTGATGCTAATCAGGCATCCACTCGTTCATTCGTGAGAAATTCGTTGTCGGCAAATGCGCCGCGAATTCCAGGTTGATAGGTCTCGTAGACCAATTCGCCGAGGATGTTCGCCACGAAGCGCACGACGGAAATCGTGCGCCCGTAAGGCATCCGGATCGGTCCAACGACGCCGAGCGCGCCGGTCGCGTAGTTCATCACGCCGTAGCGCGCCAGCACGATGCTGCACGCGCGCAGTTCGTCCCAGCGTCCCTCGCCGCCGATGAGCACGCGCACACCGCCGACGCCGACTGCCGGGGTCAGCGTATCCGCCAGCACTGCATGGAGCAGGCTGCGCTCTTCCAACACGCGCACCACGGACGTGGAGGCGGCGTCGCCTTCGGTGAATTCCGGCTCTTGCAGCAGGTCGGAGAGACCGTGCTGGTAGATTTCGTCCGAGGGCGTCCCCTCGACGTTGCGCATAATCGAGACCACCAGCCGGGCGATGTCGGCTTCCAGCGTGGGCAGTTCGCCGAGCCGCGCGTCGATCGCTGCAACGCGCAGACCGGCAAAAATCTGGTTGAGGCGGTCGGCCACGTCGCGTAGAGCCGTCTGCGTCAATGGCTCCGAAAGCGCCAGCATCTGCTGTTCGATGGTGCCGCCCTGCAACACCAGGATCAGCAGCACCGCCCGCCCATGCGTGAGGACGAGTTCGAGGTGTTTGTAGACCGGCTCCATCGTGCGCGGCGCGGTCACCACGGAGGCCACCCCCGACGAGCGCGCCAGCACCGAAGCCGCCAGCGGCAACCACGCCTCGATGTGGTCACGGGCCTGGTGGAACTGGTGCGCGATCCGGCGCTGTTCAGCCACTGGCAGTGCTTGCTCTTCCATCAAACGCGCCACGAAGTAGCGGAATCCGGCCTCGGTGGGCACCCGTCCCGCCGAAGTGTGCGGCTGCGCCAGATAGCCTAGCTCTTCGAGCGCCGCCATCTCGTTGCGCACCGTCGCCGGGCTAAAGTCGAGCCGGTACTTGTCCACCAGGGTGCGCGAAGCCACCGGGACCGTCGATTCGACGTGTTCCCGGACGATGAGCTTGAGCAGCAAGCCCTGGCGTAAGGTCAGTTCTGGCGATTCGGTCATCTCAGAAATAGTCCAAAGTCGAAAGTCTAAAGTCATATTTCAAAAATTAGCACTCGCCCGCAGGGAGTGCTAAATATGACACTTGAATGATACCATGAAGAAGGCGCATGTCAATCTCAGGGCTTTATCCTTCTCGCTCTGAGGAGAACGCCAGTTCCCCGTTTTTGGCCAAGATATGTCACAAGACGCGGATCTGGCGATCCGTTCGAAGCAAAAAAGGGATCATAACGTGAATGATAAAGCTCTATGTCAACTAAGGGCAGATTTGGCATCCTGCTTTTTTGAGTACAATTAGGAGCAGGTTACTTTTTACAACGCATCAGGAGGTTTTTTATGAAGAAAATCGTTACGTTTGGCGAAATTATGATGCGGCTCGCGCCGCCGGGTTTTCTACGCTTTGGACAGGCGCGCTCGTTCGACGTGATCTACGGCGGCGGCGAAGCGAACGTCGCTGTCTCGTTGGCGAACTTCGGCGTGCCGGTCAACTATGTCACCCGCCTGCCAAACAACGATCTGGGCGAGGCGTGCATCCAATTCGTGCAGCAGTACGGCGTGGGAACAGACCACATCGTGCGCGGCGGCGAGCGGCTGGGCATCTATTTCCTGGAGACGGGGGCCGCGCAGCGCGGCAGCAAGGTTGTGTACGACCGAGCCAACTCCTCCATCGCCACGATCCAGCGCGGGATGATCGACTGGCGGACAGTTTTCGCCGATGCGGATTGGTTCCACTGGACCGGCATCACGCCGGCGATTTCGGAGGGCGCTGCCGACGTCTGCCTGGAAGCAGTGCAGGTCGCCAAGGATATGGGGCTGACCGTGTCGTGCGATCTGAACTTCCGCGCCAAGCTGTGGAAATGGGGCAAGAAGGCCGGTGAGGTGATGCCGGAACTGGTGCGCCACAGCGACATCGCCATCGGCAACGAGGAAGACGCGGACAAGGTGTTCGGCATCAAAGCGCCGGACGCGGACGTGTCGTCGGGCAAGGTCGAGGCGGAGGGGTACAAGCACGTCTGCGCGGCGCTGGCGGAACGGTTCCCCAACCTGAGCGCCATCGCCATCACGCTGCGCGGGTCGCTCTCGGCGAGTCACAACACGTGGTCGGGCGTGCTGTGGCGCAAGGGCGCGTTCTACAGCGCGCCGGTTTACGACATCGTGCATATCGTGGATCGCGTCGGCGGCGGCGATTCGTTCGGCGCGGGGCTGATCTACGGCCTGCGCGCGTATGGCGAGGACGCGCAGAAGGCGCTCGACTTTGCGGTGGCGGCGTCGTGTCTCAAGCACTCGATCCTCGGTGATTTCAACCTCGTCAGCGTGGATGAAGTCGAAAAGCTCATGGGCGGCGACGCCTCAGGCCGCGTCGCGCGGTAAAATTTCACCACAGAGACACGGAGGCGCAGAGATTTTTTAAGTTTCTTATCTCTGTGGCCTCTGTGTCTCCGTGTTTAATTCTGACAAGGAGTAGATTATGGCACGCTTTGATCGAATGACGGTGTTGAACAGGATTATGGAGTTGGGACTCATCCCGGTGTTCTATCACGCGGATGTGGAAGTCGCTGCGAAGATCGTGGCGGCGTGCGCGGCGGGCGGCGCGACGGTGGTGGAATTCACCAACCGGGGCGATTTCGCGCCGCAAGTGTTTCTGGAATTGAGCAAGCATTTCACCAAGGCCGAGCCGAACATCATTCTCGGCATCGGCTCCATTGTGGACGCGCCCACGGCAGCGATGTACATCGCTTACGGCGCAAACTTCGTCGTCGGCCCGAACTTTAATCCCGAAGTGGCGCGGTTGTGCAATCGGCGCAAGATCCCCTACGCGCCGGGCTGCGCGAGCATGACGGAAATCGCCGAAGCGGAAGAGTTAGGCGTGGAAATGGTCAAAGTCTTCCCCGGCAAGTCGGTGGGTGGGCCGGACTTCGTCAAGTCGGTGTTGGGGCCGTGCCCGTGGACGCGCATCATGCCCACCGGCGGCGTGGACGCCACGCAGGAGAGCATCAACGCTTGGTTCAAGGCCGGCGTCGCGTGTGTGGGGATCGGCTCGCAGCTCATCACCAAGCAGATCATCGCAGCGGGTGACTTCGAGGGGCTGGCGCAGAAGACGGCGCAGGTGCTGCACTGGATCCGCGAGGCGCGGGGAAAGTAGCTGCATATCCCATCAACACGCCCCGCGAGAAATCGCGGGGCGTGTGTTTTAACAAGTCGATTGCCCGAAATTTCACCATGGACACTCAATAAACGTTGAAGTTCCCGCTGGCGATGAGCAACGACATGAAATAGAGCAGGCCGTCGTAATAGCGGTATTGTCCCGAAGGAGGACTTTGGTTCCACAGCGCCTGTACGAATTCGACGCGATGTTCTTCTGTGGAAGCAATCGCAGCCGCAGCGCCGTTGATAGAGATCAATCCGCCGCCTCTGTATGACGCAAGCGCTTGACCGTCCAGCGTGTATTCGGCGACGTAGCTATTGATCCCTTCGTTGTAGAAAAAGTTCAGGACACGATTGACGTGTGCGACCTGCCACGGATCGGCGCCATTCCAGGCGTGATCGAGGGCGATATTCATGGTCGTGCGCCACGCATCGTAGGCAAAGGCGTCGTGGTTGCCGCCGCCGAAACTCACCGGCGTGCCGTCGAATTCGGCGTAGTCGGGCATCAGGCCGGTTTCGGGATGCGCGGCCAGTTTCAGATAGGCGCGGCTGGCGTCAGTGGCTTCACGCCAGAAATCGTTGTCCGCTTTGGCCCATTGCGCCCACAGGTTGTAGTAATGCGGGACGTTATAGGAAGGGTCCGAGAACTGGCTGGGCCGTCCCTGGACCGGCGCAAAGACAACGAGCTTCGTTTCGGGGTCGAACATGGCCGTAGCCGCGCCGCCGTCTTCACCCTTGTGAAGCATGGTGCGCAGAATGGCGTTAGCTTCGGCCTCATAGTCGAAGATGCCCTCGCCGTTGCCCCAACGGTGCGCGGCGAAGAAGAGCGCCATCGTCATCCATATCTCGCCGTCCGGCGCGGGGCCGCGATCGAGCGGCGTCCCATCGGTGCGATTGTGCCATGAGAAGTAGCCGGCAGTGGGGCCTTCGGTTTGATACATGTAGGTTTTGGCCCACTTCCAGATGCGGTTGAACTCTGCCTGCTTGTCCATTTGCGCCGCGATCATCATGCCATAGGAGATGCCTTCCGAGCGTATATCGTTGTTGTTGATGTCCAGGATATACGCCATGTCATCGCCCACTTCATAATAAACGCGCTGGCGGTCGGCATCGCCGTAGAACAAATGCTGCCACGCGGCGTCGATTTTGGCCTGGACTTGCGCCTCGCTTTTGCCCAACAGGGTCTGAAACGTGTTTCCATCGTTTGGAGTCGCCGTTACCTCAGGTGTTGGTTCGAGCGTTGCCGGGGGTGTTGGCTCGGCCGTTGCCGAAGGCATTGGCTCAAGCGTTACCGTGGCTGTTGGTTCAGGCATCACCTCAGTGGTTAGCTCGATTGTTTCCTCGGGGGCCGCTGTTGGACCGGTACACCCGGCCCATAACGTGACAAACAAAAACAACAAACCTACAAACAGTGAGTTACGCATCAAGAAATCGGTCTCCTTTCAATTGATCACGCGCGCGGGCGACAGCGAACATGCATAAGCAGAAATAACATAGGTCCAATCCAGGATCCGTTATTCCTGAATCTCCAACTTCAAGAAATCCTGGATTTTCATCAGTCGCAAACCGGAGCGAAACAGGGGCGGAAAGGCCGTCAAACCAATTTCCCTGTCGATGAAGACAGGGCGAACAAGCTGGAAATCCTTGTTCTTCCATCTCAACGCGCAGCCCCCTTTGGCCGCGACGTTTTTATACCAATCGACGTTTTTCCCGTAGGTCAGCGCAATCACAAAGCCATTCTGAAAAGGCTCAGCGACAACCGGTATTCGGTACAGCGTGCCGCTCTTGCGACCGGTATGCCCCAAGACGGCGAAATGGCCGAACCGCTTGCCGGCAATGTGAATCATCAGCTTGTTCGTCACACGCTTGTTGATGATTCTGATTCGATCCAGCAGGGCTTGTTTCATTGGATTTCTATTATCCCGATGAAGGCGTCTTTTTTCGTGGCGGCTTCTTCTTGATCAAGATAAGCTGCTGAATATCCTGCACATCTTGCTGGCACGTTAGCGGGTCAGCTACGCGGATATACATCCAACAGCCATCATGGAGTCTCGGTGTTTCCGTCAAGGCTTTCCGAACGAGTGAACCAAAGGTATCGATCCTTTCCAGGGCTTGCTCCAATTCCGATTTCCCCAGTATCACCAGAGCCGTGAAAGAGCCATTCTCAGGATACATTTCGCACAAAGGACGCCCACCTATGCGGTATTGCAGATTCCAGCCGTATTTTTTCCCGCCGGAATCGAAGACAGGAGCAATACCGTAAGTTTCCACCAGAAAATGGCGTAAGGTGATCCAGGCGTCGGCGATAGGTTGTCCAATTACGCCGATCATGTCTGCATCGGAAGGTTGAGTTGTTCTATCCATCATACGCTCGTGCATGGCTTCCTCCCTGTTCATCGTCAACTTGTTTGAGGCTACTCAACATAACTTATGCGTAGACCTATTACCTACATCAACACCACCGCCAGCACAATCATCAACACGCCCATCACCACATTGACGACGCCAAAGAGCAAAACGGTGTTGTGCATCTTGGGCTTCTCAACCTTCAAGGCGGCCTGCGCCGGGACGACTGGGTTATATCGCACGGTGACAGCCTTGCCCGGCGGGAACGCCGCGACAATCTCCTTCGCTTTGCGCTCATCGGTGAACGTCGCGCAGTCATACGGCGCAAAATCGCGTTTCTCGGAGGTATAACGCTGCTCAGCGACGGAGTAGGCGTATTCGACGACAGGGGTGAAGGTGATGCTGGTCTCCTTTGGCGTCCGGCGTTCGTGGCGATAGACGAACGCCCGCACCACCTGCCCGGCAGCTTTCGGCCAGTTCGCGGTTCCCTGGAAACTGCGCCTGGTCACAATCGTGGAAATGACGTAGACCGCGCCAAAAACGATCGAACACGCGCCGAAAACGATCAAGAATGGCATTGCACACCTCCTCAGAAACAAACCACGAATTTACACGAATCTTCACGAAGAGGAATCAGAATTAGCGTAGATTTGTGAAGATTCGTGGTTGAATTATGACACGAAGGTCCATACCATCAAGGAACAGGTGTGATTATAGCGTCAGGCAGATACAAGTCAACGTATCCGTAGGGGCGAGGCATCCCCACAAGGCGCCTTGTCAGGCGAGAATCACCGTAGGGATGCCTCGCCCTTACTTACCGCGCACGACAGGCATATCGATACGCAGTCTCGGCGACAGGTGCGAGCGTGTCCCAAGCGAAGCGGTCGCGGGCATCGGCGGCAGCGCGTTTGCCGAGCGATTGCCGCAGCGGAGCGTCGCGCAGCAGCGCCGTCACGGCCTCGATGAACGCCGCGTCGTCCCCAGGCGAGACGAGCCAACCCGTTTCACCGCAGCGGATGCTCTCCGCCACCTGCCCCACCGCATCGGCGACGAGGGGGACGCCGGCTGCCAGCAAATCCAGCAGCTTGACCGGGCATTTGGTGCGGTCGAGCAATGTATCGTCGAAGGGATAGAGCGCCACGTCGGCCTGGGCAAAGTGCGCGGGCAAATCTTCCGGTGGAACCAACCCCGCGTAAACAATATCTGCGTCTGACGCGGGCGATGTCCCTTCCGCCACCTGCCATCCCGCCGCGCGGGCCAGTGACAGCAGCACCCCTTCCTCCGCGAAGAAGCCCTTGCCTACCACCCACAGCCGTACATTGGGGATACGCGCGCGCACGCCCTCAACGATGCGCCACAGCCGTTCTACCTTGTACTCGAAAAAGCGGGTATAGAGCAGCAGCGTGGGGCGCCCTCCAGCCTCAGCAGCGCGTGGAGGCGCCGGACGCGGGATACACCCGTTCGGCAGATAAAAGACGCGCTCCGGCAGGCCGCCCGTCGCCCAGACGAGCGTTTGCAGGGCGCGACTAGCGACGGTGACAGCCGCCGCGCGCGTCAGCCCCCACCGCTCCTGCCAGGCGAAGAACCGCTTGAGCAGCGCGGGATAGGGGTTGAGGTCGTTCCAGCCGCCGTAGCCCTCCCAATCGTCGGTATCCACCACCACCGGGAAGCGGCGGCGCAGCGCCAGATGCGCCAGTCCAGCGTAAGCTTTGGGCTTGAAGGTGTGGATCACGTCCGGCTCGAGCGCCGCAGCGCGCCGCGCCAACGCCGCCGCCAGCCGCCAGTGAAACCAGCCCGGCACACCCGCCGGCAACGCGACGTTTTCAATGTGCACGCCGCCTTCATCCCAAACACGCCCTGCGTCTTCGGGATTCTGCCAGGGGGGAAGCAGCAGCGTCACCGTATGCCCGCGCGCGACGAGCGTCTGCGCCAGCGGCAAGGCCCGCACGCTCATCGTGCCGCGCGGGCGCAATCCGAACGGTCCGATCATCACGATGCGCATGGTGCCTCTCGATAGCGGGCGGTAAAAGCGGGATCGTGAACCAGCGCCCAAATGACGTCGGCGACTTCGGCGGGCGGGCGCGATGTGACATCCACCACATAACCCAGATCGCCGTTATGCGCTGCGGCTTCCTGGATGCGGACGAGTTCCGGCGCGCGGTTGAGATACCAGGTCAAGTCGTCGGAAGATCGCGAGGAATCGCGTAGGCGCTGTTCGAGCACCTGCGCGTCGCAGACCAGACGGAAGGCATAAACCTCGTCGTCCAGATCGGCGAGCAGCGTCCGCAAGCGCGCCAGCGATTCCGGCGTCTCGAAGACGTAGGGGATGACGAAATTGTGATAGTCGCCACGCTCGATATGGAACGCGATCAACAACCGCAGGGTCTGGTACAGATGCTCGATGCGCGCGTCGTCGTAAATCTCGAACGGATGCACTGAGCCGATGTAATCGCCGTCGAGAAAGACGGCGCGGTCGAATTTCCAGGTCACGTGCTCACCCGTCGTGCTCTTGCCGATACCGCATGGGCCGTTGATAATGATAATCACGATGCTAGATTCTCCTCACAGATATGCTTGCCAGAGATCGTCAGATCCCGGCGTCATGCACAATCCGCGGATCTGACGATCCGCTCCAAGCATAGCTAACTGGTGTGGAATTTATGCCACGACGCACTAAGTATTGTCTCACATGCCGCAACAGGACGGAAGGTGAGTCGATGCAACGGGCAAACACCCAAACGGGCCAATGCTTCCTGGTGTTGCTGCGTACCGTAACCCTTGTGCTGCGCGAAACCGTAGCCGGGAAAGTCGGGCCCCGCCACCTCCACCATCCAGCGATCCCTTGAAACTTTGGCGATGATGCTGGCCGCCGCCACCGACAGCGAGCGCGCGTCCGCGTATGGAAAAACATCCTGCGGCAGGTCGACGCCGGGCAAGCGCAGCGCGTCGATGACCAGAGCTTCCGGCGCAACGGTCAGCGCCGCCAGCGCGCGCTGCATCGCCAACCGTGTCGCCGGGACGATGCCGAGGGCATCGATCTCCTGCTGTTCGCCGCGCCCCACGCCTACGGCCAGCGCCACATCGAAGATACGCGCCGCCAATCGCTCACGCGCAGCAGGTGACATCTGCTTGGAATCGCGCACGCCGGCCAGCGCCGCGCACACGCCATCCCCACGCGGCAAGATCACCGCCGCCGCGACCACCGGCCCGGCCCACGCCCCGCGCCCGGCTTCATCGAGTCCGGCTACGCGTTGCATCCCGCGCCCCCAAAATCGCTTTTCCGCTTCCAGTGTAGGTAAGTCCATAAGTCAGATAGTCAGGCAGTCAACCGCTAATTCGCCATTCGCCATTTGCCATTCGCCAT
>DAOUAY010000062.1:0-1529 GCA_034432995.1 Anaerolineae bacterium | reverse complement strand
CCTCCAAAATAGTCAACGTTAAGATTGTGTATAGAGTAATACGAACGGAGCGGGGGTCAAGTTGCGGCGTACTTTTGTGTTGTTGACGATGCGCCCAAATCGTAGTATGCTACGTATGTGTAAGTAGGGCCTTGAGAAGATTCTCGATAGCCAGGATACGAAAGTCGCCGGAGTGGGGAGGGGTATGAGACTGAAAAACGTCCTGATGTGGATAGGGATCATTGCCATCATTGTGGCGAGCGTGTGGATTTTCGCGCGTTCACGCAAGCCATCTTCTCCGCTCACGATCGATCCATCGGCGCTGTTGCCACAGCCTACGCCGACGATCTATCCGAGTGCGGCGACGGTGATCGAAGGCGTGCAGGCGTTGAGCCGTCTGGAAACGGCATCTTACCAAATGGAGAAGGTGATCACGGCGGAATCAGGGCAGGGGCCGCTCGGTTTTCTCTTCGGTGACAAGCTGTTATTGATTGCTCACGGTGACATGATCGCGGGTGTCGATTTGTCATACATCGGCCCCAACGATGTGATGACTACCGATGATGGCGCGGTGTACATGCGCCTGCCCCCGGCAGAGGTGTTTGTCGCCGCCTTGGATAACAGCCGTACTTACGTCTACGACCGCCGCACAGGCGTGGCCGGATTGAACATCCAATTGGAGACCGCCGCCCGGCAGGAGGCCGAGCAGTTGATGCTGCAAGCGGCAATCGAGAGCGGTTTGCTGGAAAAGGCAGAAGAAAATGCCCGTGATGTGCTGCGCTCGTTACTGTTGAGCCTGGGTTTCAGGCACGTCATCTTTGTGAAAGAGATACCCACACCCACCGTTGCGCCTGTGCCGGTGGCGCCAGTCACTGCAGTTGCGCCCTAGGATTAGGACTTCGTCATGCGTATCAAACGTGTACCTCAAGACTTCCGTGTCGAGGAAGAGATCGCCCTGCCCGGAGGCGAGCGCGGCGCCTATGCCTACTATCGCGTCGAGAAACGCAATCTGACCACGTTAGCGGTCCGCGACCGTCTTGCCGCGCGGCTGAAGGTGACGCCGAGTGCGTTGGTCTTCCCTGCGCTCAAGGATGCCAGCGCGGAGGCGATCCAATACGCCAGTGTCCGCAAGCGTGGTCCTGAGCAGATCAAAGAGCGGGGATTCATAGCCCAACGGGTGAAATGGGGCTCTCGCTCCTTACAGCCGAAAGACGTGTTGGGCAACCGGTTTGTCGTCGTCGCGCGCGATTTGGCGGAAGCGGATGTGCCCGCATTGACCGATGCGCTGCACAAGCTGGAAGCCGAAGGTCTGCCCAACTACTTCGACGAGCAGCGCTTTGGCTCGCTATCCGATAAGGGCTTCATCGGCAAGGCGATTCTGTTGCGCGACGCCGAACAGGTCGTGCGGTTCTATCTCGAAGAACAGATGCGCGGCGACCCCGCCGACGTCCGTGAATTCAAGGTGTTGGTGAAAAGCCATTGGGGGCAGTGGGGATTTTTGTTGCACCAGGCCCCGCGCCCATCGAATTTTCGCAGTGTCATCACATACC
>DAOUAY010000061.1:0-7795 GCA_034432995.1 Anaerolineae bacterium | reverse complement strand
AGCGCGCGGATGCGACGGGGCTGATGTTCTACCAGGCGCGGTATTATTCGGCGGCGCTGGGCCGATTCATCAGTCCCGATACGATTATACCTGACCCGGCGAATCCGCAAAGTCTCAATCGCTATTCCTATGTGTTGAATAATCCGCTACGGTTCATTGATCCAACAGGACATCAAGACGAACTCCCTCCTGGTATAAGTCAAGAAGAGCATGAACGGCTCCTTAAGCTTCTTGTGGAGGCGCAAAGGTTAAGTAAACTACGAGGTCTCGACCCTAATGACCCCAGTTATTTAACAGATGTGGACGTATTAGCTTTGCTTATGAACTATGCTATTGAACTCAATACGGGTCGAGTTTTGCTTTGGAACAATGTTGACTGGACCAGTGTGCGGTCTGATCTTGGATTTGTACTCGGTGGAATCAGAATCGTAGCAGGTCGAGGTGCAACCGGTGAATGGGGCTTTGAAGACACCTGGGGAAGTGACAGTCCTTACAACCAATACTACTTTGGCAGGCCTGAAAATTTTGGCGATTCAGGATTTCGCGATGAATTTGTTGATGGTAGTAATCAAATACGTCATTTCGTCGGAGGATTAGTTGCAGGCTCTGCTTTTGGTGGATTAGGTAGAGGTCCTGCCTCACCTGTGCCTGGTATAATAGAGGATAATCGAACTCTATTGGGTAGGGAAAACCCAGACTCTGCTGATTATGCATTACATCTGAAAGCCTTTGAACTTGCGGATAGTCTGACCACTGTTTACAAGGATCCAGGAGTTAGCAATTGGACACTGGGAAATCTGGCAAATGAACAAGTACAAAGTCGGCACGGCATACAACAAGATGATGGAGGAACATGCCTTGGTGCCTTTTTACCTATATATGATCGGTGTATTACTCGTTACTTCTATTCCTTGCTATATAGCGACGCAGGCAAAGCGAAAACAAAAGAGAAATTGTAAACGTATTTGGCCTAAATATCAAAAACACTGCAGCCGGATAGTGGTGTACCTATCGTTTGGTTTGCTCTTCATCACCTTACTGGTGACGTCTTGCAAGTTCGGACCAGATTGGCCCTTTTACGAGAAAAACATATCTGTGGAACGTGCGCAAGAACTTGCCCCTTACGCTATTTGCCTGCCATCCCGGTTGCCGATGGGAATATCCCCAACTCCTACTCTGAGCTACCATGAGGATAGGGACTCTCTGGAGGGGCCGCCTCTAGAAGCTCTCCTTGACGCTAAGTACTTCGATGAGGAAAATATAATTATAGAACTCCAACATCTACAGGTCGCGGGTAGCCCACCTCCGGTATACTCCCGAGATTTTTATGTTAAGCGATTAATTGTCTGGCAAGTGGGGCGGGACCAGGCCGACAAGGTAGAGTCTCCTGTGAATTGGACAGGCACTACGTACCAAATTGACGAATTGGTCTATGATGCTGTTGAAATCACTTACCCCTCTGAGTTGCGCGGCAGTGCCATAATATGGCAATCAGATAGCGTTGGTTACATCTTATACTCGCGTTTGTCTCTAACCACCACACTCGAAATAGCAGAGTCCATATTCTGTTGTAAAGATCAAGAGTGTAATGAAGCGCCTTAGCAAATTATACTTACGCGCTGGCGTGAAAATAGAGCCTGTTGGCAGTGTCTTGATGCTGTATGCATC
Source organism: Anaerolineae bacterium (assembly GCA_034432995.1). Taxonomy (GTDB): domain Bacteria; phylum Chloroflexota; class Anaerolineae; order B4-G1; family SLSP01; genus DSWT01. The sequence goes on along the minus strand of DAOUAY010000061.1, from coordinate 6,127 downwards.
AACGATTCTCTACTTCACTCGACTTCCGAACACCCAGGCGCTTGCGATTATGCTGCTGACAATTGTAGGTGTGTTAATGGCGCTCGGTATTTGGCTTGGGCCACACCGACTAAACAGGGACAGACTTGGGCTCATATTCTCAGGGCGTATCAAAGATGGTGCGGTGGGATTTATGCTGGCTTTTTTAGGATGGTGGTTGTATTCGGAGTACCTCCATTTAACCCGTGGCTACAGATTGGCAATTGGCTGGGGACAGTCTAGCAGTTTGCTGCTTACTATCGTCTGTATAGCAACCGCCGAGGAATTGTTCTTTCGAAGTTATACTCATGCCCGGTTGCTTGCTTGGTCTTCTCCATTAGGGCGAATAATTGCTGTATCAGCTATCTTGGGGGTGTACAAAAGCCTCGTTCATTTCTGGGAATGGCGACCAATTTTATACCACATCGAGTTGTTCTTGTTAACATTTACACTGAGTGTCCTTTTGTCAATATGGCGCGAGATCTCCGGAAGCATCGCGGGACTACTGGTTACTCATATTGTGTGGGACCTGCTCGTATACGGCACTTTGGGCTCAATTCCTGACTGGATATTCTGATTCCATCAAAGTGCACCCACAAAACTGGACATAGAAGTTCACGCGCGATCACGAAGGGGGAGCGCAACAGCGCTCCAGGTACACCCTGCGGCTACGTTCAGCGCAACGACGGTAATCCCGCCGCTATCATGTTCGCGTCTTCACCAGCTCGGACCGCAGTTCCGCGCGCCCGTCGACGTACACCGCCACCTATCGCGCCAGGCGTGTGCCAGGTCGCCGCGCGGCGGCAATGGCTTTGTCCGCGCAGGAGTTGTTGCCGTCACCGCGCTGTCGTGGAGGGTGGACTGTGGCCGGTGTCGTCGGGCACGCCTACAACATCATCCGGCACATCAACGTGCTGGCGTCACGAGAAGCGATGCGCAGTAGGGTGATGATGAGGATGATTCGGGCGATAAAGACGGGCCGTGTTGTCTGCTTTTTGGGACGACACGGAAGTTTTCCCACAGTCAGGTCAAACGGGAGAATGACCGGCTTATGCTGCGAGGAGGTGTACCGGTTCAGTGATCTGGATCGGTTCACCGGTGATACGGGCATAGAGCACATCGGGGTCCAGATCGGCGCCGTTAGGCCAACAGACTGTGCCAGACTCAACATCCACGCGCACGCGCGCGAAATAGCGTTGGTCCTTGAGTGGCGCAAAAACACCCGTGAACGGGATAAAGTCGGCCACGTCGATGTGTCCTGCGACACCATCCTCGAAACGCAGAAAAAGCCGCCATTCGTCCACCACGCGCACTTCGACGATATCCTTTAACATTACCTTACTCCAAAGGGTCTATGCTCTGCAATGGAGCCTGTTGACGTGCCAGGTTCCAGTTTTTCATTAGTTCCACTTGATGTTGTGTGGCCCACTCGACGACCATCCCCAGGACTCTGGGTGAAAGATGTCCGGCTAACAGCGTTAAGGATTCAATAGCCATCAGCGCTTTTTGTTCCCCATACCGCACGTGAAAATGCGGCGGGGCGTGATCGTTGTAGTTGAGGAGCACAAGGATCCCGAAAAAGCGACTGACTTCTGGCACGTTTCGTCCTCCACATTGACTGCATTGCTCATATTCTAACACAATACATAGAAAATGACTATCCCACAGTGTCGCGTGCGTTCCTCAGGCGCTTGCCGGGTCGTCGCCCGGTGGCAATGGCTTTGTCCTCGCGGGGATTGTCGCCGTCACCGCGCCGTCGTGGCGGGTGAACGGCGGGCCGGCGGCGTCCGTCGCGGCGGAGGTCGGCATCCCCGGAGTGCCCACACGTTTAGTGGAACAAGGTGTTGGTATGGACAATTCCTAGGGTTTGCGGTATGATAGTGACATCAAACGAACCTTGGACTGATGATGAATGAAACTTGTTTACCTGGACACGTGTTGCCTGAACCGTCCGTTTGACGATCAAACCCAGGCCCATATCCACCTGGAAGCGGAAGCTGTCTTGCTCATTATGGCCCGTTGCGCTGCATAACAATGGGAATGGTTAAGCAGCGATATCCTTGACTACGAGATCGCTCAAACACCAGATGCAGAACGACGCGCGCGGGTGGACCTGCTTGCCCGTTACGCGCAACGTTATGTGGCGGTGGATGACAACATCACAAAACGTGCGATGAAGTTGGAAACGCTCGGACTGGATGCCTTCGATGCTCTACATATCCCTCCTGTAAACTGTGCTGAACGGCGTGACCACCAGCAACGTCGGTAATGACTTCGAGTGGACGACGTTTGGCGTAGTCTGCCAAACGTCAGCGCCAGCACGATGGTCAAATACTACTACGCGGGCAGTCGGCGGGTGGCGATGCGCCAGGGCAGCAACACGCCATCCTACCTGCTCGGCGATCACCTGGGCAGCACGTCGATCACCGCGAACAGCAGCGGTAGCAAAGTCGCGGAATTGCACGCGCCTGTCTCTTAGGCGCATCATCCGTGGGGTGGAACACGCTTCACCTCCGGGACCACGCCGCCGAGCTACCAGTTCACCGGTCAGCGCAACGATGCGGCGACTGATCCGGCCTTTGGCTTGTACTTTTACAATTACGACTGCAACAGCAATATGACCCTGCGGGTGGAGGTGTCCGGCGCGCAGCGCATCACCTACACCCAAGCGTTCGACGTCGAGAACCGCCTGACGGCGGTGAGCTTACCCCCATTTGTTAGACCATAAATGGGGGTAAGCTCAAAACGCGAGGGGCAGCAGGAAGTTGTCCGACTCGTTGATAATCGGCCACAGATGGGCAAGCGGGCGCACGAATAAGATTTTCATACAGCATCCAGTCGTCTGACCGTCATTTTCATCCATTCCGTGCCACTGGCAACACTAGGGCTATTGCATCTGACCTTCGCAGGAGCCAGACTACAAAAGTCTCACATGGGATCGCGTTGACCAAGCGCCTCGTTGAACGAAAAACGCGCTAAATGCAAGTATCTGCTGAGACTTTTGTAGTCTTTACCTCCAAATGCAATAGTCCTGTTGTCAACACAGGCTTGAGGTGTCATCGTCGCCAGGCGTGCTATAATGGGATGATTGAGGACGTTGGACCCTGATTGATTCCGATGAGGGAACACGTTGGCCTCCCTACGATCTTACATACCAAATACATCCCACAGGTACATCAAAACACAGAAAGGAGCAAACGATGGCGATGAAATTTGGTTTGGCCTCACCTTACAACGAAGCCCGCAAGGTGGCTGAGTTGGCCCAATTGGCTGAACAAGCCGGTTGGGACGGATTCTTCCTGGGCGACGCCATCTGGTGCGAAGACCCGATGATCGCGTTGGCAGCCGCCGCGATGACCACGCGCCGGATTCGTTTAGGCACGATGGTCATCCCGGTTCCGCTCCGCCGCCCATGGAAGATCGCGAGTGAATCCCTCGCGGTGGATCGTCTCTCGGATGGCCGCTTGATTTTAGGATTGGGCACCGGCGCTGTGTGGATGGGCTGGCACGCTTTCCCCGATGAAGTGACCAACGGCAAAGCGCGCGCCGAGATGCTCGATGAGACGATCGACATCCTGACCTTGCTCTATCAACGCAGACAGTTCGACTATGACGGCGAGCACTATCATCTCAAACTGACCACGATGGACGTGATGCACTATCCGTCCAAACCGATCCAGCAGCCGCGCATCCCGCTGTGGATACCCTTGATCTGGCCGCACAAGAAATCCATGCAGCGCATCCTCAAATGCGATGGCCTGTTGCCGGAAAAACGCGGCCCGGACGGACAACCCGCCGACATCACACCCGAAGACGTGCGCGCGATGGCTGCCTTCGTCAACGCCAACCGCACGCTGACCACGCCCTTCGACATCGTGATGCAAGGCAAAACCGATGGTGCGGATCGCGCCCGCCAACACGACCAACTGTCGCCGTGGCAAGAAGCCGGCGCGACGTGGTGGGTTGAAGGCTTGTGGGGCGAGCCGGAAGAAGCCGTGGTTGCGCGCATCCGTCGAGGCCCGCCGCAAGTAGCATAAAAACGACTGACCGCAACCTTCCCGGATGCTGGACTTATGGTCAGCTTCCGGGAAGGTTAGCGCGGGAAGTTATAGGTTTACAAATCCTTGATCATGCGGATATGGGGCCGGCGCAGGCACATCGCCCTCGGCGGTAGTCAGTCCCAGGGCAGGATAGGCCACCCGTAGGTGATATGCCTGGGCGCTGCCACTGCCACTGCGATTGTAGACCTGGATGTAATACCAACCCGCCGGCAGCGTTATCGTGCGGATATGCTCGCTGGTATTGCCCAATTCGCCGGAGTGCCCCACCACCTTCAATTGCTCATTGCGCAGTGTAAGGTCATAATCCTGCCCCGCTGCGATGTTGCTGAGCCAGAGTTCTACCATCTGAGCATTCTGCAGATAGATGTAGTAATAGTCCTGCGTGTCTGCCCCGCTGGAGAAGCGACCATAATAAGTCAGTCCAGAGATGAGCGGGCCATTTGCCTGAGTTGCAGCGTCGTTGGGTTCTTGTTCCCACAACACATCCACCGAGCGCACATTCGACCAGCCACTCTCGCCATAGGCATTGCGCGCCTGGACGCGGTAATAGTAGCGCGTGGGGCCTCTGTCACTGAGGATTGTGCTGGTTTGTGTATCGGAATAGACCTGTAAGGCGTCGCTAAAGCTGCTATCCTTAGCTTCTTGCAAGAGATACGACGTAGCGCGTTCTGTGCTACTCCAACTGATGGTGTATTCACCGTAGCCATTGGGGTTGTTGATGACATTCAGCACGGGCACAGCGGGGATGGGTGGCCAGTCCCGTACCACAAGCGGCAAGTAAACGAAGAGACGTCCGTCTATCTCAGTGTAGGTGATCGTCACCAGGGCAGGATTGGAGATATTGCCCTGATCATCGGACACCGTGTAGGTGATCGGTGTCGGATTGCCTGCCAGGCTTTCCTCCGGCATAAAGGTGAGCGCGCCTGTAATGATACTCACTGACCACGTCCCCTGTCCCGCCACGTCCAGGCTCTCGCCGGGATTCGCCGTGCCCGCGATCTGCACCGAGGCCGGATTCAGCGTACGGCCCGGCGCCGCCGAGTCGTTGGCCAGCACATCCACCGTCACCGCGCTGCCCACCACATTACCGAGTGACGCATCATCGTTCGCCGCCGGCGGCTCGGTGTAGGTGATTGTCACCATGGCTACATTCGAGGTATTGCCCTGGTCATCGGCTACCGTGTAGCTAATCGGCGTCGGATTACCCTCAAGACTTGCTTCCGGCGTGAAGGTGATCGCGCCTGTGGTCGCGTACACCGACCAGACGCCCTGCCCTGGCACCACCAGACTCGCGCCCGGCTGTGCCGTGCCCGTGATCTGCACCGAGGCCGGATTCAGCGTCCGGCCCGGCGCCGCCGAGTCGTTGGTCAGCACCGTCACCGTCACTGCGCGGCCCACCGGATTGCCCAATGCGGCGTCATTGACGGCTACCGGCGGCGCAGTATACGTCACCGTCACCATGGCCGGGTTGGAGACGTTACCCTGGTCGTCGGCCACCGTGTAAGTAATCGGCGTCGGGTTGCCTTGGAGGCTCAGTTCCGGCGTGAAGGTGATCGCGCCTGTGGTCGAGTACACCGACCAGGTGCCCTGCCCTGGCACCGCCAGACTCGCGCCCGCCTGTGCCGTGCCCGTAATCTGCACCGAGGCCGGATTCAGCGTCCGGCTCGGCGCTGCCACATCGTTGGCCAGCACGTTCACCGTCACCGCGCGGCCCACCGGGTTGCCTGACGAGATGTCATTCCTGGCCAGCGGGTTTACGGTATAGCTAACCGTCACGGTAGCCGGATTGGAGGTGTTGCCCTGGTCATCGGCCACCGTGTACGCGATCGGCGTTGGATTGCCCTCGAATCCTACCGTCGGCGTGAAGGTGATCATGCCGGTGTTCGGATCGACCGTCCACACGCCCTCCCCGGCCACCGTCAGCATCCTGCCGCCACTGCCTGCGTCGGCGCCCACGATTCGCACTGATGCCGGCTCCAGCGTCCGACCTGGCGCTGCCTCGTCGTTAGCCAACACGGTTACTGTCACCGCGCTGCCTACTGCATTGC
>DAOUAY010000060.1:0-50341 GCA_034432995.1 Anaerolineae bacterium | reverse complement strand
CACATCTCGCCACCTTCGGCGTGATGTTAGGCTTCACCGTGATGATGATTTTGGACGTCGCGTTAGGGTAGAGCGATTGGTTTCAATCACAGGGGCAACGCGCTTGTCAGCGTTGCCCCTGTTTTTGTGCAGATCGCATCTATTGGGCGAGTTGCACGCCGAAGTAATCCAAGACGCGCTGGATGGGCGTGAAGATGGTCACAGTGGTGGAGCCGGCGAAGAGCAGGCCAACGGCGCGGCGATCCATATCCAGGATGCCGGAGCCAGAGTCGCCGGGACTGCTCATGCTGCTGGTGATGATCTGATCGGCGAAGAAAGCGGTGCGGCCGGCATAGTCTACGCTGACCGTCACATCGACCTGCGTAACGTAGCCAGACGTCAGGCTGGTGGTCCGTCCCATTTTTTGCACCTGCGTCCCTAAAGCCGGTGTATTCACGCCGGCAGGCAGCCCCAGGCCGAGGATCGCCGGAATGACGAGATCGGGTGTGTCCGGCTGGGCCAGCGCCGCATCCATCATGTTGACCCCCGCCGTTTGTTGCACGGATTGTAGCCGGTGGCTGGAACCGGTCACGCGAGCGATGAAGTTGAGCACTGCGGCGACGCTGTCCGCGATGCGACATTGCGAGGGGTTGTCGCCGAAGTCCAATGGCGCAAACTCGCTCAGGGCGGCGATGCGGTCGATGGCTGTCCCGCCATCGGCCGGACCGGGCTGGTAAATGGGATCGCCGATCCGCCCGGCGTTGGAGTCGGCCAGGACGTGGTTGTTGCTCAGGATGAGGGGCGCGCCGTCGCGTTGCACCAGCAGGCCGAACGTTCCCGCCGTGATATCACGGTGGCCGATGGAGACGCCGGGCTGCGCCGGTCGAAAGCGACCTCTGGGGTTTTCGGCGATTTGCGCGCGGATGCGTCCGGTCTCCACTACGTCGGTCAACATCCCTTCCAACGATTTGGGGATGACGTCTTGTGGCAGGAGTTGGTCGAGGGGCAGTTTCTGGGTGACGGAGACGATAAGGCTGAGTTCGCTGGTGGGTTGTCCTTCGGCGTTTTTATAGCCCAATCCACAGGCCACCACGTTCTGCCGCTTGAAAAGATCGGGCAGTACTTGTTGGTAAATTGCACGCGCTTGCGCCATAATTTGATTGCTCATCGTTCCTCCTTAAAAATGGCAAATGGCAAATCAGTGAATCAGCGAATCAGTGAATCAGCGAATCAGTGAATCAGTGAATCAGCAAATGATGAGTTCTTTACCTACTTCTTACTTCTTACTTCTTACTTCTTACTCCCTTTCTTATCGCTGTGCCTTCACCTCGCCGATGGCCTCCACCCACACGCGCACGCCATCGAGTATATCGGGAATGCGATCTTCGGGACGCAGTTGTTCGAGGGGGACTTTGTGGGTGACATTGACGATCAGTGCGGGACCGCCCACCGGCCGGCCCTGCCGCATCCGCAGTCCGATGCCGACTCCGACGACGTTAGCCTTTTTCAGCAAGTCAGCTTCATGACGCGCTTTAACAGCCTGGATGCGCGCGATCGGGATGTCTTCACTCGTTTTTTGCTGCATAGCATACCTTCTTTCAGAATAGTCTGATAGTCTTTAGTCGATAGTCCTTAGTCGTGTCGTTTGAATGGCGTGGAGAGGGCTTGCGCCCATAGGAGTACGGCTGCACAGACCAGACCGCCCATACAAACCCAGAATCCCCAACCGGGGCCGATCTCGGCGGCGTGAAGCGTGCTCAGCGCGGGCAGCAGCCGGGCGAACGTCGCTGCGGCGGGTAACCCGGTGACCGCGAGCCACATCAGCAAGAACCAGGGGCGATAACGTCCCAGACGCGGCGCGACCCATATGGCAACGCCCGCCGCCAGCATCGCGCCGACACCCCACCAGAAGGGGACGCGCCAGCCCGGTGTGTGCCACGCGCTCACGATTTCGGGATAGGGGGGGAGCGTCGCCAGGGCCAATACCGCGCCCCCGAGTGCGCCGCCAATGCGCCACATTGTGGGCGCGTCCGCCAGGAAAACGGGCAGCAGCACCGCCAATCCTACCAATGGTAACCGCAGTGTTTGCAGGTTCACCGACAGCGCGCCGGTTTCGATCTCCGGCAGCAATCGCAGCAGGTCGAAGAGGTCGTAGGCGTTCCAGGCGAGCGCCGCCGCCCGCCGTCCCACCCACGGCCCGAAATAGCCGACGAGGGCGATCCCCCACGCCGCCAACAATCCTACCTGCGCGTACCGTTTCCAGTCCACTGTCATTCGCGCAATCTCCGATCCCTCAATCCCCACTCTCTCTACGGTTTCGTGAGCGTAAAGTTGTCGAACGCTGTCACCGACGTTTCACCGCGCTCGACTGCATCGGAGAAGAGGGCTACGCCTCCTGCTCCGTGCAGAGCATTGTCAAGGTATGTGGATACTCTTTCGTCGTTGACCCACAATGACAACGCATTACCCACGCACCGGACTCCCAGATCGTTCCGAGCCTTACCGGTATGGATGAAATCGCTGGTTTCTGGGCCGACCAACGGCATTTGGATGCCATCTTCGACCCGCAGGACTAGATAGAAACCATCGGCGCTGATTGCCAGCAGGTAATAGTTATCTTGATCCAGTTGGCGGCAAATGACACCCATCCAGTTGTTGACCGTGCCCTGGACGTGTCGCACCTGTACCGTCACCATAGTGTCGGTGTAAGTTTTGCTCGCGAGTGGGGCGTACACGCCGATGCCCTTGCCGCGATCTTCCAGGAAAAGCTCGCCAGCCTGCGCGTAAACAGCGCTTTCTGCTGTCTCGAAGCGCGCCCAGGCTGGGTTGGGTGGCTCGAAGTCATCTTTGAAGGACGAAGTCGCTGATGGGGTTGTGGCCGTTGCGGTGGGCGGCGGTGATGGGGTAGGGCTGCTGCAGGCTGCCATCAGCAGCAGGAGCAGCAAGAGGGTGAGTAAGTAACGTATGTCGCGCTGTGAAGGAGGGATCATAGGTCCACCTCTGGTTTGTAGATGGGCAGCATTATGGTCACCGTCGTTCCGCATCCCGCGCCCTGACTCTCGGCCCATACGCGACCATGATGGGCGGCAACGACTTCCTTGACGATGGCCAGCCCTAATCCCAGACCGCCATACTTGCGGCTGGTCGTGCCATCGATCTGATAAAAGCGCTCGAAGATGTGCTGAAGCTCAGTCTCGGCAATGCCGATACCTTCATCCTTGACCTGCAATCGCACTTCGTCTCCTTCTGCCCGCGCGGTAACCCACATACGTCCCGGTTTGCTGTTGAATTTGATGGCGTTGTCGAGAATCTGGTGAAGGGCGCGGATGAAGTAGTGGGCGTCCAGATTGACGATGGGGAGTTCCTGTGGCAGATCGGCGATGATTTGCACTTGTTGTTGCGTCGCACGTTCTTTGATTGCTTGTAGTGTTGTCCGCATGATGGGTAGCGCAGACTGAGGCAGCAGGGAAAGCCGTTGCGTCTCGGCGTCTTCCAACAAGGTAACGGCCTCGACCAGGGCATTCAGGTGGTGGATGTGCGTCCGGATGGTCTGGAAAGACTGTTTGAGTACCGGCTCCATCTCATCGCCCAACGCACTATCGAGCGTGAGGTCGATGTAGCCGCGCACGATAGCGAGGGGGGTGCGCAGCTCGTGGGAGACATTCTGGATAAATTGTGTCTTGAGTGTGTCCAGGCGTTGCAAATAGGCCAGGGCTTCTTCCGCCCGTTGCTGGGCAGCCTGGGTTTCCTGTAGAAGCTGCGCATTTTCCAGAACCGGTGCGGCAGCAGTCACGATGAGCTTGACGAGTTCGATTTCCCGCCGGGTAAAAGTACGCGGTTCGTCGTGCTCTATGCTGACCATGCCGATGACCTTGTCGTGGGCAACCAGAGGCGTAATCAGCAACCCACGCACTTTAGCGCGATGCAGGTAATCGGCTAAACGCGGAATGTCGGTTTGTACATCGCTGAAGACGAGGGTGCGCTGCGTCGTCAAGGCGTACTGTAAGAACGGCGTCTGCGGCAGGTAGACCACATCGTCGATGGCGGAAGGGTAATCCGGCTCGCGGTCTTCGCCAACAATGACCAGTTGATCCCCCTCAATCAGGCCAGCGATGACCAATGAGACGTCAAGCGCCTGACGGATTTGCCGGCACGTGGCTGCCAGGACGTTGTGTGGCGCGAGTTGCGTATTGGCTGAGATCAATGCCTGGATCAGGATATGGGCGTCTTTCAGGTAAAAATCCGTCTCTGATCGCTGTGCGTGTTCGTAGTCGATCAGCTTGCGCAGCAGCGCCGGGAAACATGGCAACGGCACGTTATCCTCAGAGAGTACGGTGATCCACTTATCGGCCATCAGACCGACGGTGAAGGCGCGTGTTGCCGGAGACGCAAGCACGATGATGGGAAGTTGCTTGTCCAGCGCCTTGAGGTGGGCGATCCATACGTCTATACTGTCGTTATCGCTTTTGGTTCCATTTGCTGTCAGGCATACAGCGTCCATCGGTTGCTGTGCCAGAATATCTGCCAGCATCTCGGTCGTCTGGCAAGGGGTCACAGCGATGATGGGGTGTTGTGCGAGTGCGGCACGGACTGCTGCGGCTTCATCATCCTCTGCAGGCATCACCAATAGCAGTTGTATCTGATTTTGTGTTTGTTGTTCCATGGTCAAATCTGGATAGCCGATGATAGATTTCATTGTAGCACAGTTTTTGTGAGAGTCATGATCTTTTCGCGATGAAGTATGCGTCGATGACTCCGGGCTTAGGAAAGGTTGGAAAGTCAAACGCCTTGCAAACTCTAACCATTTTGGTTATAATAGTAGATATTCTGGAATAGACAACTCACACGGGACTCTGTATACCACCAGCATCCGTTGTCCAATGATATGAGGAGGGGCATTCATATCACCCGTTTCTGTTGTGTTGTTGGTAGTATACTATAGTATCAATTCTTTCTCACACTGGAGTGTCTCAGTTTCTGGCTTTTGTCCGGCAACCTGAGGTGGTCCCGCAACAAACAGTGATGACGCTTTCTGACTGGCGTTGCTTGTCGGAAGGGCGGAGCGCGGTACAGAGAGGGGAATCTTACGCGTTGAGTTCGATGGATTCAAATCAACGTCACCCTACGGCTGGTCTGAGCCTTTACTTACACCGCCAGGCTGACACGCCTCTGCGTTACCTGCTCGAGCAACTCCTGCAGGTTCTGTTTGGCTGGATTCCCACACCTCTGGGTATAGGATTGCGTGCTGTCTTCTACCGTTTGATGTTGAAGATGGAGGGATTGGCGGCTATCGAGCCTGGCGTGAGGGTGTGTTTTGCCAATCACCTGCGGTTGGGGCGTGGCGCATATCTCGATCAAGGGGTGTACATCCACGCCTGCCCGCAAGGGGTGGCGATTGGTGCAGGGACGCTGGTTATGCATGGGGCAGTGCTCCACGTCTACAACTTCCGCGATTTGCCCCATGCCGGTATCCATATCGGGCGGGATAGTCTCGTCGGCGAGTATACTGTGATTCGCGGACAGGGCGGCGTGACGATCGGGGATCGGGTCTATACTTCTCCGATGGTGCAAATCATTGCCGTCAATCACGTTTTCGACGATCCGCAGCGATCTTTTGTGGAACAGGGCATCACGGCGGAGGGGATCGTGATCGAGGATGACGTGTGGATTGGCTCCGGGGCGGTGATCACGGATGGAGTGCGGGTGGGGCAGGGCGCGGTCATTGCGGCCGGCGCTGTAGTGACCAAAGACGTGGCTGCCCACACCGTTGTCGGCGGCGTGCCGGCCCGGGTTCTACGCGAGATCGATGGTTCGACAGATGCGCAGCGTGGCCCGGTCTATCTGTCTGTGGATTGAGGGATCGATCGAGTAGGGATGATGTCCACGTGATCACTTACGAAGTTGCCACATAATTGCGATGTAATGCTAACTTTTTTTTCGTCGATTGGGTGTACCCTGGAATAAGTAGAGGCTTGTGGTTTAACTGCGCAGCCCCTCAAGTTGAATACCACTGATCCTTCTGACCAGCACAGCTTGTCGGAAGGGCGGAGCGCGGAACAAAAAAGTAACTTACGTACAAAACAGCCGTGTAAATGGGAAAGTGAGGCGCAATGGTAGCAGCGGTGGAAACAGTCGTGAAGAGCACGGACAAGAGCATCAACACTGAAGAAGCCTGTTTGTTGGAGCAGGAAGGGATTCCGCGGATGCTTTCGGTGGTCATCCCGGCCTACAACGAGGAAGACGGCATCGCGGATATCGTAGAGCGTGTGCTGGCGGTAGAACCGGCGCTGGCGGCTATCGGGCTGCAACTGGAACTGCTGGTGGTCGACGATGGTTCTAAAGATCGCACGGCCGAAATTGTGCGAGGCTATCCGAGCGTGCGCTTGCTCCAGCACAGCCCAAACCGCGGTTATGGCGCGGCGCTCAAAACCGGCTTCTGCGCGGCCTGCGGCGACCTGCTCGGCTTTCTCGACGCCGACGGCACCTATCCGCCGGAGTCATTTCCCGAACTCTGCCAGGCGATCAAAGAGGGCGCCGACGTGGTTGTCGGTTCGCGGCGCTCCGGCGCGTCCAGCGGTATGCCGTTCGTGCGCAAAGTGGGTAACTTCATCTGGGCCAATCTCGTCACGGCGCTCAGCGGCAGGCCGGTCGTCGATCCGGCCAGCGGCATGCGCGTCTTCCGCCGTGAGACGCTGCTCCGGCTTTATCCGCTCCCCGATGGTTTGAACTTTACGCCGGTGATGAGCACCCGCGCGGTGCACGAAGGGTTGAAGTTTGCGGAAATCCCGATGCCTTACGAGGAGCGGGCCGGCCGTTCCAAGCTTAGTGTGGTGCGCGATGGCATGCGATTCCTGCAAACCATCATCTGGACGGCGCTGACGTACAACCCTGCCCGACCGCTCGGTGGTGTGGGCTTCGGGTTGTTCTGTGCTGGAGTACTGATTGCCCTGGGCTTGATGATCTTGCGGTTGAGCGGTGTGAACCAACTTGGACCCTGGGGTGTGACCGGGGTTTTCGCGGCAATGATTTTCGGCCTGGTGGGCTTCACGCTATTCGCTCTCGGCGCGACCTTCAATTATCTGGTGGCCCTGTTCAACAAGGACGTCGTGCAGAAAGGGTTGTTCGGCAAGCCCATCTTCGAGCCGCCCCTGGATCGCTCTTTTGGCTGGATGGGGCTTGCTGCTATGTCAGGTGGCTTCGTCATCGGCGTGTTTAGCCTGATTTTGGGCTTGAGTGGCTGGGACATCACGCGATTGTGGCTCTATCTGACGGCGGGCGCGATGCTCGTGTTGATGGGCGTGCAATTGGTGATCTTCTGGGTGATCATGCGCGTCCTGGACGAACTGAGCCAGCGCGAGATCCTCATCGGCGCCGACCTCGACCGCGATTATATTAGCTGAACGTGTGGGCGCGACAGCGTCATCAATCCAAATACAAGGCGTGATTTTGTGGTTCAACAAAGAATTGTAGCCCCCAACTTTCCGAATACCGACGCGCTGCTCTACGAGGAACTGGCAAAACGTCCGCCCAGCGCCGTCGATATTCTGCTCGTCAATCCGCCCGCGCCCGATGGCGGGATATGGATTCGCAGCCAACACCGGGTAGGGCGGCGCTCGCGCGAAGGCATGATCTGGCCGCAGGTGGATCTGGCGCAGATGGCGGCGCTCTTCCCCGATTTCCGCGTCGAAGTGATCGATGCGATGCCTGAACGGATGTCGTGGGCCGAATTCGAGCGGTTGCTGGATGAGAAACGACCGCGTTACTACATCACTCAGGTGACGGCGCCTACGTTGCAAAATGACATGTACGGCGCTTTCCTGGCAAAAGCGCGCGGCGCAGTCACGATGGCCTTTGGCACCCACGTGACGCCGATGCCGGCCTCGACGATGAAGACTTACCCGGCCCTGGATTACGTGCTGCTCGGTGAGCCGGAACTGACCTTGCGCGAACTCGTCGATGTGTCCGAACGGATGAGGAACGGCGCAGCATCGGCGGGCGACGGCGGTGGCGGAGACGATGTTTGGTGGCCCAGCGCCGCACCGGATTTCGCTTTGCGGCTGAAGCGTTTATTTACTACGCACGATCCCGGCTGGCAGCCTCTCTGGCACGCCGCCCATTTTGCGGATGGCGATGCGCCGCTCACCAGGATCAAGGGCCTGGTTTGGCGCAATGGCTCTGAGGTCGTCATCAATCCACCGCGCCCCTACATTGCCAATCTCGATGACCTGCCATTGCCGCGCCACGATTTATTGCCCCTCAAAGCCTATCGTGCGCCGCTGGTCGGCGGGCCGTATGCCTTCTCCGTTCCCAGCCGAGGATGTCCGGCCGGATGCCGTTTTTGCATCAAGCACGTCTCTTACGGCGCGTCGGTGCGGTTTCGCACGCCGGAGAACGTGGTCGATGAGATCGAAGTGTTGGTGAATCTGGGTGTGCGCAAGATTCACATGTACACCGACCTGTTCACCGTCAACCGCGAGCACGTGATGGGCATCTGCGAAGGTATCCTCGAACGGAAATTGCCGGTTCGCTGGACGTGCAACAGCCGGGTGGATTTCGTCGATCTGGAATTGCTGCAACAGATGCGCCGCGCCGGGTGCTGGATGATCTCCTGGGGGATCGAGTCCGGCGAGCCGGAGATGCTCAAGCGGATGAACAAGGGCATCACGCTGGAGAAGGTGGAGAAGGCGCTGGGCTGGGCCAAAGAGGCCGGCATCATGAACTGGGGCTACTTCATCATTGGCTTGCCCGGCGAGACCGAGGCCAGCATCCGCAAATCGATCGATTTTGCCAAGCGCCTGCCGCTCGATTTGATCCTTTTTCACATCGCGGCGCCGCATCCCGGCACGCCCTTCTTTTTCGAGGTGGTGGAGAACGGCTGGTTTCGTCCCGGCACCCGCTGGGAAGACGTGGACATGGATCGTTCCACCGTGTTGGATTATCCCAACCTCAAGGCCGAAGACCTGGAACGGTGGGCCAAGCGCGCCTTCCGCGAGTGGGCCTTCCGTCCCAAGCCAATGCTGACCTATCTCAAGCTGTTGCTCGGCGATCCGAGTATGATCACCTCAGCAGTGCGTATCGGGCTGGAAACATTGGGTTGGAAGTAAGCGAGAAGGCGTGTGAGCGAACCGGCTTCTACACTCTCACCATCGAAACTGCGCGCTCTATCGCCCTACATTGAATTGGGATGCGCGCTGTTTGCCGGGGCGCTTTGGTATACGCAAGGCGGCGCGGTGTCGCACCTGAGTAGTTGGCCTGGCTCTTGGGCAGCGCTCTTGCTGGTGCTGATGTGGGGGCTTTACCGGTGGCGCACCGGCTTATTGCGGCGGTTTACGCCCAGCGACATCAAGCTGGTTGATATACTGCTGTTGCTTTTTTTGCTCTCGGCGCTGATAGGAACGCAGACGGCTTACGCGCCTGGGCCGGCGTGGGCCAAGTTCTGGCTCGTGGTGGGCGCCTGGGGCCTTTACTACGCGCTGGTCAATCAGCCGGATCTCAAGCATCTGTATGGTGTGTTGACCATCGGGGGGCTGTTCGGCGTGGCGCTCACGGTCTATTTCTTCCTGACCAACGACTGGAGCGCCCATCCGCTCAAAGTGCCCGCGCTGGTAGCGTTGGGGGAGTCGATCTCGGCGCTGCTGCCGAGGGCGGCGGCAGAGGCGACCAATCCCAACATCATCGGCGGTCTGCTGGCGATGACGT
This sequence comes from Anaerolineae bacterium, assembly GCA_034432995.1. GTDB lineage: Bacteria > Chloroflexota > Anaerolineae > B4-G1 > SLSP01 > DSWT01. Next base: position 40,663 of record DAOUAY010000060.1, on the reverse strand, counting down.
TGCCTTTCTACGTGCCGTTGGCGCGGTTGGCTCACAAGGAAACGTCTTTGTGTTTGCCCGGCTGGCTGCGGCGCACACTTCCCTTTCTGTGGGTGGCGGCGGCAGGGATCGTCCTGTTTGGTCTGCTGGTGACGACGACGCGGGGCGCCTGGTTTGCCACGTTGGTGAGCTTCTCGCTGTGGGGGCTGTGGCGTTGGCTGGGTCGTCGCTTTACAGATGGAGCGCGCTTGCAGTGGATCGCCGGAGCGCTTGTTCTCGGCGGGGCGCTGGTGGTGATTGGGCTTTTCGCCGTGCTGGCTTACGATCTGCCCGGTGCGGGCGCGATAACAGGCCGGTTGTCACTGTTGAAAGACTCGTTGCCGCTGGCTTGGGATTACGTACTCACGGGATCGGGATTGGGCACGTTCCAGTTGAATTTCTCGATCTACACCTTGCTCATCCACGTGGGGTATATCCACAATAGCCACGATGTCTTCGTGGATTTGCTGGTCGAGCAAGGCATAGCGGGACTGCTGCTGTTCCTGGGTTTGGTGATCCTTTGTATCTGGCAGGCGATGCGCGCGTTGCGGCGTGTGGATTGGCAGCAGGCTTGGATCATCGAGGCAGGGCTGGTTTCGCTCGCGGCGGTTGTGATCCACGGGCAGGTGGAGGATGTGCTCTACGGAAGCCAGTGGTTGTTGCTCTTCTTGGTGCCGTTTGCGCTTGTGGAGTGGGCGGTAGCGGCGGCGGGTGCGCCGCCGGCAGCGCCTCACCCTCAAAGAAGACAGTGGGCCATAGGCGCTCTGGGTCTGCTGCTGGCCTTGGGCGTTTGGTTCTGGCGCCCTCTGGTAGCGCAAGGCTATGCCAGCTTGGGCGCGATGCGCCAGGCGCGGGTGGAGTTGGCGCGTTACGAGTTCGGGAAGACCCCCGGCTACATCGTAGACTCCGTGCGGCAAGCGGAGGATTTGACAGCGAGTACGGCGCTCTTCCAGCGCGCCATCGCTCTTGACGCGCGGAACGCCACGGCGCGGCAGCGATTGGCGGGTATTCATCTTTCGCGCGGTGAGTATGAAGCCGCCTTTCATCATATTGAGGCTGCCTGGGAAGCGGGGCACCGCGACCCTGTGACGCGGTTGCTGCGCGGTGATACGCTGGTAGCGCTGGGCCGCGTCGAAGAGGCTGCCGAGGTAGTCGCCGGTCTTACCTGGGCACAAGTGCGTTTAGAGGGTCAGGCTTGGGATCGCTACTGGGTCAACGATGATTTTGTACGGGCTGCTTATGCCTGGCGGACGATTGCGTTAGTGCATCCTGAAGGCGCTGAGGACGCCCTACAAAAAGCACAAGAGGCCGAGCAGCGAGCAGCCCAGCCATGAAGTTGGAGCCTATCTCCATCTGGTATAATGGAAGCACCAAGAAGGAAAGGAGTTTCCATCTATGGATGAGGCGGACATACAAGTTTGTGCGGAGGGGGAAAGCAAGCAGGCGCAGTCGCACCGCAACTGGTATGCTTTGTACACCAAACCGCACAAAGAATACCTCGTGCAGGAAGTGCTCCGTAACTGCGGGGTGGAAACCTATATTCCCCAGATCGCTGTGGTCGTGCGCCGGCGTGACCGTCGCAGTATGAAGCCCTTCCTACCGCAGTATCTCTTTGCCTATTTCGACCCCGGCGAGCAGCGGTTTGCTGATGTGTGTTGGACCCCTGGATTACGGCGTATCGTTGCTGCCGGTGGGCGTCCGGTTGTCGTTCCCGACGAAGTTGTGATGTATCTTCGCCGCCGACTTGAGAATATGCAGGTTACGGATGTGTTTGACGCGCCCTTCAAGAAAGGCGAAGTGATACGCATCGCTCGCGGTCCGTTGGAGGGACTGGAGGCGATATTCGATCAGCAGATCACGCCCAAAGGCCGGGTGTTGGTCTTTTTGAACGTCATGAGCCGTTTGGTCAAGACGGAACTGGATTTGGAGGATCTGATTTGAGCCGCGTGAGTCGAGTGATCGTCGCGTGGGTGATCGTCTGCCTGTTGTCGCTGGGCGGGCACAAAGCGGGTTTTACCCAAACGGATGATGCGTTGTGGTCGGAGCCGATCAACCTCTCGCGCTCTGGCGCAGCGGAATCTCCTGTGCTCGTGGTAGGTCCCGACGGGCAGACTCAGGTCTTCTGGTGGGATCGCTTCGACGGGCTGACAACGGCCTATGCGCTTGATAATGATTGGTCCGCTCCTACACCGGCGCCTATCCAAATGCCAGAAGCGGAGAGCGATCTCTTGATTCCTTCAACCATTTCTGCTATGCCCCAGATTGTAGGCATAGGTGAGACGGCTCTTGCCTTATGGTTGGGAGAACCTGACCGGGTAACAAACCTGCGTTCGTTGTCGTATAGCCGCCTTCGCCTGGGCACGACGGTATGGACGACCCCTGAGGTGTTGGCAGAATCGGCCATCGCCTGGGAATTGACGAGTGACGCTCAAGGCGTCTTGCATCTAGTCTACTGCCAGACGCAGCAATTGGATGCATTTCCGGCGGGCATCTATCACTTGCGCTCGACCGATGGCGGTGTTACCTGGTCAGAACCGGTAGCGTTGTACACGTCGCTCTATGCCCGGCTGTGGACGGCGGATACGGTCCATTTATCACTTGCAGCAGATGCGTCGGGTAACGTCGTGGCGGGTTGGGATGATCCTCGACAGGCAGTCGCGTTCTATGTTTTCTCGACAGATGGGGGCCTTTCCTGGACTGAGCCTGCTGAAGTGGGAGACGGGCACATTGTTGGACTGCATCCGCGCTTTATCGCGCTGCCCGCCTTGTCGAGTCAGGGGCAAGCAGCAGGATTTGTGGCGCTATGGGAGCAGGGCGGCGTAGCCTCCACATGCGTCTTGCAGCAACAGCGTTCCGAAGATGGTGGGAAGACCTGGTCCACAGCATCGCGGTTTTTCGAGGATTTGCCGTCGTGCCCGGTGCAAATTGTGACAGCGCAAACGCCAGCAGGTCTACTGCTTTTCATGCGTGGAGAAGATACCGGATATCTGTCAATGGCGGCATGGAATGGGGAACAATGGTCGGCGTCGAAGCGCTTGAGCTTCAGCTTCGAGAATCCCCAGACCGGTACAACGACCTACCTGGAAGCGCTGCGAACTGGCGTAACACGGGATAACAAACTTGTTGTGACCGGTCAGGATCGCGATGGCGACATCTGGGTGCTGGAAGGGCAGGTCGACGCGTTGGAATGGACCTTCGCGCCACCCTCACTATGGGCCGGTCCCACGATTATTTTTGAGGACGGGGGTACTCCTGGTTTTCCGGCAGTCGCGACAGATGCTGAGGGGCGAGTTCACGTGATGTGGAGCGCTCCGCGTTCTGTGGGCCAGGCTGGATCCATGCTGTATTATAGTCGGCGCGATCAAACTTCCTGGAGCCGCCCGGTGGCGGTTCTCGGCGCCGATGAGGGAGTGGCTCAAGCGCCAGCCTTGGTCTATGTCGAGCCGTTTCTCCACGCCGTCTGGAATGGTGGGTCAACAGGGACAGTGTTTTACAGTCGGGCTTATCCTAACGATGCTTTTGCTGTCAGTGGCTGGAGCCAGCGGGCAATGTCCGATGAGGCTGTTGTGGGGGGCATCCCCGCGATAACCGCCGACTTGCTGGGGCGATTACACGTGGTTTATGCCGTGCCGTTCAATGAAGGGCGCGGCATCTATTACGCCCGCAGCGACGATAATGGCGAATCGTGGCAAGAGACCGTACAGCTCTTTGATGCTGGGGCAGAAGGCTGGCCCTGCGTGGATCATCCTGACATCACCGTAGATGAAAACGGAGTGATTCACGTGGTTTGGGTTCGCGCGCCGCTGCCAGGCTTCGGGTTGCCCCAGGGTGTGTATTATGCGCGCTCAACGGACGAAGGCGAAACATGGACGGACGCCATGCTATTGACCGATGGCGCTCACGATTGGCCGCAGGTCGCTGCCACCTTGACCGGACAGGTTGTCGTCACGTGGCAGGATCTGGCGCGTAACATTGTCCAGCATCGCAGTTCCAGTGATTATGGATTGACCTGGGACTATGTCTCTCAAATTCCTGGTCTGCAAGCGATTGAGGGATACGCAGTAATGACACAGGATAATTCGGGCAGACTGCATATCACTGCACTGGGCACGAAAACCGGAGATGCCGTCCTGTTACATTATCTTGTCTATGCTGAGGGGCAGTGGTCTAGCCTTGACTCGGTCGAGTTGGCAGGCGTTTATGCACCAACCGGCGGGGCTGCCCTAGCGGTGGCTGGTGAATCAGGGTTCATCGATGTGGTAGGACTGGGGAGCAAGCGCCAGGACAAGGTATTGACGCCTATGCTCTGGCATACGCGCCGCAGCATTGAGAGCCGGCCGGCGTTCGTGCCGAATCTCGCCCCTGTGCCAACCGCGGTTCCAATGCCTGAATCAACACCAGTCCCGACACCGACCCCGCGCCCGGCGGTGAATCCATACCCGGCCCAGCCGTCGGCTCCGGTGTTGGCGCTCGGGCCGATAACTTTGCCGATGTTAGCCTTTGGGGGGATAGGGATTGCGCTCTTGCTTGTCGGTGGCATGGTGGTCGTGAAGCTTATGAAGCGCTAAGTTAATTGTCGAGACAGTCAAAGTATACGGGAGAGATCGATGTCTACAACACTATCAATAGAAACACAAATTCGCACCTACATCCTGGAGAATTTCCTTTACACCAAAGATGAAGGAAAGCTACACAACACTGCTTCCTTTCTTGAAGACGGCATTGTAGATTCCACCGGCATCCTAGAACTCCTGTTATTTGTAGAGGAAACTTTCGATGTCGAGGTGAAAGATGAGGAGGTCGTCCCCGATAACTTCGACTCTGTGGAGCGCCTGACGCGCTACATTTGTGCGAAACAAGGTATCCCATGTTAGTGCATGAATTTCTGGAGAACAGCGCCAAACGCGCCCCCGATAAGGTGGCCTTGATTTGCGCGGGTCAGCGGTTCACCTACCGGCAAGTTGACGAGGGCGCCAATCGAGTCGCCAACGGGCTGCTGGCGGCCGGCGCGCAGCGTGGGGATCGCGTGGCCGTCTGGTTGCCGAACTCCGTCGAGGCGGTGCTGGCGATTTTTGGCATCCTCAAAGCCGGCGCGACCTTCGTAGTGGTCAATACGACGACGAAGCCGGATAAACTAGCCTATGTCCTGAGCAATTGCCAGGCGAAAGCCCTCTTCGCGCCGGGACGGCAGGCTGAAGTGGTTGCCGAGATGATGGCGTCTGTACCCTCCTTGATGCTTGGCGTGCTCTGTGAGCAGGACGCCGATGCGGGAGCCGCGCACTATAGCACTATGCAGTCATTCCCCGCGCTGTTAGCCGCAGCTTCACCGGACGCTCCAGTGAAGCTGTGTATCGACGTTGACCTGGCCTGCCTGATTTACACGTCTGGCAGCACCGGCGATCCCAAAGGGGTGATGTCCACCCACGCCAACGTCGCGTTTGCTGCTTCCTCGATCATCACATATCTGGAAAATGTGCCGGATGACATCGTCATCAACGTGCTGCCGCTTTCCTTCGACTACGGGTTGTACCAACTGCTGATGACGTTCAAGTTTGGCGGCACGCTGGTGTTGGAGCGTTCCTTCGTCTACCCCGCCGCGACCCTCAAGCGGATCGAAGAAGAGCGCGTGACCGGGCTGCCCGGCGTGCCCACGCTCTTTGCCATGCTCCTGCAGATGGATTTGAGCCGGTTCGATCTTTCATCGCTGCGTTATTTGACCAATACAGCGGCGGCTCTGCCCGTCGAACATGTCCAGCGCTTGCGCGACGCTTTTCCCTGGGCCAAACTCTATTCGATGTACGGGTTGACGGAGTGCAAGCGCACGCTCTATCTGCCGCCCGAGGAACTCGACCGCCGGCCCGGTTCGGTGGGGATCGCCATTCCCGGCACCGAGGTGTGGATCGAGGACGAGGCCGGGCGGCGCGTGGGGCCGGGCGAGGTGGGCGAGTTGGTGGTGCGCGGCTCGCACGTGATGCAGGGCTATTGGCAAGACCCAAAGACCACGGCGGATCGTTACCGGCCAGGCCGTTATCCCGCTGAGCGGTTCTTTTACACCGGGGACCTTTTCAAGATGGATGACGAAGGCTTCCTCTACTTTGTGGCGCGCAAAGATGACATCATCAAAACCCGCGGCGAAAAAGTGGCGCCCAAAGAAGTGGAAAGCGTGCTCTACCGTCTACCGGGCGTCGTGGAAGCGGCGGTCATCGGTGCGCCGGATGCGCTGTTGGGCGAGGCGGTCAAGGCGTTTGTGGTTTGCGCGCCAGACGCCAACCTGAGCGAGCGTGATGTGCTCCGTCATTGCGCGCAGTATCTCGAGGACTTCGCGATGCCGAAGCAGGTCGAATTCCGCGCGTCTTTTCCCCGGACGGAATCGGGCAAAATACAGAAGCGTGATCTGAGGTAGTTAACCATGTGTGGTATCGTGGGCTGTCTTGATTGGAGTGGGGCGCAGCGACCCGATGTGGGCCTTTTGCGCCGGATGTTGACCTCTATCCGCCACCGCGGCCCCGACGAGTTCGGCGTCTACGTGGACGACAAACTGGGGATGGGCAGCGCGCGCCTCAGCATCATCGACCTGACCACCGGGCAACAACCGATCTGCAATGAGGACGGGGCGCTGTGGATCGTATTCAACGGCGAGATCTTCAATTACGTTGAGTTGCGCGCAGACCTCGCGCAACGTGGTCATCGCTTCTCCACGCAGTCCGATACCGAGGTCATCCTACATCTCTACGAGGAACTCGGTCCGGGATGTCTCCAACACTTCAACGGGCAGTTCGCCATTGCGATCTGGGACACCAGGCAAGAGACATTGTTCCTGGCGCGTGACCGGTTGGGCGTCCGTCCTGTTTTCTACGCGCCGTTGCCTCAGGGATTGGTGTTTGGGTCAGAGATCAAGGCGATTCTGTTGGATGAACGCATCCCGGCGCGCCTGGACCCCTATGCGCTGGCGCAGACCTTTACCTTCTGGGCGCCTCTCGCGCCGCGCACGGTCTTCGAGGGCATCGAGGAACTGCGGCCGGGTCACTATATGCTGGTGACAAAGGCCGGGCGCACGGTCTCACAATATTGGAGCCTCGAATTTCCGCCTGAAGGCAAAGAGGCCAAATTATCAGAAGGTGAAGCGGCGGAGCAACTGCGCGCGTTGTTATCTGACGCCACGCGCTTGCGGCTCCGCGCTGACGTGACGGTGGGCAGCTATCTGAGTGGCGGCCTCGATTCCACGTACATCGCCGGCCTGATTCGTGAGCATACGCCGGAATCGCTCTGTACCTTCTCGATTGGCTTTGCGAACGCCGCCTACGACGAGAGCAAATATCAGGAGTTGGCGACGGCGTTTCTGGGGACCGATCACCGCAGAACATACTGCGAAGATGCGGACATTGGCCGGGTGCTGCCTGAGGTCATCTGGCACACCGAGGTTCCCATTTTGCGCACTTCGCCCGTGCCGATGTATCTGCTCTCCAAGCTGGTGCGAGATAACGGCATCAAGGTTGTGCTCACGGGCGAGGGGTCCGACGAATTCCTCGGCGGCTACGACATCTACAAGGAAGACAAGATCAGGCGTTTCTGGGCGCGCGAACCCGAGTCCACGTTGCGCCCATTGCTGTTGCGCCGCCTGTATCCCTACATCGCCAACGTGACGCGCGGCGGCGATGCTTACCTGGCGGCGTTCTTCGGCAAGGGCTTGACCGAGACCGACCGCCTCGCTTACTCGCACCTGATGCGCTGGAACAGCACGGCCCGGATGCGGAATTTCCTCTCCGCAGATTTCCAGCTAAATGCGTACGATCCGGTGGACGAGGCATTGGCGAACTTCGACGGGATTTTGCAGGGTCGCAGCCCGTTGGCGCAGGCGCAGTTCCTCGAAGTCACGACCTTTATGTCCGCCTACTTACTGTCTTCACAGGGCGACCGGGTGATGGCGGCCAATTCTATCGAGGGCCGGTTTCCCTTCCTCGATTATCGGGTGGTGGAGTTTGCCGGACGGCTTCCGCCGCACCTCAAGATGCGCGGGCTGCGGGAGAAGCATATTCTCAAACAAAGCGCGGCCGGCTTCTTGCCGCCGGAGATCGTCGAACGCTACAAACAACCTTACCGCGCGCCGATCCACAAAGCGTTCCTCGAGCAACCGTTGGACTATGTGACGGACTTGCTGTCGCCTGAGGGTATCCGCAGCAGCGGGGTCTTTGCGCCGGAGCCAATCGAGCGTTTGCTGCGCAAATACAAGGTGCGTGGCGAATTCAGCGAATTCGAGGACATGGCCCTGGTGGGTGCGCTATCCACGCAACTTTTATACCGGCAGTTCATCGAGGGCTTCGATCGGTCTGTACCTGAGGTCGAGCCGGTGCGCATCTGTCGAAAAGAGGGGGGACATTGATGAAGCTTTGTACTCGCTGTGTGTTGCCGGAGACTTTTCCAGGCATTCAGTTCGATGAGGAAGGCGTCTGCCAGTACTGCCGTCACGCGCCAAGCCACGAACATCGTGCCGAACAGAAAGCCCAGTTACGCGCGCGTTTCGAACAATTTGCGGCTGAGGTGCGCGCCGAGTCAGGCTATCATGGCTTGATGAGCTGGAGTGGCGGTAAGGACAGCACGTACACGCTCTGGTTGATGCGTCATGTGTACGGTTTGCGGATGTTAGCCTTTACGTTCGACAATGGGTTCGTCTCGCCGGCGGCGCTGGACAACATGCGCACCGTGGCAGACAATTTGAGCATCGACCACATCATCATCCGGCCGGCTTTCCCATTTTTACAGCGGGTTTTCGCGGCATCTGTAGCGCCGGGGATGTATCCGCCTAAGGCGCTGGAGCGCGCCAGCGGCATTTGTAACACCTGTATGGGACTGGCGAAGGGTTTGGCCCTGCGACTCGCCCTGGAAAAGGATATCCCGATGATGGTCTACGGTTGGTCGCCGGGCCAGATTCCGTTGCCGTCGGCGTTTTTACGTCCCATTCGTAAAATGCTGCAAGCGATGGTGGAGGCCGCAGCTTCGCCGTTCACCCGGATGGGCGAGCAGGTCGCTGCCTACTTTCCGGAAGCGCGCCACTTCGAGGCGGCGTCACGGATGCCGGTCAACGTCTCGCCGCTCGTTTTCCTCGACTGGCGCGAAGAGGAGGCGGTGGCGGTCATCCAGCAACTTGGTTGGAAGAAGCCCGACGATACCGACCCGAACTCGACCAATTGCCTGCTCAATGCGTTTGCCAACCAGGTCCACGTCCAGCAGACGGGCTATCATGCCTACGCGATGGAACTGGCGGGATTGGTGCGGGAAGGGTATATGGAACGCGACGAGGCGTTGCGCCGGTTGGAGATTCCCAAATCGTCGGAGTTGGTCACGTTGGTGGCGGAGCGCTTAGGGGTTTCCCTGGATGCGTTGTTTGACTATTCGGTAGCCTCTTCTCCTTAGTATTTTGCGAGACATGAGGGATCCTGGAGGGAACAAATGCGTAAAAAATTGTCAAGACGAGAATTGTTGAGACTACTCGCCCTGGTAGCAGGTAAAGCCGGCATAGGCGCGTTGACCGGTTGTAAGCCGCTTGCGGGACGGGCCGCGGATGATCTGGAACCTCGCGCGTATCTGCCGCTAGTTATGGGCGGGGAATCCAGCGCTGTGATCCCGACGCCTACCAACACGCCAATTGCAACTTTGACCAAGACTCCAACGCCAACTGCAACTCTGACGAAGACGTCAACAGCGACTGCCACGCCTGCGGTTACGCCCACCTCATCATCGGTGGGTTCCCGTGTCGTGCATGTCCGTGATATCGGTGTGACGTCGTGGAATTATGGAAACACCTATTACGGCAACTACGTCAATCAGGCGCGGGTGGATACGATGGTGGAGCGGGGTGTGAAGGCGCTGACCAATGCCTCGTCACTGGCCCAGGCCTGGCAGACGCTGGTGCCGGGATACGCGCCGGGTAAAGGTATTGCTATCAAGGTGAACTTCAATAATAACTACCAGACCTGCAACAGTACGAACCTGGAGCTTGACGCGCTGATTCACCCGATCAATGCTCTCATCAAGGGGTTGTTTGCGGCTTACCCCAATTTCCAGACGAGTGATATTTGGATCTATGACGCCACCGGTCAAGCTTATCCTGACTGGGGACCGCGAAACATCAACACACGGTTCAAAGCTGGCTGTCTGTATCCGGGCGTGCGCTACTTTGACTCTTTTTGCAACGAAAAAGCCGGCTACACCAGCGCCAATCCCTCGGCGAACGTCGTCTGGCGCAACCCGCCGGGTATTGCGACGCCCCCGTCGGGGATCAAGGTTACGGATGTGTTGGTCAATGCTACCTACGTCATCGACATCCCCATTGTGAAGCGTCACTGGGGAACCGGTGTGACACTGGCTTTCAAGAATCACTTCGGCTCAATCGAGAACTGCTACCCTTTGCACGATTGGGTGTATACTTGGGAACGCTACTACGGCGGCGTGTTTTACAACCCTCTGGTGGATATCTACCGTAACGCCAATATCGCCGGCAAGACTGTGTTGGTGATCGGGGATGCGCTGTTTGGCAACTGGGAGAATAATTATAGTAAAGCAAAGCCGTGGGTTACATTTGGCAATCGGGCGCCTGATAGTCTTTTATTTGCCACTGACCCAGTAGCGATAGACTGCGTGATGTGCGACTTCCTTGATGCTGAATTACAACTTGATGATGCCGCAGATGATTACCTGGTATATGCAAATAGTGTGAAACTTGGAACCTATGAGCGCGGCAACCCGTGGGGCAGCGGGTACAATCTGATCGACTACGTATATCTGTCTTGATCAAATGGAAGCGACCAAGATAACGTGGATAAAATCGAGCGAAGACCGGCGCGGTCTGGGTTTGGGCCTGACCGACGTGTGGACCTATCGTGAGCTGCTTTATTTCCTCGCGTGGCGCGACGTCAAGGTGCGTTACAAACAGACGTTGCTCGGTGTGTTGTGGGTAGTGCTCCAGCCGTTAGTGAGCATGGTTATCTTCACCGTGCTCTTCGGGATCTTGCTGCAAGTGGACTCCGGCGACGCGCCTTACCCGGTCTTTGCTTTGGCCGGCTTGCTGCCCTGGAATTACTTCTCGCAGGCGCTCACCCGCTCTTCGACCAGTGTGGTCAACAGCGCCAACCTGGTCACCAAGATCTATTTCCCACGGCTGGTGATCCCGCTTTCAGGTGTCTTTTCTAGCCTCGTGGACTTCGCCATTGCCTTTGGCGCGCTCATCGTGTTGATGGTTGTCTATGGGATTGCGCCGACCCCCGCGCTGTTGGTGCTGCCAGCGTTGATCCTGTTGGCTATGCTCACGGCGCTGGGTTTTGGACTGTGGCTTTCGGCGCTTAACGTCAAGTATCGTGATGTGAACTACCTGCTGCCTTTCCTCATTCAGATATGGATGTACGTGACGCCAGTCGTGTACGGTTCCAACCTGCTGCCGGAGCGTTACCGCTTTTTATTGAGCCTCAATCCGATGACGGGGGTGGTAGAGGGCTTCCGCTGGGCGGTTTTAGGCCAGGCGGTAGTGGGAGATTACCTGTCGGCTCCGCTGATAGGGCTTTCGGTTGTGATCTCGCTTGTGACGTTGATCAGCGGTTTGATCTTTTTCCGCGACACCGAGCGCACTTTTGCCGACATTGTTTGATCGACGCTGGCGCATCCAGGAACGAAAACTTTCCGATGAACGATATCGCAATCAAAATCGAGAACATTGGCAAGCTGTATCGCATCGGCGCGGCGCAGGAGCGGCACGACACGTTGCGCGACGCGCTGGTGGCCCGCTTCCGGCGTGATGGACGGTCTAGGGAGAATGAAATCCTTTGGGCGCTCAAGGATGTCTCCTTTGAGGTGGAGCGTGGTGAGGTCGTGGGCGTGATCGGGCGGAACGGCGCCGGAAAGTCCACATTGCTCAAAATCCTGTCGCGCATCACAGAGCCAACGACAGGCTTTGCCGAAACCCGCGGACGAGTGGGGAGCCTGCTTGAAGTGGGCACGGGCTTTCATCCCGAACTTACAGGGCGCGAGAATATTTACTTGAATGGCGCAATCCTGGGGATGAAGCGCGTCGAAATCGACCGCAAGTTCGACGAGATCGTGGCCTTCTCGGAGATCGAGCGGTTCCTGGATACACCGGTGAAGCGCTATTCCAGCGGGATGTACGTGCGGCTGGCCTTCGCCGTGGCGGCCCACCTGGAGCCGGAGATCTTGCTGGTGGATGAAGTGTTGGCCGTGGGCGACGCTGCTTTCCAGAAAAAGTGCCTGGGAAAGATGAGCGATGTTGCCAAGCAAGGGCGGACAGTGTTGTTTGTCAGTCACAACATGGTGGCAGTGCAGACGTTGTGCCAGCGCGTGTTCTGGATAGACGCCGGCCGGTTGAAGGCCCAGGGCGGGGTGAATGAGATCGTCACGGCTTACTTGCGCGCGGGCCTGGGAGAAGACGGCGCCAGTGAGCGCATCTGGCCGGACATCGAGACCGCGCCTGGCAATGAAACGGTCCGGTTGCGCCGCATCGCTGTGCGGCCCGAGGATGGCGTCCCAGGCGACGTGATTACGATGCAGACCCCGCTGCGCATCGAGGTCGAATACTGGAACCTGCTGCCCGAAGAGCATCTTCACGCCACGCTGCATATTTTCAACGACCAGGGCATTGTCGCTTTTACGACCGGCCCTGTGGCAGACCCGGTCATGCACCATCGCCCGCCAGCCGGCCTGTTCCGCAGCGTTTGCCATATCCCCGGCAGTTTGTTGAACAGTGGTTTTCACCACGCCGGATTGTTCCTTGTGCGCGGCAGTACAGCCGCTACCTATCAACAGGACGGCGTGATCGGCTTCGAAGTGATCGATACCGCCGAACGAAAATTCGCCTGGTATGGCAAAGAGCCAGGCGTGCTGTGTCCACGCTTGCACTGGTCGACGGACTATCTCGGCGACGGGGATTAAAAATCTAGCCGCGAATGTCTGCATTCGCAGAATCCACGCGAATTTCGGCTAATCGATTATGAATTCGCGTAGATTAGCGAGATTGACGGTTTGTTTTCGAAGGGGGAACCTTGACTGAGTTCGGACGCGGCGCAGGCGATGGGGGGGCGGGCGCGACCTGCGCCGGAGCCACAGTTGGCTATGCCCATGCTGCGTATGCCGCCGCGCTGGGCGAATGGGGGCAGCCGGTTCTTTTGCCTAAGAGCGGCGGGTGGGTGTTGGAGCGCGGCATTGCCAGTTCTGATGCTGTCGATGCGATGGGCTGTTACCCGCTCTTCGCGTGCTGCGATTGGTCTGCCCTGCGCCAGGATTTGGAAAGCGTAGGCCGCAACTGGGTCAGTTTGGTGCTGGTGGCCGATCCCTTCGGCGATTACAGCATTGACGATTTGCAGGCATGTTTCCCCGACCTGATGGTCGCGTTCAAGCGTCATTACGTGGTCGATTTGAGCCGTCCGGCGCGCGATTTTGTCGATGCCCACCACGTTCGCAATGCGCGCAAAGCGTTGCGGAGCGTGACCGTCGACGTGTGCTCAGAGCCATTGACGCTGCTGGATGACTGGATGGCGCTGTACGACGTGTTGATCCAGCGGCATCAGATCCACGGGATCACAGCTTTTTCCAGAACCTCGTTTGCGCGCCAGTTGCAGGCGCCGGGTATGATCGCGCTGCGGGCGGTCGCAGAGGGCGAAACCGTCGGGATTCTGTTGTGGTACGTGACGGGAAATGTGGCCTATTATCACCTCGGCGCCTATAGCGACGCCGGTTACGATGCGCGCGCCTCATTCGCCCTTTTCTGGTTCGCCCTCGAGTATTTTGCGGGCCTCGGCGTCGGCTGGCTGGCGTTGGGCGCGGGGGCCGGGATCCAGGGCACGGAAGATGACGGCTTGAGCCGCTTCAAACGCGGCTGGTCGACCGATACGCGCGTGGCTTACCTGTGCGGGCGCATCTTCGATCGGGCGACGTATCAGGCGCTTGTCCAACGGCGCGCAGACCTGCCTGAAACCGGCTACTTTCCGCTATACCGCTATGGAGAGCGTTAAGCAATGGTGGAGAAAAAATACCTGGAAATTGTCGCCCATTATGAGGCATGTCTGGCGCAGCACGGCGATACGCACCTGGGCGTCGATTGGCCCAAGCCGGAACACGTCGATATCCGCTATCAGGTTATGCTGGATGTGATCAAGGGAGATGGTCAGAACGTGAGTTTGCTCGATTTCGGCTGCGGCGCTTCGCATCTGTACGAGTACATCCGGCGCAAAGGACTCACACACATTGCATATGCGGGCCTCGATATTTCTGAAGAGTTTATCGCGCTGTCTCGCCAGAAGTTCCCTGCGTTACCCTATTACTGTCTGGATGTGCTCACCGCAGGGGATGCGCTCCCGGAATTCGACTATATCGTGATGAACGGCGTCTTCACCGAGAAGCGGTCGCTTTCCTACGCGGAGATGCTCGAATACTTCTTTGCGATGTTGCGGAAAGTGTACGTCAAGGCCCGCGTCGGCCTGGCCTTCAACGTGATGTCGTCCCACGTGGATTGGGAACGGGACGATCTGTTTCACCTGCCGCTCGATACCCTGGCCAGTTTCGTCACGCAGGCGTTGGGCAGAGACTTCGTCATCCGCAACGACTATGGTCTCTACGAGTACACGGCTTACCTGTACCGGAGGCGCTAACTATGGCAAAAGTCATCATCTTTGGGGTGCGAGATTTCGCTTCGCTCGCGCATTTTTATCTCAGGCACGACGGTCCTCACGAAGTGGTTGCGTTCTGCGTGTCGGGTTCTTATATGCCCGACACCCCTGAATTCGAGGGTTTACCCGTGGTCCCCTTCGAGGAAGTCGAACAGCGTTATAACCCGGCGGACTACGTCTTCTTTGCACCCATGTCGCATCGCAAGATGAATCGTCTTAGAGAGGCCATTTACCTGCAAATCAAAACCAAAGGCTATTCGCTAATCAGCTACATCAGTTCGCGCGCCTCCGTTTTCCCCGGCACGCCGGTCGGCGAAAACTGCTTCATTCTCGAGCACAACATCATTCAACCCTACGCCACGATCGGCAATGACGTGATGATGTGGGCCGGCAACCACATCGGACACCATACCCAGGTCAAGGACCACGTGTTCTTCAGTTCCCACGTGGTGCTGGCCGGACATTGCGTTGTCGAACCCTACTGTTTCTTTGGACTCAATTCGACGATTCGTGACGGGGTGCATATCGCCGAGGGGACGATGGTGGGGATGGCCGCCGCCATTGCCAGGGATACCGAACCCTGGAGCGCATATCCGGGACTGTATGCCAGGAAGGGTCTGGTCTCCAGTACTGATATAGATGACTAATCGATCAGGATTTTTCACCGCCGAGGCCGCTGAAAAATTACAAATTCTCTGCGCTCTCTGCGTGCTCGGCGGTAGAATGTAGCCGATTTGCGTAAATCCTGTTTAGCTTGAGGATATTCTATGTCGAAAACTGCTCTCGCCTCACTTGCTTTATTTGGGGGGACGCCGGCCTTTGCCGAAGCGCTCCACGTTGGCCGGCCGAACGTCGGCGACCGCGAAGCCTTATTGGCCCGCATCAATGACCTGCTCGACCGCCGCTGGCTGACCAACCGCGGCCCTTTCGTGAAGGAATTCGAAGCGCGCATCGCCGAATTCGTGGGCGTCAAGCACTGCATCGCCATGTGCAACGCCACGGTGGCGCTGGAGATCGCTTCCCGCGCATTAGGAATGAGCGGCGAGGTGATCGTGCCGTCGTTCACCTTTATTGCCACCGCTCACGCGCTGCAATGGCAGGAGATCACCCCGGTCTTCTGCGACGTGGACCCGGCCACGCACAACTTGAATCCGGCCAAAGTGGAAGCGATGATCACCCCGCGCACGAGCGGCATCATGGGCGTGCACGTGTGGGGCCGGCCCTGCGCTATCGAAGCGTTGGCCGAAATCAGCCAACGCCGCGGGTTGAAACTGATGTTCGACGCCGCGCACGCCTTCGGCAACTCCTACAAGGGGCAGATGATCGGCAACTTTGGCGCGGTGGAGATTTTCAGCTTTCACGCCACCAAGTTCTTCAACACCTTCGAGGGCGGCGCGGTGGTGACCAACGACGACGCTCTGGCCGCCAAGATCCGCCTGATGACGAACTTTGGCTTTGCCGGCTACGACCGGGTCATCTACGTCGGCACGAACGGCAAGATGTCCGAAATCTCGGCGGCGATGGGACTGACCGGGCTGGAGTCGCTGGATGCGTTTATCGCCGCCAATCGCCGCAACTACGAAGCGTATCAGGCCGGTTTGCAGGGCATACCGGGCCTTCAGTTGATCGCGTATGATGAAACCGAGCGCAATAACTACCAGTACGTCATCGTCGAGGTGGATGAAAGCGCCGCCGGCGTCAGCCGCGACGACCTGGTGAACATCCTGCACGCCGAGAACGTGCTGGCGCGGCGCTATTTCTACCCCGGCTGCCACGAAATGGAACCGTATCGATCTTACTTTCCGCACGCGGGCCTGTTGTTGCCAGAGACGGAGCGGCTGACCCAGCGGGTGATGTCGTTGCCGACGGGCACCGCGGTTGGGCCGGAGGAGATCGGCGTGATTTGCCAGATCGTGCGTATGGCGGCGGCCCACGGGCCAGAGATCAAGCAGAGGTGTGGTGATGAACACATCGCCAACGGCTGAGTTTCGTAAAAGCGTCACGCTGGAGCAATTGCTGACGGAGTTGAACACCTTGCTCTCGGTCTGTCAGGAGACGGTGAACCAGGCATACACAAAGCCGCGTTTTCCACTCTTGTTGATCATGGGCGTCCCGCGCAGCGGCACCACGCTTCTCTTTCAGTGGTTGGCCGCCAGTGGGCGTTGGGGCTACCCTTCCAATACCGTCTCCAGATTCTATCGAGCGCCGTACATCGGGGCGCGCGTCCAGCAGATCTTGTTCGAACACGATTACATGAACGAGATCACCAACCGGCAGAATGTCGACGCCTACACGTCCTCTCACGGGAAAACGAAAGGGGCGACAGCGCCGCACGAGTTTTGGTACTTCTGGCGGCGGTTTTTCACGTTCGAGCAGGATGCGAACGTTGTTTCGCCGGAGGCGTTGGAAAAAGTGGATGTTGCGCGCCTCAATGCCGAACTGGCGACGTTGGAAGCCGCCCTGGACAAGCCGCTCGCCATGAAAGCGATGTTGCTCAACTGGAATATCCCCTTTTTGGATGCGGCTTTCGACAAGGTTCTCTTTGTTCACGTCAAGCGCGATCCACTCTATGTGATGCAGTCCATTATGGAAAAACGTCTGGAGTATTTCGGCGCGGAAGAGAGGTGGTATGGCTTCAAACCCCCGGAATATCGTTGGCTGATCGAGCATGATCCCATCACCCAGGTGGCGGGTCAGGTTTACTACACCCAAAAGGCCGTGGACGAGGGCTTCTCGCGCGTGGATGAAGCCCGGAAACTGGTTGTAGGGTACGAACAATTCTGCCAGGCCCCGGCCGTGGTGTGGGAGATGCTGCACTCGAAAATGGCCGCGCAGGGCTGTCACATCGAGGGCCAGTATGTAGGGCCGGACAGCTTTGCGACGACGAACAGCGCGCGGGTTTCGCCGTCGCGTTGGCTTGATTTTCAGAAAGCGTTTGGGACGATCCAGAACATGGATCGTCAGAAAGGTACCTCTAGCCCTGCTGAATGACGCCTTCGGCTGCCGTTGAGTTCAGGACCAGCAGATACTGTTAGAAAGTAAACTAATCGTTAGTTGAAGGAGGATTCAAATGCGTAACAAATTGACAATCGGAGTCGTTATTGGCGTTGTTATTGGCATCGCGCTCTCGGCTGGGGCGGTAGTGTTGGCGGGGACTCTCGACCCCGCCAGCGGCCCGACGGATCCTGCCTCGCAGATGTATACCCTGCAACAGATCTACGCCCGGCTGACGACCGGCGCGGCGGGAACGAAGATGACTACGTTCACGGAACCCAGCAGCGGGCCGGGAACCGGCACGATGGTTACTCTGGACCAGGTCATGGCTGCGGCGCCGGCCATACAAACGAACGCCGCGACATCGGCAGACGTCGTGAGTGGCCGGGCATTCTGGGGGCTGAGTTCAGGTGCTTGGGGCGAGATTGCGGGAACGCGTCCGTATTTGCCCCTACTCAAGACCGGGCAAACGACTTGTTTTAGCATAGTAGGCCCTTTTAGCTCTTGCACATGTGGAACCGAAAATTGTCCGGTAGGCCAAGACGGGTATTACCAAATGGGAGTCCCTGCGATTTCGCCACGCTTTACCGACAATGATAATGGCACAGTGACAGATAATATGACCGGACTGATCTGGCTCAAGAATGCTAACTGTCAGGGTACCGAATTTGGCAGTGACTGGTTTACTGCTATCGCGAATGTGGCGGAACTAAATGCGACTGGCGAGATGATCGGCACGGACAGTGTACGGCGCGGCTGCGGTGACACCAGCAACGGCGGCTTTCATCAAACCGATTGGCGGCTGCCCAACCTGCGCGAGATGCACAGCTTGATCGATTATCAGATGGACCAGCCTTCATTGCCGCGTCCTTATCCATTCACCAATGTCTATAACCGGTGGTATTGGACGAGTACTACCCACGCCACGTACAACGGCAACGCCTGGTTCGTGAGCATGTGGGGTGGCCGTGTGTTCCATCTAGGCAAGAATGCAACATACCATGTCGAAGATCCACTAAATTATCGACTATACATATGGCCGGTGCGGGGCGGCCAACAATGACGCCGGGGCGCTGGGATGCTTTGGTGGGTACTGCCTGCCGGGCGATCCGTTTCAAACGCCTTCTCTATTCAAGTAAGGAGGATATGCAATGAAAATTAAACTACGCATCCAACAATTGCCCCGCGCGCTGCTGGTGGGGCTGGTTTTGCTCCTGGCGTCTGCGGTTGTCGTTCTGGCCGCCGGTAACATCGATCCTACCAACAGGTGGGCCTGGGGCACTAACGCAGGCTGGATTAGTTTCGAGCTAACCAACGGCGGCGTGACCGTCTACTCCGATCATCTCGAAGGCTACGCCTGGGGGGAGAATATCGGCTGGATCCGTCTGGGCACCTGCACGAGCGGCAGCCCATGTAGCTACACTAACACTCTTGCCAGTAACTACGGCGTCAACAATGACGGCGTAGGTAACCTGTCTGGGTACGCCTGGGGGACTAACATCGGCTGGATCAACTTTAGCCCCAGGGGCGGCGGGGTCACCGTAGACCCGGTCACCGGCGATTTCGACGGCTACGCCTGGGGCGAGAATACCGGCTGGATTCGCTTCAAGAATGACAGCTTGTCTTACAAGGTGATGACCAGTTGGCGCGGCGATCTGCATGAAGACTACCTGTACAACATCGCCGCCATTATCACCACGCGGCGGCCTGGTCCGGCTTCATCCGCCGGATTGAGCATGGCCAATGTCAGCTTCCTCAACGATGCCGGCGATGGGATCATCTTTGGTCACCAAACCGGCACTGGCGAAACGCCTGCCGACTGTCCTGCGGGCGTCACCTCACGCTGGCAGCGGATCTGGGAGTTCGACACCCACGATGGAGCCGGGACCAACGGCGGCGCTGTGACCCTCACCTTCGACTTCAGTGAAGCGGGTTTCGGAACCATGCCCAGCGGCCCCTATACCTTGCTCAAACGCAGCGGTACCAGCGGTGGTTTTACGGGTATCGCCACCGCTCCCGGTCCCCATACAGGCGACCAGGTCGTTTTCAACAATGTGAGTGTCGCCAACCTGGGTTCCTATTTCACGCTGGGCAACGGCACCCCCACTGCGGTGACGCTGGTTAGCTTCGAGGTGATTCCTCAAGAAACCGCAATGCTGGTCACTTGGGAAACAGCTCAAGAGCTTGACCACGTGGGTTTCAATCTCTACCGCAGCACAGCGTTCGAGGGACCTTACACACAGTTGAACGACGCGCTTATCCCGCCGCAGTTCCCAGGCGAGGCCATGGGTGGCACTTACGAGTGGCTCGATACGGACGTACAACCCGCTGTGGTCTACTACTATAGGCTGGAAGACATCGACGTGAAGGGCGTGAGCACGTTCCACGGTCCGGTGAGCACCACACTGCTCACTGCGCCCACGTCCGTACACTTGCAGCGTATTGCTGCGCGCAGTGCGTATAGGGCATTGCTGCTGGTTGGTGGGGTAGTTGCGACGATTGGATTGTGGGGCGCCCGTCGTCGCCGACACTAAGATTGCTTCTTATGGGTCCGGATTTACGCTGATTATTGAGGTAAAACTGGGGTTTGACGTAAACTGGTAATGTGCCGAAATAGGCGGCTCAATCGTAGGAGAACGCCGGTTTTTACGGTGTTCTCCTGGCTTTGCGTTGTCAATCAAGGTCTGCTAAGCAAAGGAGAATTACAATGCGTAATCGATTAACAATCGGCATAGCTGTCGGATTCGTAATCGGTGTTTTATTCTCAGCCGGAGCTATAGTGTTGGCTGGGAATCTCGAACCCCCCGGCGGCCCTATGGACCCTGCTTCGCAGATGTATACCCTGCAACAGATCTACGACCGGCTGACGACCGGGGCGGCAAGCGAAAGGATGGCCGGACCTACAGAACCCAGCAGCGGGCCAGGAACCAGTACGATGGTATCTCTGGACGACATCATGTCTGTGGCGCCGGTCACTTACACGAACGCTGCCACGCAAACCAAAGTCGTGAGTGGCACGGTGGTTTGGGGTCTGAGCGAAGGCGCGTGGGGTGTGATCACAGGAACGCGTCCATATCTCCCCGTAGCCAAGACAGGACAAACTGCTTGTTATCGCACAGTAAGTCCGTTTGTTGCGTGTATATGTGGAACTGCGAATTGTCCGGCAGGTGTAGACGGAGACCTGCAAATGGGTATCGATATGCTTGTGCCACGCTTCACCGACAATGGGAATGGTACGGTGACGGACAACATGACCGGGCTGATCTGGCTCAAGAACGCCAATTGTCAGGGCACTGAATCTGGCAGCACTTGGTTTACGGCTACTTTGAATGTCAAACAACTGAATGCAACCGGTACCATGACCGGCACGGATGGTATTGCCCGTAATTGCGGCGATACCAGCAACAATGGCAGCTATCAAACCGACTGGCGGCTGCCCAATGTGCGCGAACTGCATAGCCTGATGGATTATGGGCAGGAGAACCCGTCATTGCCGTTGAACCACCCCTTTGTCAATGTATGGTCACGATGGTACTGGACGAGTACGACTCACGTCACGTACCGGTATAACGCCTATTTCGTAAGTATGTGGGGGGCCCGCGTGCATCACATTGGCAAGAATGCGGCCGACGGCGGCGAGGTGGATTATAGGTTATACGTATGGCCGGTACGTGGTGGTCAATGATGCCTGGACGTTGGCGGGTCAATGCTCTGGATTGCTGTGAGGATCGTTTCAGTGTTTTTTATCCAGGCATGGAGGATATACAATGAAAATTGAGATACGCACCCAACACCTGCTTCGCGCGCTATTAGTGGGGTTGATGCTATTTCTGGTGTCTGGTACGGCCGTTCTCGCTGCCAGTAACATCGACCCGACGGACAAGTGGGCCTGGGGTATCAACGTAGGTTGGCTCAGTTTTGCGCCGGACAATGGTGGCGTGACCGTCTACTCTGACCATCTCGAAGGGTACGCATGGGGCGAGAATGTTGGCTGGATTCGCCTGGGTACCTGCATAAGTGGCAGTCCCTGCAGCTACGCCAACAATGCCGCCCACAACTATGGCGTCAATAACGACGGTGTCGGTAACCTGTCTGGCTACGCCTGGGGATTCAATGTGGGCTGGATCGACTTTAGACCGACAGGCGGTGGGGTAACCGTGGACCCGGTGACCGGCGACTTCGCTGGTTACGCTTGGGGAGAAAACGTGGGCTGGATCAACTTCCAGAATGGTAGTCCGGCCTACAAAGTGACGACCAGTTGGCATGGCGACCTGATTCTGGCCTATCAGAACGATATTGCTGCTATTATCTCAACTCGGCGCCCTGGTCCGGCTTCATCCGGCGGGTTGGAGATCGCGGACAGTACGTTCCTCAATGATCCCGGCGATGGGATTATATTTGGGCACAACAATAATGCTTTTGCCAATGTGACCAGCAATTTGCCCGGTGGTGTCGGCAAACGCTGGGCGCGTGTCTGGCAGTTGGATGTCCACGATGAGGCAGCCGACGGCGGTCAAGTCACGTTGACTTTCGACATCTCCGATACCGGAGGGCAGGGTTCGTTCAGTACAACGGGCACCTACGTTTTGCTCAAACGCGCCACCGGCAGCAGCAATGACTTTGCCGTCGTTACCGTCGGAAGCACCAACGTTTCCGGCGATCAGCTGATTTTCACTGTGGATGTTGGCGATTTGGGTTCTGAGTTCACACTCGGTGCGACGGCGGATTCGCCTACAGCGGTTACGCTACAGAGTCGGTCTGCGCAGTCGGATTCGTTTATACTGGGCGCTGTGTTACTGATGCTGTGTGTTCTCGCCGTAACGGTGTTGGTAGTACGTCGTCGTGTGTGAGTGGTTATACCATGGGCGAGCTTCAGGATGAGGCTGTTTCATAATTCGGTCGTTTACGCTACTATTACCGATGTGTTCTATGAGAGATATGTCAATGCATGATGTACCGCTCGTTAGCATTAACTGCGTCACCTACAACCATGTGCATTTCATCCGTGAAGCGCTCGAAGGTTTTGTGATGCAGCAGACCACATTCCCTTTTGAGATTCTGGTCCATGATGATGCCTCCACCGATGGTACCGCCGAGATCATCTGCGAATATGAGAAACGGCATCCGAATCTGGTATTGCCAATCTACCAGCATGAAAACCAATACTCTAAGGGTGTTCCTATTACAGCGCACATTCAATTTCCGCGAGCGCGCGGTAAATATATAGCTTCGTGCGAAGGCGACGACTATTGGACCGATCCATACAAGTTACAGAAACAGGTAGATTTCATGGAAGCGCATCCAGAGTGCTCGATGTGCTTCCACGATGTGATGGTGCAGACCGAGGATCGACAGAGCGAATCGCACCGGTTCTGTTCAGCGGATCAGAAGGAAATTTCAACCCTGGAAGATCTTTTGATCCTGAATTTCATCCCCACGGCGTCGGTGATGCTCCGGCTTGGGGCGTTCAGAGGGTTGCCCGAATGGTACCTTGAGCAACCGATGGATTGGCCGTTTTTCGTGTTGTTTGCCCAGCATGGGGACATCGGATACATCAATGAGGTGATGGGTGTTTACCGTCTGCACGGTGGAGGCGTCTGGTGGTGGCAGAACCCGCTGGCCAAGATCAAGGTGACGTTCCCGATGTACGCGCACTTTTACCGGCATCTTGGCGCAGCCTACGCGGATGTCATACGAACCGGCGCGAGCAAAGCGATTGCAGCCGGAGCGGCGGCAACCTACGCGGCGAGTGAAACCGATGGCCTGGCATCCAGCCTGGACTTTGTCAAAACGGCGCTTGCTGCTGCGGATGGCGCCGGATACGCTACGCCTTCTTTCCGCCGGGTGACGCGAGCTAGAAGCTATGAAGCGTTGGGCTTTACCGCTTACCAAAAGCGGTACATGCGGATTGCCCGTCGCTGCTATACGCGCGCTCTAGCCCTCGATCCCTCGATTGCCAGGAACAAAGGCGTCCTTTCGCTCTGGTTCGAGGCCTGTTTCGGGGAAAGAGCGTCTATGATCCGTAGAAATCTGGTGGCGTACTTACGGGGCAACCCTCCATCTTACTAAGACTTGATTTTGCGTTCCCGACGATGACATCAGCTATGACAGGATTTTGTGTGTATGATTTGGGAGATGGAGATTAATGGCTAAGCGAGAGCATCAGATGAAGCACATAACAGCGAGAATGGCTGCCCAGATTGTGCTGTGCTTACTGTTTTTGGCGTCCGCCGGTCTGGCAGCGCATGAGCGGGTGTACGCTCAAGGTATCGCGCCTGGATGGACCGGTCCGGTGGACATTGCCTATCCCATGACTGAGGGCAAAGATCGCAATGGGGTGTTGTTCTGCGATGCCTTTCAGAACCTGCACATTTTCTGGGGTAAAGGGCATGAGGGGGGAGCTGAAATTTACTACCGGACGGATAAGGACGGCAGCCTGTCGGCCCCGGTCGATGTACTGGCCACATCCGATGAGTTGGCGGTCAATTTGTCGGTTGCTGTCACCGCACCAGACGGTGTTGTCCATCTGGTATGGACAGATCGTGATGTACAAGGAAGCGTCTATTATAGCCGCGCCCCGCTCGCAGATGCGGCGAATGTAAGAGCCTGGGATACGCCTCGGTTGCTCATTGCTCAAGCAGGGTCAGTGCGGATCGATGTGGACAAATCTGGCACACTTTATCTCTTCTATGCCTCCTTTGAGGCTGAGGGATATCGATCCGCGGTTTATCAACTGCAATCGGTCGATGGTGGCTTAACATGGAGTGACCCAACACCTATCTATGAGATTGCGACAATAGAGCCTTCCTACCTGTTGTCCAGCGCCATTATCGATGATGCAGGCCGGATACATATTGGAATCACCCAACGGTCGCAGGTGTATGGCCTCTACTTCGAGGTAGGCTATCTGCGCTCGCCGGATACCGGGCAGACCTGGGCGCCGTACCGGGCAATCGCCAAACAAAGTGAAACGATGCCCTTGATCTCAGACATCGCCCCTTTCGCCTTCGGTAAAGACGAGGTGCATCTTACCTGGCATAACCCGCGCCGGATGCACATGTGGTCTACTGATGGTGGTGTTACCTGGAGCAATCCCGTCGAAATCATCCGCCTGGATGCCGGTTTTGGAGGCCTCAACTTCCTGGCGAAAGACAGCGCCGGCGTCCTGCGCGCCGTAACCAGCGTTAACAGTGGGGTCTTTGTGTCTACTTTCGACGGCGCGCAATGGTCGGCTCATGAACGCATCGAGAATCGCCATATGGACCCACACGGCCAGCGTATGGTCGTCTGCCAGGGAAACCGGCTCCACGTGGTGTACGATAACCGTTTGGAGGTGGATACGACGGTCTGGTATGCGCACAAGGATGTCGATGCGCCACACCTCGATCGTAGCTCGATTCCGCCATCCATTGCCGCATTGCCCGCCGACACCTTGATGCCCGCAGCCTCTCCCACGCCACAAACACCGGGGTTGGCTACGAATGCTATCCCCGCAATCGACGTTGGGCCGCCGCAGATAACCGAGAGTGTGGCAGCGCCATTCCTGCTCCCCACCGTATTGGCCTTTATTCTGATCTTGGCAACGTTTGCGTGGCGCAGGATGCGGCAAGGGTGAATCTGTGTACTTCTGAGGTGATGCATTGACGAATCCTACAGCGAGTGTCATCATGGCGGCATATAACCATGCCGGCTATATCGCTCAAGCCATTTCGAGCGTCCTGGCGCAGTCGTGGCAAAACCTGGAATTGATTGTCGTGGACGATGGCTCGACAGATCGCACACGGGAGGTCGTCGCCAGTTTCGACGATCCCCGTGTGCGTTACATCTATCAGGAAAACCAGGGGCAGGGGGGCGCGCGCAATACCGGCATCGCGCACGCGCGCGGGGGGTACGTCTGCTTCCTGGACGATGACGATCTCTGGCTGCCCGATCGCTTGGAAACAGCTCTGGCGATTCTGCAACCACACCCAGAGGCAGGCGCCCTCTATGCCGCTTACCAGGCGATCGACAGTGAGGGCAACTATCTGCCCCAGGTTACGTGCCGAGTCGTTGCTCCGGAAAGGATGTACGACACGTTGGTGGAAGGGGGCTGGTTCCCGCCGTTGGTCGTCACCGTGCGCAAGACCGTGTTGGATGCTGTCGGTCCGTTGGACCCTTCGCTGCGGGGTAATGACGATTGGGAATTGTGGCTGCGGATAGCTCGTCAGTATGACTTTGTGGGTATTCCAGATATTGTGGCACTCTATCGTGTCCATGGCGGCGGTCTCTCCGCGAATACCGAACATATGTTGCACGATAAGATCAAAGCTATCGCCAGGCTCTTTGGACCGGCAGAGGGCGATCCGGCCACATGGCCAGATGTGCGCCGGCGCGCTTATGGCGGCGCTTACCGAATCACCGGTCTCGCACATCTGGAAAGCCAGAACGTCGCACTTGGCCAGGAGCGATTGCGGCAGGCGCTGCACTACTATCCCGAATACGCGCGCCGGCTCGATTTTTTCTACGAGCTTGCCTGCGGCTACCAGCCGCGCGGTTATCGCGGCGATTTCCACTCGCACAACCTTGAGGAGAGCGAGCGCGTGGTCCTGGAAACGGTGCGGGTCCTTTTCGACTCACCGGACACGCCGCCGGATTTACGCGACCTCAAGCGCGCCGCTTACGCGCACGCCTATCTGGCCTTGGGGATGTTCGCCTATGGCGACGGGTGGATGAGACAGAGCCGGTGGTACATGGCGAGAGCCGTCAAAGAAGACCGGTCGCTGCTAACAGATCGCCAACTGGCGTCGCGGTACGTCAAATCCTTTCTGGGGCGGCGGCTGTTGGATGCCCTGAGCTGCTATCACCAGCGCCGCACAGGCCAGACCGCGCAATCCTCGCATGGAGCGGCGAACGATGCGGGGTAGAGGGCGCGTCTTGAAGACGCTCGGCGCGATCCGGCGCTGGTTCAAGCCGGGCGGCGTCATTTTGATGTATCATCGCGTGATCGACCTTGTCCCCGACACCTATAATCTGGCCGTGTCGCCGGCGTATTTCGCCGAGCACATGCAAATCCTACGCCGGTGTTGCACGCCGATGCCGTTGCCCAAGCTGATCGATGCGCTTAATACAGACTCCCTACCGGACCGGGCCGTGGCCGTGACCTTCGATGATGGCTACTACGATAACTACAGTGAAGCCCGTCCCTTGCTGCACGCTGCCGATGTACCGGCGACCGTATTTGTGGTCAGTGGGCACGTCGATAGCCAATGCGAGTTCTGGTGGGATGAGCTTGAGCGCGTTGTGCTGATGCCGTCACAGGTTCCGCCTGAGCTTCACCTGCGCCTGAATGGTCAGAACTATGCCTGGGATACCGGTACGCTTGGTCAACGAACAACCACGCATCGGGCGCTATACACGCTGATCGCGCAACAAGATACGCAAACGCGAGCTGGAATTCTGGAAGCGTTAATGACCTGGGCGGGTGTAGGTGACTCCGGCAGACCTACGCATCGGGTGATGACCAGCGCCGAAATGGTCGATATGGTCAGTGACGGACTCATCGAGGTCGGTGGGCATACTGTGAACCATCCGACGCTGTCTAAACTGAGCGTCGAGGCGCAGCGCCGTGAAATAGCCGAGGGATGCCGCCAACTTGAGGCGATCCTCGGCCGGCCGATCGATATGTTTGCATATCCGTATGGCCGTGCGGCGGATTGGGAAGACGATACTGTAGATATTGTGAGGCAACTAGGGATGCGGGGCGCAGTAACCACGATCCCCGGTTGTGTCGAGGCCGGCGCGGACCCGTTTCGTCTGTGCCGCTGGGCGGTAGTCAATTGGGACGGCGAGCAGTTCGCGCGCGAGTTGGAATCCTTCTTCGTCCTGCGCGAGGGACTCGTCTAGAGGGCCGAGATGCATCTGCTGTTTCTATCGAACTTTTATCCACCTCACGAGCTGGGCGGCATGGAGCAACTCACGGCCGAGGTCGCCATACGCTTGCAGGCACGGGGGCATCAGGTCGCGGCGCTGACCAGCCGCGCTGGCGCGGAATCGGCGGGAGCTGCTGAAGACGGCGTCATCCGCTCGCTCTTCCTGGAAGCCGACATTCACTACTACAGTATGCGCGCGTTCTTTCTCGCGCGGCGCGCTCAAGAATCGGCGAATGAGCAAGCCCTGCGCCAAGCGATCGAGGCGGTCCGGCCGGATGTGTTCGTCGTCTGGAACATGTGGAACCTGTCCCGCCGCCTCCCCTATTGGGCGGAGCAGTGGCTGCCTGGCCGCGTGGCCTATTACATCGCCAGCACGTGGCCTATGGATCCGGACGCGCACGCCGAGTACTGGCGTCTCCCAGCAACGCGCAGATTGACCGAGGTTCTGAAGCGTCCATTGCGTGCTCTGGCGCTTGCCCGGCTGCGGCGTGAGGGCTATCCGCCGCACCTCGCCTTCGTCCATACAATGTGCGTCAGTCGCTATATGCGAGACAAACTGGTCGCCGCGCAGGCGATCCCGGCTACGGCGGATGTGCTGTACAATGGCATCGATCCGGCCCCCTTTCTCTTTGCTCCCAACACGAGCGCGGAATTGCAAGGCCGGCCGTTGCGACTGCTCTATTTCGGCAGCCTGGTGCCTATCAAGGGCGTTCACGTGGCCATTGAGGCGCTGGGATTGCTCGCGCAGCAGGGATTGGCCGGGCGCGTCGAACTGACGATCCTGGGACGCGGGCATCCTGACTACGTGGCCGACTTGCACGCTCAGGTGGCCGAACTGAATCTGCAAGACCGCGTGCGCTTCCAGGATTGGATAGCGCGAGCGGACGTACCGGCGATGTTGCAGGCGTATGACGTGTTCTTGTTCACCTCTACCGGGCCAGAGGCGATGGCGCGCACCGTGATGGAGGCGATGGCAGCGGGGTTGTTGGTCATCGGCTCCGAGGTGGGTGGGCAGGTGGAGATGCTGGTCAACGAAGAAAACGCGCTCACCTTTACCGCCGGCGACGCCGCCCGCCTAGCTGACCACGTGCGGTATCTCCTGAATGCGCCTACGCAGCGACACAGATTGGCGCGAGCCGGTCAGCAGACGGTGCTGCAACGCTTTACGCTGGATCGCATGGTGGACAACATCGAAATCTGGCTCGGATCGATAATCCGATGAACATTTTGCACCTGAACCTGGCAGGATCCCATGTTGGCGGCGTAGAAGGATACATCGCGGAAGTAGCCGCCGCTTTGCAGGCAGCGGGGCACGCTTCGCACCTGGTCTACTTCGAACCGGATGACGCCGGAACGTTGCTCAACGATACAACTTATGCGTTTCTGCCGGAGTGGCCAAAGGTATCCGCACAAGCGCAACAGACGCTCGCTGGGGTGATCGCCCGTTTTCGCCCCGATGTCGCGTATATTCACGCGGTGTATCATCCAGGCATCGTCGAATGGATTGCGCAGCGTTTGCCCACAGTGGCCTATGTGCATGGCCCTTACCTTGTCTGTCCTGGATCGGCCCAATATCTGCGCCGCCGGGCAAAAGTGTGTCCCCACACAGCCGGGCTGGTCTGTTTGTTCAACGCGCAGATCGAAGACTGTTGTTGGGGACGCAATCCTTTGCGCCACGCGCATTTGCTCCGTCGCGTGCGCGCCTTTGCATCCGCGTACCGTCATGTCAGGCATGTCTTCGTGGGTAGCCGCTTTATGGTGAACTTGCTCCAGCGAGGTGGGATTGCACCGGAGAAGCTTTCGCTGCTTTCACCTGTGCTCAACACTGAGCCGCTGCCGCCATTATCACCGGCGACGGATTCACGCACAGTCCTGTTTGCCGGGCGGTTGACGCCGGAAAAAGGATTGGCGTACTTGATCCAGGCGCTGTCTAGGGTGGCGTGCGACTGGCAGCTCGTGGTTGCCGGCGACGGTCCAGAACGTCAAAGTTGTGAGATGCTGGCGAAACAACTGGGCATGGCCGACCGTGTGCGCTTTTTGGGTTGGTTGAGTCCTGCTGAGATGCGCGCCAACCTGCAAGCCTGTGCGTGTGTGGCGGTGCCCTCGTTGTGGCCGGAGCCATTTGGCCGCCTCGGCCCTGAGGCGTTCCTTCAAGGCCGTCCGGTAGTGGCCTTTGCGGTTGGCGGCGTCACCACCTGGCTCGAAGATGGTGTTTCGGGGTACCTGGTCGAGAGTGGCGACGTGATCGGCTTTGCCCGTTCGCTTGAGCGCTTGTTAGGTTCTCCTGATTTGTGCCATCAGATGAGCCAGCACGCGCGCCGCAAAGCGGTAGCGGAGTGGAACGCGCAGTCGCATATCGCGCAGTTACTGGCAGTCTTTACCAAAGTCCTGGCGTCGGCCTGATGTACACGCTACCAGTGAGAACTATGGACGCAAAACAACCTGACGTGCAGTTAAGCGAGATCGCGCATGATTATCAGCGGCTTGCCGGTTTTGTGCCGCCTGGTCTACGAAAGCGATTGCCCTATGGGATAAGACGCATGCTCAACCGGTTCTATTGGTTGTGGTATGACTTCCGCGACTTTCTGGCAGAGTCAACGGGGTGGGTACCCTCACACGGTTTCCGGCTGTTCATCTACCGATACGTTCTGCAGATGAAGATCGGACCCGGCACCAACATTCATCGCTATTGCCGGTTTTATCGACCTGCCGGTGTGCAACTGGGCCAGCATACGGTGATCAATCGGGACGTGCTGTTGGATGGGCGGACGGGCATCCAGATCGGCAACAACGTCAGCATTTCGGAGGGGGTAGCTATTTTGACGTTGGAGCACGACCCGCACAGCTCGACTTTCGCGGAGCGGGGTGCTCCTGTGCGAATCGGCGATCGCGTGTTTGTAGGCGCGCGGGCGCTGGTGCTGCCCGGCATCACCATCGGGGAGGGTGCCATCATAGGCGCTGGTGCGGTTGTGACCCGTGACGTTGCGCCTTTCGCCATCGTGGCCGGCGTGCCGGCCAGGCCGATCGGTCAGCGTGAAGCCAATCTGGACTACACACTAGATTATCGCAAGTTTCTGGGGTGAGCGATGCATATCTTATTTCTCTCTACCTGGTCCCCGTATCCGCCAGATAATGGCGCCAAGATCCGCGCTAATTACCTGCTACGACCACTGGCGAAGACACATCGCGTTACGCTTGTGGCCTTTGATCCTGATTCCAAAACCGAGCCGGAGGCCCACGAAAATGTAACGATGTACCCCGTGCATGCTGATCCCTTTCGCTACGTGCAGTTACCGCAGCTTATCAAATATCTCTCGCCGGTTCCTCTGGTCTTCTGGCGAATCGGAGAGATGCAATCGACCATCGATCGTCTGCCGGATCTGGACAAGTGGGACGCGATTGTGGCGCTGGAGGTGTTCATCGGACACTATGCATTACGTTTTTCCCAGCTCCCGCGTGTTTTGGATGTGGATACCTCGTTGACTCATCAATTGCGCGAACGTTATCAAAGACAAACTACACGCTTGAGCCGTTGGCGCACCTGGCTTAGTTGGTACAAAGCCTATCGTTACGAGGGAGCGCTCTTCCCAAAATTCCAGGTTTGTGCAGTGTCCTCCCCTTTGGAAGTGGAGAGTGTACAGGCTCTGGCGGGGAATCGGTCGACCGTCGCCGTTCTCCCCAACGGGGTGGATTGCGCACATCACCGCCTCGGTTTGACGGAAGTTCAGCCTCGTACGTTGATCTACAATGGCGCGCTCACCTACAACGTCAACTACGATGCAATGCGCTACTTTCTGGCAGAAATCTATCCCTTGATCAAGCAGAAAACGCCCGATGTTACCCTACGTATCACCGGGTCGACTCAGGGTGTGGACGTAGACGGTTTGCGATTGGATGCCAGCGTTCGTCTTACCGGTTATGTGGAGGACATTCGCCTGCCTGTGGCGCAAAGCGCCGTTTGTATCGTCCCGTTACGGCAGGGTTGGGGCACGCGGCTTAAAATCCTCGAGGCGATGGCGCTAGGAACGCCGGTCGTCTCCACCTCCAAGGGCGCTGAAGGGCTGGAAGTCGTCGATAACGAGCACGTGTTGCTGGCGGATACGCCTGAGGCTTTCGCTGATGCCGTGCTGCGTGTGATGCATGATGGTCGTTTGCGCGAGCGACTGCGGCATAATGCGCGTGCGCTCGTAGAACAGCGGTATAATTGGGAGATCATTGGCGCACAGTTTGTGGCTTTGGTAGAAGAGGTCGCCAAGGCAAGTGGGTAAAACGGCAAGGAAGCAGAAACACAAGATTCGAAATCGCTATGAGTAATCTCGAAAAAACATTAGCGCAGCCGAATGCGAAGCGTGTTTGGATCGCCGCGGTGGTAGCCGGGGTGTTGCTCGCGGCTGTCTTTTTGGGATTGCGCGCGTCACTGCGTTGGCTGCTGCTGCTTTCCGCTGGCATCGGGGCGTTGGCGTTGCTGCACGCGCCCCAACTGGGTTTGCTGGCGCTGATTGCAGCGGCGTTGGTGGTGCGCTTCGAGATCAGCACCGGCACTGAGGTTTTGCTCAACGTTGCCACGCTGCTCATCCCGGCGCTTTTTGCGTTGTGGTTGTTGGACAACATACGCCAGCGTGCCTGGTGCTGGTCGGCTTCGCGCGTCAACCGGCCTCTAACCCTCTTCCTGCTGGCGGGACTGCTCTCGTATCTGGTGGGCAACGCTTTCTGGGATCCTGCTGTGCCCAAATCGAACAATTTCTGGTTGGTGCAGTTGGCGCAATGGGCCATCTTCGCCTTCGCGGCGTTGGCTTTCTGGTTAATGGCTAACCTTCGTGACGTCGAGACTTGGTTGCCGCGCCTGACGTGGTTCTTTCTTATCCTGGGGGGCGGGCTGGCGATCCTATGTGTCCTGCCTGGCGTGCGCGATGTGACCTGGGGGTTTGTTACTTTGGCCTTTATTCGCGCGCCATTCTGGCTCTTGTTGGCGGCGCTGACTGGCGGCCAGCTTTTGTTCAATGGCGCGCTCGGGGGGGGCGCACGGCTCTTTCTCCTGGCGGTGTTGGCTGCGGTGTTGGCCTATGCCTTTATCTTGCAGGATGAGCGTACTTCCAACTGGGTGGGGATTGTGGCGGCGGCGGGCGTGATGCTTTGGCTGCGCCTGCCGCGTCTGCGTAGCGCAATTCTGGTGGTAGGATCGCTCGCGCTGCTATTGGGGTTGGTTTCTGGCCTCCTCTATGAGTTCGCCGGCGGCGATGAAAAGTGGGATGAGAGTGGCGCCTCGCGCCTGGTGCTGATCGAGCGCGTGATAAGCGTCACAAAGCGAAATCCGCTCACCGGCATAGGGCCGGCTTCCTATCGCAACTACGCCGGTATGCAACCTCTGCGTTATCAGCGCGCTATATGGTTTCAGCCCCAGATCAATTCGCACAACAACTATGTCGACCTTTTTGCCCATACCGGCTTGCTGGGCCTGGGGCTTTTTCTGTGGTTTGCCGTGGAGCTGTTTTTCTTAGGTTGGCGGCTGAGCGACCGCTACCCAACAGGATTCACCGGCGGTTACGTCGGCGGCATGACTGCGGCCTGGGTAGGGAGCCTGATCATTATGCTTTTGGCTGATTGGATGCTCCCGTTTGTCTACAACGTCGGTTTCCCGGGCTTTCAGGCGAGTATCCTGGTGTGGTTGTTTCTGGGGGGGCTGGTCGCCGTGGATGTGCGTGAATCTGGGCATGTCTAGCTGTGAAATGGCGTAGGGCAGCAGGGAGTTTTGTAGCAAAGTTCAATGGGATTAGTATATTTTATCACAACTTGATCTGGACATAAGGTGAGGAGTCTGTATAATGTAGGATAATCGCAGTGTAGATTTTGCGCCCCAGAAGGTGTTCTATGCAAATATCCAAAGCAACACGACGAAGCGGACTCCGACGGCTATATCTCATCTTTGCGTTGTTGTTTTCGAGTAGTACTCTATCTTTTCCGCTGATTGCCCCCTCGTTCGAGGGTGAAGGTTCCGTAGTGGACACGCGCGCGCGGGAAAGTTGGGAGTCCTTCGATGTCACTCACCATGACTTGCTCGGAGACGAAGCTCTGGAAGAGACGAGCGCCGAGGCTAACTGGCCGATGGCGGCAGCCAATCCTCAACGCACTTCGTGGACGTCAGAAGAGGTGCGTGGTAATCTTAAGCCGGAATGGTACAAGGTGTTCGAGTCGTACATTCCGAACAAGGTCCAGATCATTGCGGCAGACGGGTCGTTGTTCATCAGCACGGCTAACGGGCTGTATGCTCTAAACGCTGCAACGGGAGCGCAAAGCTGGGTCTATCCCACCGCCATGCCGTTGGGCAATGCGCCCACAGTCGTCAACGGTGTGGCTTATGTGGGCGGTATGGATCATAAATTGCACGCGATCAACGCTGCCACCGGGGTGGGGCTGTGGACTTTTGAGGCGGAAGCCGGTTTTGACACTAACCCTTTAGTCGTCAACAATCGGGTTTACCTGGGCAATCGGGACGGTACCTTCTACGCTATCTATTCGAATGACGATGCGGCGCGCAAGGGTACGTTGGCCTGGCAATACAAAACCGATGGGCCGATTCACTTTTCAGCCGCTGCCAGTGCCAACCATCAGACGATCTACTTTGCCTCGAATGATGCGCATGCCTACGCCTTGAATGCATTATCCGGTAGTTTGGTCTGGAAGTCCGCCAAATTGCCGAGCGCGGGCTTCCACTCATGGTGGCCCGTCGTTAGCGGCAATATGGTCATTCTCTCAGCGCAACGGCCTTATCGGCTTACGACTCCACCTATTGATGGTTTTCCCTATGATTGGTATACTCTTGGCGAACCTGGGTTGTCGTCTGGTTTTTCTCCGCAACAACCGGACGGTACCAGGGATGGGACTGCGGCGATGACCTATCTGGAGGCTAAGCCGTGGTTGCGATCGTACTATATTTTGAATGCTGCGACCGGTCAGGAAATTACTTACGATTTCAATCACAATGGTCAGCCGGAATATGCTCCCTTGTTGAGTGCCGGGACAAATTCGGGTAGCCGTTACCCGGCGCTCATTATGCCGGATGGCAACGTGTACACATTCAATACCTATTCCGAGCAAAAGTACGGTCATGCGGTCGCTGGTTGGATTCCCGGTACTAGCATCATCCGTGCTCCCCGGATTTCAGGTGTCACAGCCCACGACGAACCGCTGGGTTACTCGGGCGGTGGCAACCTTATCTATTGGAATCAATGTTGTGATCGTTCGGCCGGGGCATACGATATGATCGGCAACAAGTACCTGTTTTTTAGCTATAATCTGCCAGGGTTAATCCCTGGCTACAATGTAGGAACAACCGGTACGTACGAGGCGAATGCGGTCACGGTGTTCGGCGGTTGGAACGGCGTCTACGGTTATCATGGCGACCAAAACGCTCCGATTCCCTACCGGGGCAAGGTATACATACATCGCAGCAACGCCGTCATTGCCTTTTCCGCGACCGGCGGCGCTAAAGCCTTGCCGCGCGCCAGCATCGTTGCGGTGACTGAGCCGCTTGAGCCTGTCGATAGGAACGTTTTGCAGCAGCGCCTGACCGAGGAAATCCAGAACATCGTCGCCGCCGGTCATCTACGCCCAGGGTTTGGGATCAATGGCGCGTTCTCTTCCAAGGCTATATCAGAGCTTGGCGATAATCTAACCGACTATTGGCACAATCCCGCCGATACGATTTTGGTGTTGACGCGCGCTTATCCGTATCTTCCACCTTCACTGCGACAGCAAGTCAGTACATACTTGCAGAACCTATTCAGAGATTATCATCCGTGCAGTTACACGCACATCGGGTGGAGCGCCGGCGCTGGTCGGGAAGGCTTCGATTTACCGCCCGAAGTCGTCGTGGCGATGCCGCTCTATCCGCCTTCGATGTGGAGTACGTATGACTTTGCAGGATGGACCGGACCAGACTGGAAATGGACGCCGCATACATTCTATGCCGTGTGGAAGTACGCTGAGACTTTTGGCAATGCGCGCGCGTTGTTCGACCGGTGCCGGGAACGGATGTGGACACCGCCCAGCGATTATATATTGGCGCAATACCCCTTTGCGCACAACGCCTGGATAGCCGGCTTGCAAGGCTATCTCGAATTGCAGAAACTCGCTGGTTACCCGCCCGATACGGCTCGACAGGCGACCCTGGATCGCTTGCTGGCGCTGCGAATATCGGCGTTCGATAAGGATAATCCCTGGGGGCCTGACGCGCATGACTGGGGCCAGACTCTGGCCGTGGCCCGCAACTTTATTTTTCTGACGCCGGAATTAGGGCAGTATTTGCGCGACCACGCACTCGGCAAGGTGCAGGTGGCGTTTGACGAGTATACTCACGATGCTCCATACTGGTTCGTAACCAACTATGAGGCCACCTACAACGAGATTACCCTACAGCACTTGTATGACTATAACGCGCTGTTTGCCGTCAAGGCGATGATCTTTCAAGAGCCGGGTGCGGAACTGGCCCGTTATTTGGATGTGCCAGGCTTTGTGCGCGGGGACCTGTTCTACATTCAGAACCTGATTCTTACATTGGAAGCTACTGCGGCCACACCGGACGTTTCCAAAACGACCTCGAGTTCGACCGCTCGCGCGGGTGAAGTGCTTACCTACACCCTGACTGTACGTGATAGTGGCGCGCCCCCGACGCAGACGGTTTCTATGACCATAACGGATTTACTACCTGCCGGTTTGGTATATTACCCTGCACTGTGCGAGGCTTCGTGGGGCAATCCACCGACGTGCTCGCCGCAGTCCATCCATTGGCAGGGAGTGCTCTCCAGTACGAATCCGATCGTGATCTCATACACGACGCAGGTTACGACTGGGCAACCCACGGCATTGACCAACGAGATGCAAGTCGATGGAGAAGCGTGGGGGAACTACACACGCACGGTGACGATTATCGCCAACCCGTTGCAGTGCTATCTGCCCGTGGTGCTCCGAAACCGATAGACGCCATGCGCTCATACGGTACCTGCAACAGGTGGCGCGACGCGCCCGAGCCGATCGTCCCGCACTCTATGATAGGCGCAAATTCAAGCGCACGTCGACTCGATGTGTTTGCCCGGAGCTCCCGCCGCCCCGGGAACCGTGGGGTGCGATGGCTGTTGACACTGGCTTGGGTGATATTGTTAATCGTAGGCTTAAGGGCGCGTGCGGCAAACCTGGATGTTTCCGCCGTACCGCTTCCCCCCACAGCGAACGTCGTTCCACAAGGGCACGCAACACCGCAACGGCGCGTCTATGTACCGCACACCGGATCGTTCAACGAAGCGGGCATCTTCTGGTTTGGACGAGTCACGCCTGATGTGAACTACACCGACGTGCGCCTTATCGCCGCTAATGACAGCCTGCGCCTGGCCTTGCGCACTTTCGACCGCCGGCTCTGGTACAATGCCAACCCTACTCCTGGTACTTTGCCGGACTGGGACGCGGCCTCCGTCTACCTGAACCTCAGCGGTGCTGTCGGTGAGTTGCCCGGCGACGGCAGTTATCGCTTCGATGTGCAACTGAACTGGAGCGGCGAGAGTCACCCCAATTTTCAGACGGCTTACCGGGGCGATGCGGGACAGTGGGTTTTGGCTTCTGTGCCTTTCACCGCCTCGACCGGGTGGATCGGCGATGTGCCAAACAATAATACGGACGACCGGGGGTGGTTAGCTTATTATACCATTCCATACGGCAGTCTGGGGCTTGCTGGTCGTCCGCCTCAGGGAACGGTTTGGGGGCTTGGGGTTGCGGTGCATGATCGCGATAGCGCCGCGGGACCTCCGTTCGCAGCACAGGTATGGCCCGAGACGATGCTGCCTTTGCGTCCGGCCTCCTGGGGACAGCTCCACTATGGCCTGAAGCCGGTATACATTCCTGCGCCTGCTCTGCCCCGTGCAACGGCAGTTATCCGCCACGGCCTGAACGGAGTGACGGTGATCGATGCGGCGGCGGGAGGAAGCAATCTCTGTGGTGACGCCGCGGCCCCAGACTACTTCTTGAACTGGGGCGACCTGAACTACGCCGGGGAAATCTTTCTCAACGTCCAGCGCACCGAACAACAAATGGATTGGCCCTGTGATTCGCGCCCTTATGTGACGTTTCCATTGTACAGCCTGCCGCAAGGCAAAGTGGTGCTTTCCGCGACGTTGACGCTTTACCAGTTCGGAAATGCGGGTGCCGGGGCGTCGCCGGGACCGCAACCTTCTTTCATACAGGTTTTTACAGTTCGTGAGGATTGGGCGGAGAACACACTCACGTGGAACAACGCACCGCTGGCGGGAGACTACGTCGGGGCGACCTGGGTTGATCCTTTGGACGAAACACCACCCTGGCCTGGTATCCCCAGACACTGGGATGTGAGTGGGGCTGTCGCCGAGGCTTATGCGACCGGAGCGCCGTTGCGGTTGGCGCTTTACTCGCCCAATTGGCCTATGAACAGCGGGAAGTACTTCTTCAGTTCCGATGCAGGCGGTGACGGCGCGGGGCGACCGACACTCACGGTTACTTGGGGAGACCCGGTCGCGCAGTTGGAGAAACGAGCGGATCGGTCTGGCGCCAATTATCGTGAGGATGTTACGTATGTGCTAAAGTTCCGCAGTCCCGGTACCACGCTCATACTGACGGATACCCTGGCGAGTGGTGTGGACTGGCTAGATGATGTGCGGGTATACGGAACCGAAGTCTTTCCGGTCTATGACCAGGATGAACACCGGCTCACCTGGACGGCGAGGCTTGTGTCGGACCAGCAAGTCTTCATCACATACACAGTCAGCGTCGACACGGTCAACCGCGAGCTTTTGGTGAACGTTGCCGAACTTTTGGATCAGGAGGGAGGCGCAAGCACCGCCGTCGCGGTTGTTATCGCCAATCCCTATCGAATCTATTTACCGGTGATCGTAAGAGCGTATTAGACAATCATCAAAAGCAGGCGGACATAATCGGGGATTATGGACATAAGCATCATCGTCGTTAGTTGGAACACCCAAGACCTTCTCGCACAGTGTCTGCAATCCGTGGAAGCGTGCGCTGTAAACGCAGACCGGTTTAGTGTCGAGACATTCGTCGTCGATAACGCTTCTACCGATGGCAGTTCACAAATGGTACGTGAACGCTTTCCGCACGTTCACCTGATCGACAATGGGCAGAACGTTGGCTTTGCGCGGGCTAACAACCAGGCCATCCTACAGAGCACGGGCCGTTACGTCGTCTTGCTCAACAGCGATACCGAAGTGTTCGCTGGCGCTGTCGAGGCGATGGCCGAGTTTATGGATGCGCACCCTGATGCTGGTGGCTGTGGCCCTATGTTGCTCAATGCAGATGGAACGCTGCAACCATCGTGCCATCCACTGTTGACGCCGGAGCGGGAGTTCTGGCGGTTGATGTTTCTGGATTGGCTCTGGCACAGGGCAACTTATGCCCAGACGCGCTGGAATCAATCGACGCCGCGTCAGGTAGAAGTGATCAAGGGGGCGTGTTTCCTGCTCAGACGAGAAGCGTTGAATCAGGTGGGGCTTCTGGATGATCAATATTTCATGTACACCGAGGAAATGGACCTCTGTTATCGTTTGTTGGAGGCTGGCTGGACGCTTTGGTGGGTGCCTGAGGCGAAGGTGAAACATTATGGCGAAGCCAGCTCACGCCAGATCGCCGAGGAGATGTATATCCAACTCTACCGGAGCAAGGCGCAATTCCACCGTAAATTTGGCGGCTCACGACGGGCAGAGCATTTCAAGAGATTGCTGTGGCTGGCTTATTGGCCGCGGTTTATTGCTGTAGGCCTGGCCTCTAAATTGAAGCCTGGGCTTGCCAGTCGTGCGCGGATCTACCGCCGGCTGCTGATCGAATTGCGTACGATGTAAGGGATAAGAGAAATTATCCGGGAGTCATCGACATGCGAATCTGTTACACTCTTCTCTCACCAATCTTCGAGATGCACCAATACGCCGCCGATCTTGCTAACCGCATGGCTCAAGCCGGCCATGATGTCCACCTGGTAACATCGTCTCAAGCCCCACTTGACCGTTACATCCCTGCTGTTAACGTGCATACGCCGATCGACTCGGTGAATACGGGATCTGCATTGGATGTCATAAGGCTTGCCGGGTTGCGTAAAGCCAGCAGGACGATTTCCGATATAGACCCTGATCTGGTGCATTTTGCTGGGCCGCACATCTGGAACCTGTCCTTAATGCGCAAGCTAAAGGCGCGGGGATTGCCTGTCATGCACACCCTCCACACGGTGGACCCGCCGTGGGCGAGTCGCCACGGGGTGCGGACTCGGCTCTGGAACCAGCAGGTCGTCCGCACCGCGGATCACATTCTCGTCCACGGACAAACTTTCGTGCGCAGCCTTTTGGATATGGGCGTTCCCCGTGAACGGGTGACCTCGACCCCTTTGTTGCATCTTTTCATCGGCGGTAGTTGGCTCGGGGCTTTGCCGAATCTTGCGGCATCCGTTGAGTATCAGCCGTGGGCGCTTTTCTTTGGCCGTCTGAAACCGTATAAGGGCGTCGAGTATCTCATCTCAGCCTGTGCCATGCTGAAGACGGACAAGTCGTTTCCTGGCAGGGTGATCATCGCCGGCTTTGGGGATTTATCGCAATATTGGGGCGGATCGTTGCCAGCCCGATTAGAAATTCATAACCACCAGATCAATGATGAGGAGGCTATGGACCTTTTCTGCCGTTGCGGATTGGTGGTGTTGCCTTACATCGATGCTTCGCAGTCGGCGCTTATCGCTGCCGCCTACTATTTTCGCAAACCGGTCATTGTCACCCGTACAGGCGCTTTGCCCGAATATGTGCGGGAAGGGGAAACGGGATTTATCGTTGAACCGGATCATCCCGCGGCCCTGGCTCGTTGCCTGGAGCGCGTGCTGGGTGATCCGGTCAAACTGGAGCGTATGGGGTCTTCCGGCCGGGCCTGGTACGAGGTTCAACGGAAGGCGCAGGAATCTACTTTACTCCGGGTCTATGCGCGCCTGGCGGAAGCTAAGACCGCCACGCCCCCAGCCTATTCGAACAGTTAGTGGAGTGGGTGATGTTGGTCATCATGGGAGCGAGA
>DAOUAY010000059.1:0-23806 GCA_034432995.1 Anaerolineae bacterium | reverse complement strand
AGACAGAAAACTTGACGCGTACTGCGGTTTCAGTTTCATCCCCCCCCGTGGGGGGGACAGAGGGGGGGAGACCCGGCAGCCACCCGCTTTTCACCAGCGCCTGGAAGCCGTTGCAGATGCCGATGACCGGTTTGCCCGCGTCCACGAAACGCGCCATCTCTTCCTGGAACAGCCAGCGCATATCCGCCGCCAACAGCCGTCCCGCGCCGAGCGCATCGCCGTAGGAGAAGCCCCCCGGCAGCACGAGCATCTGATATTCGTGCAGATGCGCGGGATGCGCGCGCAACGCGTTGATGCGCAACACCGTCGGAGCGCCGCCCGCCAATTCTATCGCCGCCGCCGCATCCGGGTCACGGTTGGTGCCGGTGGCTTGAAGAATAAGCACCCTTACCACAGCCATTACAACACGTCCTCTGGCTGATCGGGAAGAAGCTGGCTGCCGATCAATTCGATAAAGGTCTCAACTTGTGGAATTAAAGGAAGCACTTCATCAGGATCAGCGTAGAAGAAATCTTTGTAATCACTTTCCTGACGTAATTCAAACAAGTCGTTATAAAGTTGTCCATATTCTTTGGGGATCAAACCGGTTTTGATAAAGTTTTGGTTGAACAAAGCTCGGACACCGGTATGTTTGGGAGAGGAATATGCATGTTTGAATAAGAGCGCGTTGATCGCGTAAAACATTGCATAATATAGCCGATTGACACAACTGTTGAATGCCCCGGCTTCAGCCGCTAACCTGGCGATGTCGAGCACCTCATGAGCACGTTCCAAGCGGTATTGGATATAATCTTGTTGAAAACTCATAATGCGATACCCTCTCGTTTTACATTTTGATAAAATGGTGAATAACGATTCCGCTCACTAGCCCAGTAATCGGCATCCTCAACCACCACATTCAAAATTTCATCAACTTCTAATTCAACATCATAGAGCGCGCGCCGCAAATGAGTTCGCTTAGTCCGATTGACCGGTGGGGATAGTAAGATGAGCAAGTCCCAATCCGAATCTAGTGTAGCGTCTCCTCTAGCCCGCGAGCCATAGAGAACAACCTGCGCCTGCGCATCAATTTGCCGAACAGCGCGTTTGATTGCAAAAAACAGCTTGTTACGCTCCATGCCGCCCTCCTACTTTTTACCGACCCGCTTCGCCATCACGATGTCCGGCTTGTTCCAGCCGTTCGCATCCGGCAGCACGCCGACAATGGTATAGCCCATCTTCTGGTAGAACTCGTAAGGATGACGATTCAGGTTGCGGATGTTGGCGATGTGCTCCCACGTGTTCTCATACAAGTCCACCTGGCTCAGCGAAGTCCTGAAATCTTCGTCGTCCGTCCCCAGGTAGATCGTGAGCCCGCCCCGCGCCCGCACCTGCTCCTCCACATCCGCCATCAACGCGCGCCCGATACCCTGGCCTTGATACGTTGGGTGAACCACCAGGGGATGTAATTCCCAGCCGGTGGTTTCATATTGAGGGATCGCGCCGACCCAACCCAGGACCTCTCCCTGTTCGTTGAGTGCCACCCGGCAAACCTTTTCGGGTTCCAGCGCTTCGC
Source organism: Anaerolineae bacterium (assembly GCA_034432995.1). GTDB lineage: Bacteria > Chloroflexota > Anaerolineae > B4-G1 > SLSP01 > DSWT01. The sequence continues at coordinate 22,251 of DAOUAY010000059.1, read as the reverse complement.
GCACTTCTTCCAGCGCGGCGTCCATATCCGGCCAAGCGTTGGGCGCGTGGACTTCGAAGGCTTCGACGAGTAAAGTCGCGGCTTGCTGAATTACATCCGCGTCATCGGCAGGGAAATCCACAATATGCATTATTGATTCCTCCACTTGCGCGATGTCACCGCGATAAATTCACCCACAACTTGGGAACTCATCACAATATCCTCACGCAATAGCAAATTCTCGGCAATCGTCCGTTTGGATGAATCGGAGCCAAAAGCATACACCAACACGTTCGTATCCAGGAAAATCTTATCGCTCATGCAGCGCCTCGCGGTCCAGTTTGTAATCGGGGGGGAGTTGCCCCTGGATTTTCTGGAACATAGCTCGTAAGATTTTTCGCCGCTCAGCCATAGACAAAGGCTGATTTGATAACACCATCGCCTCTTTTGAGTATTTTTTCAGTAGAAACTCATAGAAATCCAACAATTCCTGTCGCGCAGTCTCAGGAAGCCTGAACAGATCGAGTTGAGGGTAAGCGTTATACATAGCGCCAGACTCTTTTAGCATTGTATCCTCCGATCCTATACAACTTCCGTTGCTTGCCACATTTTCACCATCATCTTGCCATCTACCTCGATCAAGGCCATTCCCTGCGTGTCCACGATCCGCAATTGCATAACCTGATTCACTTCACCGATGCATGTATACGGACGCCCGGCAAGCGTCTGCTCGAAGTCCGCCGCGTGCTCCGGCGACACCTCGACAAGGAAACGCGCGCTGCTCTCGGCAAACAAAGCGGTCACGGCGTCACCCGGCAGCGTCAAATCCAGCCCCAGCCGCCCGCCGATGCACATCTCGGCGGCAGCGACCGCGACGCCACCCTCGGAACAGTCGTGCGCAGCGGCGACCCACCCGGCCCGCATCGCCCGGTGCAATGCGCGGAACGTCTCCACGGCATCAGGCACGGGCGCGGGGAGATTGCCGCCCGTTGCGCCGGTCAAACGCTCGTAGAGCGAGCCGCCCAGCTCATCCCGCGTCGCGCCGACGAGGTAGAGCCGGTCGCCGGGCCGTTTGAGATCGCTCGTCACGATGTGGCGCACGTCCGGCACAAGGCCCAACGCCGAAATCAGCAGCGTCGGCGGAATCGCGCGCTTGACGCCGCGCGCGTCCACGAACTCGTTGTTGAGGCTGTCCTTGCCGGAGATGAAGGGCGTCCCGTAGGCCAGCGCCGCATCGTGGCAGCCCTGCGCGGCGCGCACCAGTCCGCCCAACCGCTCCGGGACGCGCGGATTGCCCCAGCAGAAGTTGTCGAGAATCGCAATCCGGTCGGGGTCCGCGCCCGCAGCGACGACGTTCCGCACAGCCTCGTCGATCACCGCCCACGCCATTGCGTAAGGATCGCGCAGGCCGTAGTACGGGTTGATGCCCGCGCCCAACGCGATCCCGCGCTGCCCCCGCGTCATCAACGGCTTGAGCACCGCCGCATCCGCCGGGCCGTCGTTCATCATGCCCACCAACGGCTTCCCCACCGTCGCCCCCTGCACCTCGTGGTCGTAGCGGCGGATGACGGATTCTTTGGAAGCCACATCGGGATGAGCAAGCATTTGCAAAAGCAGGGCAGTTAGGTAGTCAGATAGTCGGGTAGTCGGGTAGTCAGGTGATTCGCCGATTCTTGCTTCCTGCTTCTTGCCTCTTGCCTCTTGCCCCTTCCCCCACTCCGCTTTTAAAGTCAGGCGCGGCCAGCCTTCGTGGACGAAATCCATCGGCAGGTCTGCGGCAAGTTTGTCGCCGTAGCGGACGCGCAGGCGGCGGTCACCGGTGAAGCGGCCAATGACGGTCATTTCGACGTTGTAGATCGCGCAGATGTCGCGCAGGCGGGGCAGGTTGGCCTCCGGCGCGGCGATCACCATGCGCTCCTGCGCCTCGCTGAGCCAGATTTCCCAGGGGCGCAGGCCGGGATACTTGAGCGGCACATCGCGCAAATCCACGTCCACGCCCACGTCCTTGCCCATCTCGCCGACGGCGGACGAAAACCCGCCCGCGCCGCAGTCGGTGATCGCCGTGTACAAACCCTCGTCCCGCGCGACGATGAGCGCGTCGAGTACGGCCTTTTCGGTGATCGGATCGCCGATCTGCACGACGCTGCCCACGGTCTGGCCGGTATCGTGCGTCAGTTCGGCGGAGGAGAACGTCGCGCCGTGGAGGCCGTCGCGGCCCGTGCGCCCGCCGAGCGCCACGCAGAAGTCGCCGGGCTGCGCCGCCGTGCAATGAACGCCGCGCGGCGCGATGCCCACGCAACCGCAGTAGACCAACGGGTTGGCGACGTAATCCGCGTGGTACAGAATCGCTCCGTTGACGGTGGGAATGCCCATCTTGTTGCCGTAGTCCTCGATGCCCGCGACGACGCCGCGCGCGATACGGCGCGGGTGCAGCGTGCCGCCGGGCACATCCGCGTCGGGCATATCCAGCGGGCCGAAGCACAGCACATCCGTGTTGGCAATGGGCTGCGCGGAGACGCCCATCACGTCGCGGATCACGCCGCCAACGCCCGTGTTCGCCCCACCGAACGGCTCCAACGCCGAGGGGTGGTTGTGCGTCTCCACTTTGAAGGACACCTCGTACTCATCATCGAACGCGACGATGCCGGCGTTGTCCACGAACGCCGACAGCACCCACGGCTTGTCCAGCGTCTCCGTCGCCGCCCGCAGATACGTTTTGATGAGGCTCGGAATGATTTCTTCCTGCGGACGCTGATTTTCGCTGATTTCCGCTGATTCTTTTATCTGCGAAAATCCGCGTGAATCTGCGTCCAACATCACCCGTGGCATACCGCCGTGGCAGGTGTAGTCGATTTCGGCTTTGAAGGTCTTGTGCTGGCAGTGCTCGGACCAGGTCTGGGCGAGGATTTCCAATTCGACGTCGGTGGGATCGCGGCCCAACGCCTGAAACTGCGCCTGGATCACCTGCATCTCCGCCAGGGAGAGGAACAGCACGCGCTCGACGCTCAGACGTTGCAGGGCGTCCGCATCCAAATCGCGGATAGCAATAATGTCCACGGCGTCACTCGGCGCGGCGTCGGGCACGAATTCGGGCTGCATCGGCCCCACGGTGTACGACTGGATCACGGGGTTGCACAGCAGTTCTTCCGCAATGCGACGCAACTCAGCAGGGGAGACGGGGCCATCGAACGCATAACGTGTGCCGGTGACGACAGCTTCGAGCGCGCCGACGCCTAACTGCCGCGCGCGGTGCAGCAGGTGCTTGGCAACGGGATCGGTGACGCCGGGGTGGAAGGCGACTTCGATCTGCCCCCCCTCAGTCCCCCCCGATGGGGGGGAGGTTTTTTCTCCCCCCCCTCCGGGGGGGACTGAGGGGGGGAACCAACGGTAGCCCTCAACGATAGGATCGACCAGAAACTCAACGGCGATGCGCTCCACCTCATCTGCAGTAAGCGCGCCCCGGAGAAAATAGAGGTTACTGACATGAACCTGCGTCACGCTCTTGATACCCAGATGGGCAATCTGGCCGTGTACGTCCACGGCGCGCCCATCATTCTCCCCATGCCAAAAGACTTCGATGCGGTACGTGTGTATCACTATCCCCCCTTGGCTGTAGGTTTATGGCGGTGGCGCAAAACCACAAGATGTGCCATAAACTCGAACATCATACTACATAGGTAGGGGTTGTCAAGCACTCGCAGACTACAAAAGTCTCACGAGGTGTGCGAAGACTTTTGTAGTCTGAGCCGCTTCCAAAATGCGACTTTTTCGACAAAATCACGTAACAATATATGGTTTGCTTTTCTCCGAATCATTTCTGTGCTACAATGGACACATAGACAGAGTACAGTTCGGCCAACGTAAATCTAAATCACCGTAAGCGTATAAGGAGGTAACAATGAGTTTGCTTGATCAAGTCAAAGACCAGATGGGCGGCTTCGAGCAGTTGGTCGCCAAGATCCCCGGGTATAAGGGTTACAAGGAAAAGGAGCTGCGCCGCGAGGCCGACAAGCTGCTCCGCGATCACATCGTCAACCGGTTGCGCACCGTCAAGAGCCAACTTGACGGTCTGCAACAAGACCTCATCGGCGCGGGCAAGTTCGATCTGCTCACCCCCACCGGCAGCGCCGCCACCCAGCTTCAGACGTTCATCGACCGTGTCCGCACAGCGCCCTACGGCTACGGCGGGTTGTTCGATGCGGTCAAGGTCAAAGAGGCAGATTTGGATCGCGTCTACGAGTTCGACAGCGCGCTGGTCGGCTACGCCGACCGGATCGAAGACGCCATCGGCAACGCGCGGGCAGGCATCGAAGGGGAAGATGCGCGCGCGCTTATCCTGATGGTGCGCGATTTGGCCCGCGAGGCCAACACGACGTTCGACGGGCGCCAGGACGTGCTGCGCGGCACCGCCAGCACCGGTGTATAACGGATAACAAAATCGGAGGTTAAAAACTATGGCTCGCGTTTTAGATATAATCGAAGCAATCGATGAGGGGAAGGGGGACATCGTACGGCGTATCCCCGAGCGCGGCTCCGGCGACTTTCGCATCGGCAGCCAATTGATCGTGCGCGAATCCCAGGCCGCGGTTTTCTTCCGCGATGGGAAAGCGCTGGACACCTTCGGGCCGGGGCGGCACACGATCACGACCGCCAACATCCCCGGTCTCGTGGGCTTGATCGGCAAGGCATTCTCCGGGCAGACACCGTTCAAGGCGGAAGTCTACTTCGTCACGACACGGGAATTGACGGATATGAAGTGGGGCACGCCGCAGCCCATCACCATCCCCGATCCCATCCTGGGCATGGCGCGCGTGACCGGCTTCGGCACCTATGCCATGCAGGTCACCGATCCGCAGCTGTTCGTTGCCAAGATCGTCGGCACGCAGAATCTCTACAGCACGCGCGACATCCAGGCGTTCTTCCGCAGCATCATCCTCAGCAAGATGATGGACCTCATCGGCGAGATGGGCAAGTCGATCATCCAGATGGCGGCCTTCGTCGAAGAGTTGGGAGCCGGGGTGCGCGCGAAGGCGCAGGAGGAATTCGCGTCGCGGGGTGTCACGCTCAACTCGTTCTACGTAGAATCCATCTCCCCCACCGAAGAGACGGCCAAGGCCATCGACGCCCGTGCTTCGATGGGCGCGATCGGCGATATGGGCGCTTACATGCAGTACCAGGGCGCGCAGGCGATGCGCGAGGCCGCGCAGAACCAGGGCGCTGCCGGATCGGGCATTGGACTGGGCGCTGGCGTTGGACTCGGCGCTGCCATGGGCCAGATGCTCGGGCAGGCTGCCGCGCCGCAGCAAGCTGCGCCGGCCGCCGCGCCACCGCCGATTCCGCAGGCGGTCACGTTCCACGTCGCCATCGGCGGGCAGCAACAAGGGCCGTTCGATATGGCGACGCTGCAGAAGTACGTCCAGTCCGGCCAACTGACCCGCGACACGCTGGTCTGGAAGGCCGGTATGGCGAACTGGGCCAAGGCAAGCGAGGTAGCCGACCTGAGCAGCTTGTTCGGCGCAACCCCGCCGCCGCTGCCGTAACCTACTGATACGATAAAGTGGGACGCACTTTCCTGAGTGCGTCCCACTTTTTATGAGCGCGTTGAGTTATTCTTCGGCTTCGATCTCCAACGCCGCGTACAACTGCGCCAACATCTCCTTGGGCAGATTGGGTCGGCGACCTTCCTTTCGCAACCAGCGCTTCAGTTCCGGCGTGCGGAACACCGGCATCGGCGGATTTTCGACCTCAAGCGCCACGTCGGGATGCACGAAGAGGATCACGGCGCGCAGCGGGATCTCCACGCCTTCGGGCATCCGCTTGCGCAAGAAGCGTTGCAGGTCATCTAGCTCCACCTGCGCCATCTGCTCCGGGCGCCCCACTCCTTCTTGACCGGCGAAGCGTTTGAGGCCCCCCATTTTTTCCTGCTGCTTCCATTTGCCATTCGCATACGTGATGCGCCCACCCTGCGACCGGACCAGGATCACCGTCAGGCCGCCAGCATCCACCAGCACGAAGGCCGCCGGGGTTTTGTACGCCAATAGAATGAAACTGTTTTCCAGGCCCTTCAGAGCTTCAGGCACTTTTTTGTGATGCGCCAGCGGTCCCATGTAGCGCCCACCGAAGTAGCTACCAATCATCGAAGACATAAAACCAATCCACACGACAATCAAGGTGATCCAGCTCCACTCCGGTTTCAAAAACGTGAGCGCTACCGCCACAACCAGGAGACCGAGGCCCAACAAGGGAGAGATCTCGGCAATACGGGTGCGGGTCTTGATCTGTTTTTCGTTAGCAATCAGACGCATAATTCCTCCAGGCAAGTAGTGATTAGTAACCAGTAATCGGTCATTGGTAATCGGTAATTAGTGTAGTAGTCAAGACGATCTTGCAATCACGAATCGAAGAATCGTACACAGATTTCACGGATTCTACGGATTTTTAGGGAAAGAAATCCGTGTTTTCCGTGTTCATCCGTGTACCAAAATTGCCATATGCTTCTGCCCAGTACAGTAATTGGTAATTAGGACAGGAATCAGGTAATCACCGATTACCAGTTCCCAGTTCCCAGTTCCCAGTTCCCAGTTACCAGTTACCAGTTACCAGTTACCAGTTACCGATTACCAGTTACACCGCTCCATTCCACCGCGACAGCACCAGACAGGCGTTTTGGCCGCCAAAGCCGAAAGCGTTTTTCAGCGCGATGCGCGCGTTCATCGGACGTGGCTTCCAAGGGACATAGTCAAGATCGCACTCCGGGTCGGGTTCATCGAGATTCAACGTGGGCAAAATCAGGCCTTCCTCGAACATCTTGAACGTCAAAATGGTCTCGATTGCGCCTGCCGCGCCCATCGTGTGTCCAAAGACAGATTTGTTGGAGCTGATCGCCAGTTTGTAGGCGTGGTCGCCGAAAACTTTCTTCAGCGCGAACGTCTCGACGACGTCGTTCAACGGCGTGGATGTGCCATGCGCGTTGACGTAATCCACGGCTTCCGGCGCAACGCCCGCATCTTTCAACGCCCACTGAATCGCCCGGCGCACCCCGCGCGCCTCGGGATCGGGCTGCGCGATGTGATACGCATCCGACGATGACGCATAGCCGAGCACCTCGCCGTAGATGTGCGCGCCGCGTTCGAGCGCGTGCTCCAATCGTTCGAGGATCAGGACGCCCGCGCCTTCGGCGATCACAAAACCGTCGCGGCCTTTGTCGAAGGGACGACTGGCGCGTTGCGGGTCGTCGTTACGCCGCGAAAGCGCCCCCATCACCGCAAACCCGATGACCGACACGTCGATGATCAAGCCCTCGGCGCCACCAGCAATGACCATATCGGCCCACCCGTGCCGAATGATATTCGTGGCCTCGCCAATCGCCTGTGAACCTGTCGCACAAGCGGCGACGGGCGTGGTGATTGGCCCCTGCGCGCCCGCCAGCAGGCTGACGTGATACGACGGCATATTCGGCAAGGAAGCCGCCAGCGCGAAGGGATTGACGCCGACCAGCCCTTGCCGCCATAGCTTGGCTGAGTGCTCCAGCGCCACATCCAGCCCGCCCATCCCCACGCCGATCACGGTTCCGGTGCGTTCCGGGTCGGGCAGCGGTGTGGAGAGTCCTGCGTCCGCCAGGGCTTCCTGCGCCGCAGCAACTGCAAACATAGAACAGCGCGCCATCCGCCGTATCTCTTTGCGCGGTATGTAGCGCTCCGGCTCGAAGTTCTTGATCTCGCCGGCAATGCGCACCGGCCAATCGGTTGTATCGCACCGTTCAATCGGCGCGATGCCGGACTTCCCGGCAAACGCGCTCTCCCACGTCTCGCGCACAGACAACCCAACCGGCGTGATCGCGCCCATGCCGGTGACGACGACGCGCGCGCGATCAGCCATTGGATACCTGCCGGCGCGCTTCCAATTCCGCCTTAATGGTGGGGATGATTTGCGCGGCTACAGCTTCACGGCCCCGGCGAATGGCGCTCTTGATCGCTTTCGCATTGGAGCGCCCATGCCCCACGATCACCACGCCATCCACGCCCAACAGCAGTCCGCCGCCCACTTCGGCGTAATCCAGGCGTTTGGTCATCTTCTTCAAGCCCGGCCACAGGCAGAGCAACCCCGGCAGCGCCACAATCAAAGCCGGGATCAGCAAGACCAATCCCACCTTCGACAATGTGCGCCCCAAAACGTCGTGCTTGACCATGATCTTGATGAACGAGGCCACCGCTTCCGCCGTCTTGATGTGGATATTGCCCGTGAAGCCGTCGGTGACGACGACATCCGCGTGCCCTTTGACCACTTCCTTCGGCTCGACGTTGCCGACGAAATTGAAATCACCCTGGGAGAACAGCGCGAAAGTATCACGCAGCACCATCGTTCCCTTCTCTTCCTCTTCACCGTTCGCCAACAGCCCCACCCGCGGATTGGCAATGCCGAGGATTTTTTCGGCGTAGATGATGCCCATCTGGGCGAATTGCAGGAGATATTCGGGCTTCGGGTCAGCGGTCGCGCCCATATCGAGGAAGACCGCCTTTTGCAACGTTACCGGGTAGACCGTCGCCAGCGCCGGACGGCGGATGCCGGGGATGCGGCGCAAGTCGAAAATCGCGGCGGAAAGGCAGGCAATGGTATTCCCGGCGGAGACGAAGGCGTCGGCCTCGCCGCTTTTAACCATCCGCATCCCTACACGAATCGACGAGTTTTCCTTTTCGCGCACTGCCTCGGAGTGATCCGCCATCGTGAGCACGTCGGGCGCGTGGACGATGCGGATGTTCAACCCCTGGGTGTCGTGCTTCGCCAACTCCGCGCGCGTGCGCTCCTCCGGCCCCACGAGGATGATCTCGTCCGGCGAACCTTCGCGCGCCCACTCCCGCGCCGCCATCACCGCCCCGGCTACATCCGGCCCAGGGCAATCGTCCGAACCAAAAGCATCAACAACGATACGCATAAGACCTCCAAAGAATCATGAATCAAGAATCAAGAATCAAGAATCAACGAATGAGTGAATGAGTGAATGAGTGAATGAGTGAATGAGTGAGTGAATGAGTGAATGAGTGAATGAGCGAAAATCGGCAATCGAAAATCCAAAATCGTCAGGCGCCCCAAAACCAGGGGGGGTCTTCGGGTGGGGGGGCGGACCAACCGTCACCGAAATCGGCGCTGTTTCCGGCGTCGACGGGCAGCGATTTGCCGGAGAGCCAGCGTTCGGCGATGTCGGGCAGTTGGGCGCGCGTCCCCTGGCGGATGCGCGGATCGGGCAGCGAGTCGAGGAAGCGCCGGCCGTACCGCTTGGTCAGCACGCGCTGGTCCAACACCACGGCGATCCCCTGGTCGGTCGCAGTGCGGATGAGCCGGCCAAAGCCCTGCGTGAAGCGCAGAATGGCTTCCGGGACCATGTACTCGTTGAACGGGTCTTCATATCCCTCGGCGCGCGCGGCGATGATCGGATCGTTGGGCACGTCGAAGGGCAGCTTGGTGATCACCAGGCACGAAAGCGCGTCGCCGGGCACGTCCACGCCTTCCCAGAACGAGCGCGTGCCGAGCAGCACCGCCTTCTCGCCGCGCTTGAAATTGTCGAGCAATTGCGCACGCGAGCTGCCGCTCCCCTGCGCATAGACCGTGATGCCGTCCTGCGCCAGTTTCCCGGTAATTGCTTGCGCCGTGGCCTTCAATTGCACATACGACGTGAACAGCGTCAACGCCCGCCCCTGCGTCGCGCGGAACAGTTCGATCAAGGTTTGATCCAGAATTTGCTGGTGACCGGGGTTGCGCGGTTCGGGCACGTCGGTGACGATGTAGAGCAGCGCGGCGGATTGGTAATCGAAGGGCGAGCCGACGGCCAATTCCTCCGCCTTCCGCGCGCTCAGCCGGTCTTTCATGTAGTCGAAGCTGTTTTCGACGCGCAGTGTCGCCGAGGTGAGAATGACCGAGCGTTTCTTGTCGAACAAATGCTCGCGCACCAACGCGCCCACGTGCAAGGGGACGGCGTTGCAGGTGAACGGGTAATTGTTCTGCGATTCCAGCCAGTAGATGACGTTCGCCTGCGGCGCGGTAATGAACGGCCCAAGCTGGGTATAGGCCGCGTCCAACTGCCGCTTGATGCCCAACAGTCGCGCGTGAGCCATCTCGAAGCCGGCGTTTTCGGGAGAACTCAGTTCCTCCAAACCGGCAGCCAGCAGCGTCAGCCCATCCACGAGCGTGGAGAAATGCGGCTGAACCTGCGCCCACCCGCGCACCGCGTCGTCCCAACCGTGCTCCAGGCGCATTTTGGGCGTGAGGCGCACCCGCGCGGCATAGCTATCGTTCTGATCCACGTGCTCGTTGAGGAACGTCTCGATATCCGAGAAAAGCGTCTCCAACTGATGCTCGACGCGCTCTCCCGCATCCTGCAAGCGCACACAAACGTCTTGCAGGCCCGCCGCCGTCTTGCGCGGCTGACCCTCTGCCAGACTCAACACCATCTCCAGCAAACCGGTGGAGGCCTGGCGCGAGTACAACAGATCCTCGAAAACCCGGTGCAGCGCCGGCCAACTCACCGTATAGCGCAGCGCGTCCGTCACGGCGCTTTCGAGGTGATGCGCCTCGTCGATGATGAGCAGTTCGTACTCCGGCAGCACGCGATTCTGCGCGGCGGACCGTGTCTGCACGGCGATGTCGGCCAGCAGCAGCGCGTGGTTGACGATGAGGATGTGCGCGCCCTCGGCCTTCGCCCGCGCGCGGTAGAAGAAGCAGCGGTCGCTCTGGAAGAACGGGCAATGCTCCGGGTCGCAGGCGTCATTAGCCGCCGAGATCCCGTACCAGACGGCCTGCTCCTGCCCCGTCGGCATGAAAAGCCCATCGCCGTCGCCGTCGAGCGTATTGGGCAGCCAGAGCAACACCTTGGCCAGCACGCGCATCTCGTCCTCGGTGACGGGGCCACGCCGCCGCAGCGCCTGGAACTGTTGGCGGCACAGGTAGTGCGAGCGTCCTTTGAGCACCTGATACTTGAATTCGTAGAGCGCCTCGGCCAGTTCGGGCAAATCCTTGTTCGCCAGTTGCTCTTGCAAGTTGATCGTGTTGGTCGAAACCACCACCCGCTGGCGATTCTGCGCCGCCCATTCTATCGCCGGCAGCAGATAGGCCAGCGATTTACCCGTGCCGGTGCCGGCCTCGACCATCAAATGCTGCCCTGTGTTGAACGCCTGCCCGACGGCCTGGAGCATTTCCACCTGTTGCGGGCGGTATTCATACTCGGCGAAGACTTCCGCCAACGAGCCATCATCATCCAGCAACGCCGAAAGCGCATCCAGGTCAATGGGCCGGATGTCACGGCGCGGTTCCAACGGCGCGTAGACTTCCTCATCTTCGGCGAACAGCGGGCCGGCCGCATCGCCGCCGCGCTTGGAGGCCAACTGCGCGCCAATGCCGCCGCTGAAGCCCTGGCGCTGGCGGACGTAGTGCGCGTCGCGGAAAAAGTTGATCGGACCCCATTGGATGCGTTGTCCCAGTTGCACAAGCTCCTGCAACATCTGCTGCGGCAATTGCGCGGCGCGGCCCATCAACGCCATAAAAAGCGCGTGCGCCATCACCGCGTCGTCGAGCGCGCGGTGTGTCTGCTCCGGCAGATCGATCGCCAGCTCGCGGACGAGATTCGCCAGACTGTAGCGCCCGGCGTGCGGCACCAAAATGCCGGCGAGGTCGAAGGTATCGATTGAGGGATTGCCGCGCAGAACATTGTGCTGGCGCAGGAAAGCCAGGTCGAAGCCGATGTTGTGCCCCACCACCGGATCGCGCCCCACGAAATCGGCCAATTTGTACGTCGCCTGGCGTCCACCCGGCGCGCCTTCCACGTGCGCGTTGGTAATGCCGGTCAATTCGGTGACAAACGGGGGAATTTTCCGCCCCGGATTGACGAATGTAGAAAATGTCTCTAATACTTGATCACCTTCAAAGCGCAGCGCGCCGATTTCGATGATCGCGTCCCGCATAGGATCCAGCCCGGTGGTTTCTAAGTCCAGGGAAACGTAGGTCTTCGCCATAAACTCCTTTCTTAGCTCAAGGAAGACATTATACAGCATAACGGGCTGTGCGAAAGAGAAAGGGCTGGATTTCGCATCCAGCCCCAGTTCTTAGAACCTATCCGAAAATTCTACAAGCACTTGCTTGCGCGGGATCATAATCCCGCGCTGGTGCAGCAACGGCGGATTGTGATCCGCCTGAAGCGTTAAAGAAGATAATTTCCGGATAGGTTTTTAGGCTGTAACGCGAATGACCCATTCGCGCTACGAACACTCAACGGTCGTCGTCGGACGGTTCGATAAATTCGAAGTCGCCAATGTCCACAACATCGTCCTCATCCTCATCGTCGTCCCACAAGAACAGCTCATCTTCATCGTCATCCCAATCCAACGTCGCATCCCCGGCCCGGAGAAATTCGCTATCAGGAGCAATAGGCATCAAATAGTTGAAGCCTCTAGGCCCCAAGTGCTGCGTCAGGCGCGCCATAATCTTATCCGCGTTATCATACGGACCGGCGACGAAGAACGGCTTGCCCTCCGGCCCGCCGACTGGGATTTCAATATCGACAGAATCTGGATCGGCGTCCTGCAACAGAATCGAGGCTTCGAGATAGTCGCGGTGCGGACGGAAACCAAACTGCGCCGCGTACGCTATACCGACTTCGACGATCTTCGCTGCGAGATTGAAATCCACTTGGATGAGCTTTTGCCGTTCGATCATTCTTGACAACATTTCCCGGCGAAACGACTCGGCACTGACAAAGTTGGCTGCGTACGCGTTCTTCACACCCAAACAGGCGCGATCCACCAGATACGTGCCTGCCCTCACTTCGCCCGTCGACGGATCGCGCCGTGTGACAACAACCTGATTCAACTTTGTAGGGTCCTGCCAGTCTTCGTTGACCCAACACTCCATCACCGGCCAGGCCAATGCCTGGCGCAGCATCGCCTTCTTGCTGCGCGCTGATAACTGCGTTCGCGCCGCCTTGCGTTTGGCCTTGCGTTTTGCTTCATGCCGTGCGCGTTTTTGTTCACGTCTACTTGGTGACATCGTCATCCTCCCTTAAAAATAGTCCAAAGTCCAAAGTCAAAAGTCCAAAGTCCGAAGTCTTCAGAATCCGTTGAAATCCGTTCAATCCGTTGACATTTACCCCAACCGCGCCAACTGCTCGCGGACCTGCGTGGCTTCGGCTTCCATCGCCGCCAAATTCTCGCGCTCGCGCTGGACGACGTCGGGGCGGGCTTTCTCGGCGAAGGGGCCGGCGAGACGCTGGCGGCTGCCGTCGATGCGACCTTCCAGGTTCTCCAGCGCCTTGTTCAGCCGCGCGCGCTCCGCGTCGAGGTCCACCAGCCCGGCCAGCGGCAGGTACACGACCACATCCCCCGCCAGCACCGACGCGGACTGCGCCACCGGTTCGCACGCCGTCACAATATCCAGAGCAGTAGCATCCAGGTGCGCGAGGAACGTCAGCACCGCACGCCGCGCGTCGAGCACCGCCGCGCTCGCGCCCGCCGCCACAGTCGCGGCGATGCGCCGCCCGGCTTCGACGTTGTACTCGGAGCGCACGTTGCGGATGCCACGGATGAGGTCCATCAGCAGCGCCATCTGCGTTTCGGCCTCGTCGTCGAGGAGTGCGGCGTCCTGCATCGGCCACGGCGCGATGATGAGCGCGTCAGACGCCGGCGCTTCCAAGCCTTGTTTGACCGCGGACGGCAACGCCTGCCAGAGCGCCTCGGTCACGAACGGCATGAAGGGATGCAGCAGGCGCAGCGCGCGTTCGAGCACGGTCAGCAGCACGATACGCGGCGTTTCCTTGTCGCCATCCTCGGCGTAGAGCCGCACCTTGCTCGCCTCGATGTACCAGTCGCAGAACTCATCCCACAGGAAATCGCGCACGCGCCGCCCAGCCTCGCCGTATTGCTGCGTCTCCATCAGCGTGAAGACGTCGCCTGTGAGCCGCTCCACACGGCTGAGAATCCAGCGATCCTCAAGCGCCAAATCCAAGTCTATCAAGTTTTCCACACCTGACAGCCCATCTTTCTCTCTATCTCTATCTCTATCTCTATCTCTATCTCTATCTCCGTCTCTATCTCGCACGTTCATCAAAATAAACCGCGCGGCCTGCCAGATTTTGTTGGCGAAGTTACGCGCGCCTTCCAACCGGCGCGGATCGAGGTTCATGTCGTTGCCGGGCGTCGAGGATGTGCTGAGCGTGTAGCGCAGCGCGTCCGTGCCGTATTCGTCGATGATGTAGAGCGGGTCGTATTTCCACGCATCGGGCATGGATTTGCTGATCTTCTCGCCGCGCTCGTTGCGAATGAGGCCGTGCAGGTAGACGGTCGAGTATGGCGCTCGTCCGAGCAGCGCCAGCGACAGCATCGTCTCGCGGGCCACCCAAAAGAAGAGGATGTCGTAGCCGGTCTCGCGCATGTCGGTGGGGAAGAAGCGCTGCATGTCGGCGGTGTCTTCGGGCCAGCCGAGCGTGGAGAACGGCCACAACCCGGAGGAAAACCACGTGTCGAGCACGTCCTCGTCCTGCGCGATCATGCTGCTGCCGCACTTGGGGCACTGCGCGGGGTCTTCGACGGCGCTCCATTGCAGGTCGCAATCCTGGCAGTACCACACCGGGATGCGGTGGCCCCACCACAGTTGGCGGCTGATACACCAGTCGCGGATGTTCTCCATCCAATGGAACCACGTCTTCTCGAAGCGGTCGGGAATGATGCGCATCGTTCCGTCGCGGACCACGCGGATCGCCTCTTCGGCCAGCGGCTTGGCGCGGACGAACCATTGCGTGCTGATGCGCGGTTCGATGATCGTGTCGCAGCGCTGGCAATGCCCGACGCTGTGATGATACGGCTCGATTTTCACCAGCAAGCCCTCTTTCTCGAAATCGGCCACAATGGCCTTGCGGCAAGCGTAGCGTTCCAGTCCCGCGTAAGGCCCGGCCGCGGCGTTCATCATCCCGGTGGGCGTCATCACGTCCACCTGAAGCAGATTGTGGCGCGCGCCGATCTCGTAATCGGTGGGATCGTGGGCGGGCGTCACCTTCACCGCGCCTGTGCCGAATTCGGGCTGTACCGCCTCGTCGGGCACAATGGGAATCGCGCGCCCAATCGCCGGCAGGATCGCCAGCTTGCCAACGAGTGCTTGCCAGCGCGGATCGCCGGGGTGGACGGCCACGCCGCTGTCGCCGAGGATCGTCTCCGGGCGAGTGGTCGCCATCTCGATGAACGTGGTCGCGCCCTCAGCCCAGCGCCCACTGCTCCACGGATGCTGCGGGCCGGCCCACTCGGCGTCCACCACGGGATAGCGGACGTGCCACAGGTGACTGTCGTGCTCCGTCGGTTCCACTTCGAGGTCGGAAATCGCCGACTCGCAGCGCGGGCACCAGTTGACCATGTACGGCCCGCGATAGATCAGACCGCGCTCATACAGCGTGTGAAACGCGGTGCGTACCGCGTGGCTCAGGCCCGGATCGAGCGTAAAGCGCTCGCGTTCCCAATCGCAGGTGATGCCGAGTTGCCGGTGCTGGTCGGTGATACGCGCGTGCGTCTTGCCTTTCCATTCCCAGCACTTCTCGATGAAGGCGGGGCGGCCCAGGTCGTGGCGCGTCAGGCCCTCTTTCGCCAGCTCGCGCTCGACGACATTCTGCGTAGCGATCCCGGCGTGATCGGAGCCGGGCAGGAAGAGCGTCTCGAAGCCGCGCATCCGGTAGTAGCGCGTCATCAGGTCTTCGATTGCCGCCGTCATCGCGTGACCCAGGTGCAGGATGCCGGTCACATTCGGCGGCGGCATGGTGATGCAGAAGCGCTCGCCATCCGGCGAGGCCACTCCTTTCTCGATAAGCGTTTCCGGCTTGAAATAGCCTGCGGACTCCCACCAGTGATACAGACGTTGCTCGTGTTCTTTCGGATTGTAGGTTTTGGATAATTCGGTCATGAGTTCCCTTCTAAATTAATATCATGAATGTGGATGCATTAGCTATCTGATTTCGCAAGCCAAAACTCCTGAACTTTTTTGAAATAACCCACCCTTTCTTCAATCTTGGCGATTTCTTTCGGGTAAAACGTAAAGAGCATATCGCAAAGCTCCAGCATCCATTTCTTGCGCGAATATTGCGGATTGATCGTGATGTGGTTTGAGTTTGCAATCTGAATTTGTCCCCATCCAAGCGCACCGATAGTAAGGCAATCCCAACCAAGAAACTCCATTGGCACAAACCTGACATTGGTGACAATTGCTCGTGTTGATTCCACATGATAGCTTACCATAAGCAGGACGAAATAGTTGGCGTCATCTTCATAGAATCGGGCAAGCCTCTGAACTGATGTCAAATTGGGCATATTGAATTGAGTATCCGTGCGATGTGTTTTGACATCAACGATATAGTAAAAGTCCGCCACATCTGTAAAGGCAAGATCGGCCATAGCCCGCCTGGCAAACGTCGCTGAGTACTCTTTACACAAGTCGCCAAGGGCGGCTCCGAAGGAATCCCCCAAAATAGTCTCAACTGCATCTCCTACTGCGCGTGTGCTGCGTGCTGTGCTCGGAGAAAGAAATTCATCGTGAGCGTTCAGTAATTTCTGCACTTTTGTTTCGATGTCTTTGTAGGCATCCGTATAGAATATTGGACTTTTCACCAGCTGCTCCTGTTTTTATTGAGTCTGAAATAACATAGGTTGTGGATTCTTGGTCTGTGGGGCTGATGATTCATGGCCGTTTTGATCTGCCAATGTATTTCTTTCCCAGAAAACGCCGCTTGTGTAACCTTGTATAGTTTGATCCTGCTCTGCCATGTCTAACCTTCGTTCCGCAAGACAACAATACAACTCATCTATTTCAATCCCGATGTAATGCCGTTTTAACTTCTTTGCGACAACCGAAGTCGTTCCAGAGCCTAAGAAAGGGTCAAACACAACATCCCCTTCATTCGAACTCGCAAGTATAATTTTAGCCAGCATCTTCTCTGGTTTTTGCGTAGGGTGATCTGTGTTTTCAGGCATTGACCAAAAGGGTACGGTGAGGTCTGTCCAAATATTGGAGGGATACGTCAAGCGAAATCGCCCATTTTTTGAGTCGCTCCAATCCTTTGGTTCTCCGTTGTTGTCCGTATAAGGCGCAATAACACGCCGCTTAAGTTTAACATCCTCCACATTGAATGTGTAATTGTTAGAGACCGTGCAAAACCAGATGTCCTCTGAACAATTTTTCCAATTGGTTTTGGCGCCTCTTCCTTTCTCTCTTTCCCAAGTGATACGACTACGGACGATGAATAGCCTGTCAACCACGCGGTGAATGGCCGTTGAGGAACGCCAATCACCACAGATGTATATGGAAGCAGTAGGCTTGAGTACTCTTACAAGCCTGCCAAGCCAGGATTCCAACCATTGTTCATATTCGTATAGAGACATTTGGTCAAACGATAAGTTGTTAAAAGATTTAGATAAGTTGTAGGGCGGATCAGCAAAAAGGAGATCGACTGAGTGATCTGGCAACCATCCGAGCAGGTCGAATAGATCTTGGCAAATCGTGCGATCCACAATGTCTTGCAACATCGCAGGTTTGCTCAATTTGATAAGCCGTGAGCGATACAGTTCCAGTTCAGGCTCAGTCAGCGTTATGGTTCGATTTCGCGGCGCACGCTTTCTGCGCTTTTCACTCAGTACCATGCTATCTCCAGTTGTAGGTTTTGGATAATTCGGTCATGAGTTCCCCTCTAAAATATTAAGTGCTTCAAGCGGATTCTGGGTTTCCAATACTGAAGCCATCCGCGCCGCTTGTTCTTGATCCAATGTCACCAATGTACTGCCAAACCGCAGCGCGACGGCGACATACACCGCATCGCTGCCACGCAGGCGATAGTCTGCCGCCACATCAGCCGCATACTGTGCCAGGCCGTCATCCAATGACACCATGATCAGATTGGGCAAACGGCCAACGGCATTAACTAACTTCCGCGCCAGAGTTGCATTTCGGCTTCCCCGACCAATTGCTGCCGCGACTTCCGGTAACACCAGCGTCGGTACGATGATCGGAAATGCTTGCGTCTTGATGTATGCCAGGAAACGGTAACTGTTGGCATGTCCCAGTTCATACGAGTTGAAGGCATTGACAAACACACTAGCATCAATGGTGTACGTTAGAGCCATCGGCACACCTAACGCCGCATTTCCGATAATAGTTCCACACCGGTTTTTGGTGATTGCCACGCACGGCCAATCTCTTCGCCCAACTCGGTTAACTCGTCCCACACACTCTGGGCGCGTTGAACATCTATCGGCTCTTCGAGCGTGGGTTCACCTAAAGGCATAAGCAACGCCACCGGATGCCCCCGATGTGTGATCACATAATGCGCGCGTTCCTCCCGCACCGTCCGCACAATTTCCGAGGCTTTTGTTTTCAGGTCACGCACTCCAATCTCGGTCATAATTCCTCCATAATGTAGTCACCAATGTGACTACACTATATATTCAAAATGCAATAAAGCAACTACAACGGGTATAGGACAAGTGATTGGGAATCGTTCGGGCCGGTCTACGGCCTTACCTGCCCAACCCATTACCTGGGCTTGCGGTGGCGCGGTCCGAGACCGGTTATAGCTGTCGCTTCGACAGTATCCACAAATCACGCACCAGAAAAGTCTGAAAATCCTGAATTTCACCCTGCAAACGCGCATCCTCCGTCATCACCGGACGTGGATCAACATAGTACACTCCATCCAAACGATTCAACGCAACTGTGTATCCCAGGAAATGGTTGGTTTTGAACGTGGAATTGATGCCAAAGATACTATTGCCATACCGCGCACGCTGCACATCGTGAAGGAAAATAGCAACAACCGGGACATCTCTACCCAGTAACTGCGTCAGCATATACTTGTCCAGGAAAACTTTATCAATGCGGTCTTTACTGGTCGTTTTGACCGACCCGATGACCTCTGAGGGGTGGATAAAGTTGGTTTCGCCGGTAATCAGAGCCTTATCCTGCGAAAACACTAAATCCAGTTCGTAGGACATAGCATAACCCGGATGTCCTGGCAACGGGAGATTGATACTGCGCGATTCACAGGTGAGGCCGACTTCCTGAATTAGCAACTTGACCAGATTCTCGAACAGTTGGCCGACTCGTTTGCGCGATTGATTGGGATTCCTGAATGAGTCGCCTATGCAGCCGATGCTTTGTTGAAGTGTATAGACAATCCGGCTGATTTCGTTAGATTGCAGATAATCTTCCGTGCTTTTGTGATCCGCAATGGTTCCACGGTAGATCTTGAGATCAGATAGAAAAGCTACCCATCGCTCAAAGGCGGTCTTGAATATCGCTTGATATTCAAAAAATAAATCCACATTCAAGGGACGGGTAATTCTGTGAGCATATCCCTCATCATATTGATAGAAGATGTATTCAGGTGCTTTCGGAGAAACAATGCGTGTGGGTTGTATTTGTTCACAAAAATCGAGAAAGGCGCTACACAAATAAAAGTAATCCGCCAGCGTATGAAAAGCGGTCGTATCCATCACTGAGGCTTGCAAGTCCAACAACATAGTTGCAGTCATCGAATAGACTTCCTTCGTTTAGTGTTTTCCAAGTCATAAGCGATCCATTTTTCCACCGGCCAGTTTTCCACACGTTCAATTCTCTCGGCAGCCCATTGACAATACTCTATATTTTGATCACACCCTTTCCACAGTCGCCCTAGTTGCTCGGCAACGACAGCCGTTGTTCCAGAGCCGAGGAAAGGATCAATCACCCAGTCACCTGGATTAGACGCAGCCAACACCAGCTTCCGCAGAAGTTCTTCAGGCTTTTGGGTAGGATGCGGTGTAGTTTCCGACATACTGTTATTCACCGTCGGCAATTCAATCACGTCACGCGGTTTCGCTCCGCGCGGGTCAGGTTGCCAGACATAGTCTTTCCCGTTGCCGTACTGACTGGTTTCGGCCTGTGGGTGTTCCGGATATTTCAAAGTGTGGTTGCTATAAGGGATACGAACATGGTCAACGTTCATGACAAACGTTTTGCTTTTGCGAAAGTGCAAAATACTTTCGTGTGAGCGCCCCCAATCCTGACTCAAGTTTGCCTTGTTCTTGTAATGCCACACCAACCACCGGCATCCGCGGAAAAATTTCATCGCTGGCAGCTTGATGTCGGCTAGGATTTCGGAAAAACCGCAAATGTATAAAGCGCCGGTTGGCTTGAGCACACGCGCCGCCTGCTCAAGCCATTGCGCTGACCATTCTACATACGCCTGTTGGGACTCGAACGTGTCCCACTCCGCTTTCTTGATATTGTAGGGTGGATCGGCAAAAACCAGGTCAACCGACGCATCGGGCAAAGAACGCAACCATGTCATCGCATCACCTACCCAAATTTCACCGTGCGGATGACGGTAGAACAGAGCCGGTTTTTCCACCGTTTGCGCCCCGCCCACAACATCTTTGAACTCACCACGCGCCAATGACTGTCCACAGAACAGCGGGATTTGCGTCACGCGCTGATAAGTCGCAGACGGCTCTGCAACTACATTTTCATTCGTTTCGTTTCCTGCTTCCATAACAAAAGAGCCAGACCTCAAGTCCTCACTATTATAAACCAAAATCACACGTGCCGCGGTCAGAAACTGGCACACACAATAGCTGCGCAAAACTCAGAACCCTTTCCAACGCTCCAGAACTTCCTTCAGCCCTGCTTCCAGACTGACCTGCGGCGTCCAGCCCATGCCCATCAGCTTGGCGGCGTCCACGTCGAAGCTGATTTCGGTGAGGATGTCCTGGTCGGTGTAGCGCGTCGTCGCTGCGGGCATAAGACGCTGCACGGCGGCGGCGATGTCGTTGAGCGACGGGTGTTCGGTGGCGGCGTTGACCGTCTCGCCGATGAACGCCGGATCGGCCAGGCAGAGCCGCAGCGCGCTGGACGCATCGCGGATGTGGATGAGCGGGCGCACCTGTCTGCCGGTGCCATAAATGACCATCGGGCGATGCACGCCGGCGAGATAGGCGAAGCGGTTGGCGCTGGCGTCGAAGCGCATCGCCGGGGCGTTGCCGAAGGTGGTGCCCAAACGCACGATCGTCGCTTCGAGGCCGCGTTCCTCGGCCTGACGCAGCTCATCTTCCCCTTTGCGTTTGGCCGTCGCGTAAGGGCCGATCGGGCGGCAAGGATCGGTCTCCTTGAACGGACCGCCCGGTCCGTAGACGCTGGCGGAACTGCAATAGATCAGGCGCGTCACTCCCGCGCGCAGCGCGCAATCCACCACCGCCGCCGTTCCCCAGTGGTTGATCTGCTCCGTCCACTCCGGGTGATCGAAGCTCAACGGCGTGGTGACAATGGCCGCCAGGTGGAAAACCGCGACGGCGTCCTGCATCGCGCGCTGCAAGTTCAGCCGGTCGAGGATATCGCCTTCGACAAATTCGTAACGCCCTTCCACCGGCAAATCCATCAGACCGCTGTAATTCTTGTGACGCAAGCTGTCGTAGATGCGCACCGTGACGCCCTCGAAGCGCGGATCGAGCGCGATGTCGCGGACCAGTTGCGAGCCGATGTAGCCCGCGCCGCCTGTGACCAGAATCACACGTTTACTGCCCATGGTTCTTTCCCTCCTCGTTCCAATCCAGATGCAAGCCACATTCTTTCTTGTCCGAATCCGCCCACCGCCCGGCGCGTTCGTCCTCGCCGAGAAAGACCGGGCGCGTACACGGCGCGCATCCCACGCTCACGTAGCCGCGCGCATAGAGCGGATGCGCGGGCAAATCGTGCGCTTGACGGTACGCCTGCACATCGGCCTTCGTCCAGTTCAACAGCGGATGAATCTGCAACGGCCCTTTCGACGGTTGGTGCAGCACGCTCATCGCCTGCCGGTTGGCGGTCTGATCCCGCCGCACGCCCGCCACCAACGCCTTCATCCGTGAAGTGATCCACTGCATCGGACTGACCTTGTTGATGTAACAGCACAAATCCGGGTCGCGGCGATACAGCGCCTCGCCGTACTGTTGCAGCAACTCGCTCTGCGTCACCGTCGGGCGCACGGTGAGGATGTTGAGCTTGAATTGCGCCTGCAACCTGTCCCGAAAGGCCAGCGTCTCCGGGAAATGAAAGCCGGTGTCGATGAAGATGACCGGCATCTCCGGGCACACCTGCGAGATGATGCGCAGCAGCGGCACGCTCTGCGTCTGGAAGGACGAACTCGTCGCCACGTCCGGCGCGAACGTCTCCCAGGCCCAGCGCAGAATCTCCTCGGCGGAGGCGCGTTCGAAACGCTCATTCAGGGCAACAATATCCAACGGTATCTCC
>DAOUAY010000058.1:0-7120 GCA_034432995.1 Anaerolineae bacterium | reverse complement strand
GCGAAGAGATCACATGCGCCGTCGGAATGGTATCCGGCAACGTGGCGATGATTGGATTCATAGCGGCGCAGCACCCGCCCTGGTCCGCCCCCACCACTTCTCCGGCTAACAAGGGTACGGACTCGGCATCGAGGGAGAGGTCGGTCAGGATGTCGTTGTAAATCTTGTTGACGTAGGTGGGCCATTGTCGGTCGCCGGTGTTGGTTTCGCCCTGGTGCAGCAGGATGCCCTTGATGACGCCGCGCTGTTGCGCCAGTTTGGCCAGGTCGATCAGATGTTGGTAGGGATTTCCGCCATAGAACTTGATTTTATCAACGAACCAGGCGTCTTCGTAGGTATCATCGTAGTCTTGATACAGGTCCTTATCGAATAGCCGGATATCGCAGCCGCCCACCGCCACGTTGATCACCCCGACTTTGATGTCATCGGGCAGGTTTTCCACCATTGTCCTGCCAAAATAATCGGCCGGCGAAAGACCGGACCAGCATTGGGTTAACGGTGGCACAGCCGTATACCAGGTATTCTTATTTTTTCTGAGATTGGAACAATTCAGCGATTGCAAAACCTGGAAGCGAGGATCAACCGTCCGGTCTTGCGGTTCGATAGCGGGGACGCCTTCCATATTCGACTGTCCAAAACACAGGAAAATGTAGAAATTCGGGTCGAACGTAGCGGTGATGGCTTCTGATGCTTGCATGGTCTCTCCGGTTGTCGTTGTATTTTGAGGGGTTGCCGTTGGCTCCGGCGTCACTGTAAATGTCGCCGTAGCCGTCTTTTCCTCTCGTGGAGGGCCGGGTTCAGTGGTAGCCGTGGCCTCCGGGATCGCGGTCTCATCGGGAGTAGATGGTATGGCATCACATGAGATCAATACGATACCCAGCACAAGCAATGGTAGTAGAAACCTGGCTCTTTTCTTCATAACACCTCACAAAGGTGTTTTTCCCGCTTTTAACTGTGGCCGATCTCCTGACCGCGCCACGGTGGGAGAAACCGCGAATCGCGCGAATCCACGCGAATTTCTTGAAAATTGGCGAAACTTCGCGTGATTCGCGGTTAGCATCTCTGTCAGCCGATAAACCACGAATCGACTCGAATGTGTGCTCATCAAGATCATTTTGCAATTCTGGTACACGGATGAACACGGAAAACACGGATTCTATCCAAAAAAATCCATAGAATCCGTGAAATCCGTGTACGATTTTTAGATTCTTGACTGCAAAGTCATCTTGCCTATTACAGAATCTTCACGATTGAAATTCTGCATTCGTGGGAATTCGTGAAGATTCGTGGTAGAGGCTCCCTTACCCCACCGCGTCGAACGTCGGTTTGAGCGCGGGATACAGGCCGCGGTAGAGCGGGTACAGGTCGTTGTAGACCTTCACCTGCGCCGGTTGCGGGGACGTGGCGCTCACCACCTTGATCGTCGCCCGGCACGCCTCCGGCACGGTGTCCCATACGCCCGCGCCGACCGCCGCCAGCAGCGCCGCGCCGAACGCGCCGCCCTCGGTCGTGTTCACCGTCACCAGCTCGCTGCCAATGACGTCCGCCAGAATTTGCCGCCACAGCGGACTCTTCGCCCCGCCGCCGGAGACGCGGATCTGCTTGATCCCCCCCCCTCTATCTCCCCCCCGTTGGGGGGGACTAAGGGGGGAAGCCGTCGCGCCCTTCACCAGCTCCATGCTATCGCGCAGCCCAAAAGCCACGCCTTCGAGCACCGCGCGCGTCAGGTGCGGGAGCGCATGGCGCAGCGTCAGCCCGATGAAGCCCGCGCGCGCCAGCGGATCGGGATACGGCGTGCGCTCGCCGGTGAGGTACGGCAGGAAGAAGAGTCCCTCCGCGCCGGCCGGGACGTCCACCGCCGGGGTCAGCAGGTCGTCGAAGCTGACGCCGGGCGCGAGCGTGTCGCGGTGCCATTGCAGGCTGCCCGCCGCCGAGAGCATCACGCCCATGAGGTGCCACGCGCCGGGGACGGCGTGGCAGAAGGCGTGCAGCAGCCCGTCCTTCTCGATGTACGGCGCGTCCGTGGAGGCGAACACGACGCCCGACGTGCCGAGCACCAATCCCACGATCCCCGCCTCGACCGCGCCGACGCCCACCGCGCCCGCCGCCTGGTCGCCGCCGCCGCCTACCACGGGCGTGCCCGCTTTTAGGCCGGTTAGTCTTGCGGCTTCCGCGCTGATCACGCCGGTCACTTCCGGGCCTTCGTGCGTCCGGGGCATCCATTCGCGGGGAATCTCCAGCTTTTCCAGCACTTCCGCCGACCAATCGCGGGTTTTCACGTCGAACAGAATCGTGCCGGCGCTGTCAGCTTTGTCGGCGGCGTAGTCGCCGGTGAGTTTGTAGCGGACGTAATCCTTGGGCAGCAGGACGTGCGCGCCCTGGGCGTACACCTCCGGCTCGTGCTCGCGCACCCACAGAATCTTGGGCGCGGTGAAGCCGGTGAGCGCGTCGTTGCCGGTGATCTGGATGAAGCGCGCCTTGCCCACGCGCGCGCGGATTTCGTCGCACTGCGCGCCGGTGCGCTGGTCGTTCCAGAGGATGGCCGGGCGCAGCACCTCGCCGTTTTTGTCGAGCAGCGTCAGGCCGTGCATCTGCCCGGTGAGGCCGATGGCGGTCACGTCGTCGCCGGTAGCGCCGGCCTGCGCCAACGCCTGGCGAATGCTCGCCACGATGCCATTCCACCAATCGTGCGGGTCCTGCTCGGACCACAGCGGTTTGGGGGTGGAGAGCGGCAGCGCGGTCGTGGCAGTCGTCACGACGGCGCCGGTCGCGTCCATGAGCAGGGCTTTTGCGCCCGTGGTGGAAATGTCGATGCCGAGAAACAGATTTTTGGTCATGAGTCCTCCTTGTTC
Source organism: Anaerolineae bacterium (assembly GCA_034432995.1). GTDB lineage: Bacteria > Chloroflexota > Anaerolineae > B4-G1 > SLSP01 > DSWT01. The sequence goes on along the minus strand of DAOUAY010000058.1, from coordinate 4,268 downwards.
TGAACTATGATTCACATTCTATCCGGCAATCGGATTCGGATTCTGTGCGGATATGCGGTCACGATCGCGCCGGAGAGCAAGGCGTCTTCGTGCTGTCTTAAGATGCGCAGACAGACTGTGACTTGTTGCCGCGCGGCAATGTTGACCAGGCGCACAATGCCTGATCGAGGAGTATTTTCACACAGCGGCTCCGGCCAGTACCGGTTCGACGTATTCGTGGCTGACAAGACGATGCGCATAAACCAGACAGGCTTGAACGTCTTCCGGTTGCAGCCAGGCGTAGCCTCGAAGAATCACATCGGGCGTATCGCCGGCCGCTAACATCCCCAAGACGTGTTCAACTGCCAATCTCCGTCCTCGGATGATGGGTTTGCCGCCGAAAATCTTCGGATTTATCGTAATCCGTTGTAGCAATTGCTCTTCATTCATAGCTTTATTTTAGCCCAGATTTTCATTTTTTGTAGCGTCATTTTGTTGACCCTTGCGAAGGTGTAGACGAACAGAGTTCGCACACTTTCGCAAGGGTAAAGGATGTTATTTCAAATATCCCAAGTAATCCGCCTGTAATTCCAACACGGTGTTGACCAGGTCTTTCACGGCGGCGTATTTGTCTACGATGGGATCAACGAGCAACGCCTGCACCACGGCGGCTTTCGACTTGGTCAGCACGGCTTCCGCCGTCATATCGTGGACGGCGATCTGGTTGTAGAGCAGTCCGGCGAAGGCTTTCGGCAGTTCGCCCAAGCGCACGCCATGGACGCCGGATTTATCCACCGTTGCCGGAACCTCTACCACGAGCCATTCCGGCAGGTTGGCGATGAACCCGGCGTTGGGGATGTTGACGGCGGCTTCCTCGTAGCCGGTATCGCCCAGGATGCCCTCGATGATGGGCACGATGCGCTCCGTCAGCTTGAGTTCGATCTCCGGCTCGGCGTGCGCTAACCACATTTTGTAGAAGGTGTAGAAGTCGAGGATGCCCTTGTGATCCACCACCTCGTAGGCCCAATGCACGTATTCCCCAAAATGGCTGTCGGTGGTGACGGGCAGGTAGCCGAAGTCCTCCAGGATGACCTTGAACAGACCCCGTTCTGACCACGGCTCGGTGGCGGTGATGTTGGCAAAGTCCGCCTCGGATTCCGGCCATGCGCCGGTCTCCTTGAAATACTTGACCTCGTCGCTGAGGCTGGGGAAGTTGGCGAAATAGGCCGGCGCTTTGGCGCGAATGTCGGGATAGGCGTCCGCGCCCGTGTCCAGATAGGCGGCTTCTAGCAGGATGCTGAAGTGGTTGAGGCCGCCAGCGCGCGTCTTGAGCTTCTCGAAGGGCACGCCCAACATCGGGGGCAGATATTGGCGCAACGAAGCAATCTCGTGGCACATGCCGATGAGTTTGAGGTCAGGGTATTTGCGGTGGACGGTGGTGCAAATCCGGCTCATCGGGTTGCTGAAGTTGAAGACGTAGGCTTCCGGGCAGATGCGCATGATGTCGTCGCAGATGTCGAGGATGGGCGGGATGATGCGCAGCGAGTGGAACAGTCCGCCTGGCCCGCCGTTCTCGCCGTAGACCTGGCGGATGCCGTACTGCTGCCCGATGCGCCAGTCCTGCTCCCACAGCGCAAAGCGGTCGCCGACCTCAATCGAGATGATGCAGAAGTCGGCATCCTGCAACGCTTCTTCGCGTGAGGTGGTGGCAGACAAGGTGAAGGGCAACTTGTGCTCTTCGATGAACGCCTGTCCAACCTTCGCTACTTGCTGCACTGTGGTGGGATTGATATCCAGTAGCGTGATGTGGCTGCCTTCCAACATCTTGCTTTGGAAAACGTCGCCCATTGTCCCATACCCAAATTGCGCGCTCCCCGCGCCGATCAGAACGATTTTGTTTGACATAGGTTTACTCCTTTTTATCAGATAAATACCGCAGCCGGTATTTTGAAGCGCGTGCTCAGTGCTCTGATTTGGCGCAGATTCAAGGCCCGCTTACCGCTCAGGATTTCGGAGACAACGCCTTGACTGCCCAACTCCGGGAAATCTTTCTGTTTCAGATTGTGTTCTTCCATTAAGAGCTTCAGCACACCGGTAGGGTCTGGAGGCGGTTCGGGGATTGTTTGGGTTTCGTAAGTCTCGATCAAAACGCTCAAAACATCCATAAGATTTGCCAAAGGATGTGTCTCATCGTCTCGCACAGTATCGATCAGATTATCCAATAACCTGATGAGCCGGTCGCACTCGGCTTCGTTTGTCGGGACGAAAAGATACTGCGCCGCCTGTTCCAGTGATTGAATGGTCTGTGCCTGTAGCATGGTTATGGCCTCCACTTACCTTTGTCATACTCCGCGTGGGTGAGAATCTCTCGGATAAACACTTTCTTGCGATTGAAATGAATGGCCGCGATCAACCGGTATTTATTGCCGCTGATATTGAAAACGACGAGATTATTGACATAATTCGCGCTGGCAAAATGGCGTTTCAGTTCGTTGAATGAGCTGTGATCCGTATGCGTCATGACCCGGTACCAACTTTCAAGAGAAGATTGACTATCGGGGTGTTGCGCGACGAACTCTTGAATGCGTTTTCGGGTGATGACGTGCATGTTTCGATTGTATCTCAAAAAGCGATAATTGCAAGTGGAGTATTGAGCTACGGATTTATCAGCGCCGCAATCTCGACCAGGCTCGGCGGTTCGAGGATGGAAGGGAAGCGCGTGCAGGCGACGGCGGCAGCGGCGGCGGCGAAGCGGACGGTGGCTTCGGCGGACATTCCCTCGACGACGCCGTAGACGACGCCCGCGCGGAAGGTGTCTCCGGCGGCGAGCGTATCCTGCACGCTCACGGGGTAGGTGGGCAAGACGGCGGGGCGCGCCATGTCCGGCGCGACGTACAACATCTCCTTGCTGCCAAAGGTGAAAATGACCAATCCCCGGCACACGCGGCGATACTGTTCCAACAAATCGCCGTAATCTGCGCCGGGATACGCGCCTTCAAGGAATTCCTTCGAGCAGGCGATGGCCCTGGCGTTCTGCGCGAGCGGGTCGTCCCAACGCGCGTCCAGCGTCACGTAGTCCGTGCCGTGCTGCACGCAGAATTCGGCCACGCGTTGCGAGGTCGCGCCGAAGAACGGGTCGAGCGCCACGCAGCGCGCCGCCGCGATGGAGGCTGCGCACGGCTCCGTCCACCAGCGCCGTTCGCCGGAGAAGTGCTGCTGGAACCAGCCGAAGACCGTGCGGCTCTCGCCGTCGCAGAAGACGATGTCGCGCCAGCCGGCAAAATCGGGGAGCGTGGGCAGCAGAGAGCAGTCCACGCCGTAGTGGTCGAAGTAGGCCAGCAGCGGTCCGGCGGTCGTCTCGCTGAACATGCAGCCGTCAAGCTGGGTGGTCAGTCCCCAGTGGCTCAGGAGGATCGCCGCGTTGCCGCCTTCGCCGCCGGGCATCACCGTGGTCTGCGTGATTTCCTGGTAGGTATCGGCCTGCGGGAAGGGGCCTTTCAGGCGATGGATGGTCGAAAGGACGGTCATGCCATAAACGTAGACATCGAGTGCTTGGGTCATTGTTGGCTCCAGTGTAAGAATTTTGTACACGGATGCTACGGATCACACGGATTTTTTCTCTTTTTTATCCGTAAAATCCGTGCGCATCCGTGTACTATAGAACTAATGACGTTTTTCGTAGACCTCGATGCAGCGCAGCACACTTTGGGCGCCGCCGCTGATGTCGGGGTCGGTGTGCTGCGCGAGAGGTTCCATTGCCGCTTTGATGGCCGCGATTTCCGGCAGCCGGTCGCCGTCATTGGCGAGTTTGCGCAGGAAGAACAGCGCGCCTTTGACGACTTCCGGGTCGGGATGCGCCAGGACTTCCCCGGCGAGCAGCATCTCCTGGCGCTCCAGGTGATGGTAGACCATGCACTTCGCGGCGAAGCGGCGCGTCGATGGCTGCGCGTCCGTCAAGCCTGCGCGCGCTTGTTGCATCAGCGCCTCGTAGGCGGTCTCGTCCATGAGGTGTCTGACCTGCGCGGGCGTCAGGCGGGTCAGTTCTTCTTCGTCCTCGCTGCCGTTGACGTAGTAGTCGTAGGTGAGGCGGTATTCGTAGAAGATGCCGCACACGGGGCAGCGTTTGAGGTGATGGCGTTCCGCATCGTAAGCGTCGAGCGCCGCGAAGAATTCCAGGCGCGCCGCCGCGAGCGGGAGCGGGCGATCCATGTCTTCCCAGCCATATTTGCTGAAGGACGTTTCCACTTCGTCGAGCGCGCTGCAGATTTCGCAGTCGGCGATGGGGATGT
>DAOUAY010000057.1:0-5254 GCA_034432995.1 Anaerolineae bacterium | reverse complement strand
ATGGCAAATGGCAAATGGCAAATGGCAAATTAAAAGTTTGTTCAATCCGCTGAGAAGACTCGGCTGGTTATGCGATGCTTGCCGGTTGGGGGTGAAACCGGTACTCTAGCAGCGCGCGCCGTTGTTGCAGATAGTTGTAATATGCGCGATCTTCGACGTTGACGCGCATGTAGTAAGCGTCTTCCCCGTCGGCGTAGTAACCACGCAACTGCGAAACGACGACGAAGTCATACTTGGCGTAGAGGTTTTGCGCCACGGCGTTCGAGACGCGCACTTCCAGCGCCACCGTGTGCGCGCCGTCACGGATCGCTTGCTCCAGTACCGTGTATAACAAGAACTCTCCCAACCCCCACCCGCGCCATTCTGGTCGTATCGCCAGCGTGCTGATGTGACCCCGCTCCATTTCGACGCGCACGCCCACAAAGCCCACGATTTGCGAGGCTAGCGCCGCGCGACGTTCCGCCCACGAATGGGTGGGCATGGCTGGCGTCAATTGCAGGACGAAATAGTGCGCGTTGGGATTGAAATATAGCTCTTGCACGTAGGCCGATTCCGGCCAGGGATCGTGAAAGACCAAGCGGTCGATGGTGGTGACCGCAGGGATGTCTTTGGCTTCCAAACGCCGAATCTTGAACGGCAAGCCATTCTCGTTCATCGCGCATACAGAGGTTGGAGCAGCGTCGGATCGTCGGTTTGCCCGGCGCGCAGGCGCGCCCATGCCAGGTCTGCCAGGAATCCGGCCCGGCGTAGATGTAGCGCCGGCGCGGGTATGGCAAGTTGCGTGTTTGCCGGCAGGTTCGCCGTCTCGATTTCGCCTACGAGCAGCGCCGGTTCTTCGATCTGGGCAAATAATTCTGCCCACGTTCCCATGGAGATCTCGGTTTCAGCGCGCCAACAGCCGTCGCTCCAGCGATAACGGGCAAAGCCGGCGCGTTGCCGTCCGGCGGCGAAAACGGCGTACAGGGGGCGGTCATCGGGTGGTTGCGCCGCGGCGAGGATATCCAGCGTCGGGATACCGATCAGTGGCAGTTGCCGGGCAACCGCCATTCCCTTTGCCAGGGCCACGCCGATGCGCACGCCGGTATACGATCCCGGCCCGATGCAGACGGCTATGGCGGTCAAATAAGCCGGTGTAACTTCTGAGGCATCGAGCATTTGGGAGATGCGCGCCGCGAGTGTCGTCGTGTGCCGGTTGACGGCTTCCCAGGTACATTCGCTGCGCAGCGTCTTGCCGTCGTGCAGGGCGATGCTGGCGCGTGCGGTGGCGGTATCTATGGCGAGTAACATCAGTATCCGGCCAGCTCCTTGCGTAATTTGTCCTGGATGGCGCGGTGGCGGTCGCCGGTGGCGCGGAAGGTGAGCGAGCGCCGTTGTTCATCCAGCGTGCGCAGTGTCACCCACAGCTTTTCTTCGGGGAAGAGGTCAGTGGCGCGTTCGGCCCATTCCACCACACACACGGCCCGTGGATCGCCTAACAATTCGGTCAAGCCCAGATTTTCGGCCTCGGCGGGCCAGGCGATGCGATACAGGTCGACGTGATAAAAATAGTTGTCATCCTGATTGCGGGTGTGGCGGCGGACGATGATGAACGTTGGGCTGATGAGCGATGTCGTTGCGCCCCACCCAATGCCAATCCCTTGCGCCAGCACGGTTTTCCCGGCCCCCAGATCCCCTTCCAAGGCGACAACGTCACCTCCGTTGAGCAGCATCCCCAAACGTGCGCCCACGCGGCGCGTCTGCTCCGGGCTGCGGCTGATGAATTCTATGGCGTCTGGACTCAGAATTGGCATAGCGTCATTATACTACAAAGGGAAGGCCTTTCAAAAGTTGGCGCTATTGAAAATGTTAATCTTGTCGCATAAAAGGGGCATCGGGACACAAAAAATCTACCTGGACACTATGCTGCGCCAGAACATCCCGGTAATTCCACCAGTCGCTATCGGCGGCGTTCAGAATCGGTGGATGCTCAGGATGCGCCACGGCTACGGCGACGAATTTGCGGTCGGAGGGGTCAAACCCGGCCAAAGCAGGTTCTTTTGGAAATTCAACAAAATCGCGGGTCTCTGGCGATGCCGTGTGAGGCGTAATGTGAACCTGATAACAGAAACGCGGATGATTTCGGTTTCTCAGCAACCAGAGAAAAAAAGCATCCCCTACACCGGGTTGTCCTTGCTCACGCAAGTTGTCCCTGTATTCGTTGATAATATGCCACTCATCATCTATCACTACACAGCCGGTACGTTGGATTGCACGCAAGCGGGTAACGCATCGCATGACGCAATCTGGCGAGGCCTGAAGCGATTGTTTATTAGCGACGACCGGAACGTTGGTGTCCACAATGACCTTCATTCTGCATTGTTCCTTATGGCTTGGCGACGGCGCATTTCGGCTTCAGTCATCGCCACTCGTTCACCCATTTCATCGCCAAAAAAATTCTGTGGCCAGTTGGTGATATTACCATATTCATCGAGGTGTAGCGCATCGAGGCGCGAAACGCCGTTTTCATTGCGGGTAAAGTAGAGCGCTGCCTGATCATGGAGTAAGACCTCTTCCGCGATACGCCGCTGTAACCGGGTCAGGAGATGTTCACTGTGACTTTCCAGAATGATTTGTATATGGCGAGTTTTGATCGCATCTATAAAGACATCCGCCAGACCAGCTTGTACAAAGGGGTGTAAGTGGATTTCTGGCTGTTCCAAAAGTAATGTGGAACCTTCAGGTGCGTAATAGCAAAGGGTGATAACTGGAAGAATTTGTGATACGCCAAAGCCAACATCGGTAATCAATACTTCGGGCGCTGTTGATGAACGCTGCACCCAGACCTGGAAAAGTTTGCCGCTTGGCGTAATCGGACGAACCTCAAAATGTTCGATCAACCCCAGGCCCTTGAGCCACTTGGCAACACGTTCTTCAAGGGTTAGTTTTTTGTAACCTCGACCACGGCTAAGGTAGGCGCCGTTCTCGCGCGCGGCCAAAAGCGCATCCACAACTCGCTCGCCACGCCGTCCCATGTCGGTTGGTTGGCCTCCGGCCCACGCATATTGCCGTCGGGGATAATCACGCAGAGGGCCGAGATAAAAGAGTCGAGAGAACAACTTCTCAAACTCTAGCTCAAAATCAGAAAGGAGCCCCGCGTTTTGATGGTAAGCGCGTACCTGATCCGGGAAACCGTAGCACTTGGAGGGCGCAGGAAGTCCCCATGGCCGTCCGCGCGTGCGCACAAATTCAAAGCCGGGCATTTCACTGAAAAGATCGTACTCGGTTTTGGCCTCAGCCTTAAGATGCATTCCGAAGCTGCCGCCCGCAAAATGGTATGCAATGCGGTGGACAGTCGCGCGGCCTGGGCCTTGCTCGCCATTTCCGCTCCAACCCACTTGCGCAGAGAACCCCAGGGTTTCATCTTGGAAGAGCATACGTCCTTTTTGAGTTGGATCTTCGATCCTGAGGGATTGAGGTAACTTCCAAACGAGTTCCCAAGCCAGCGCCGAGTTTAAATTGTGAACAAAGAGCAAATCAGAAAAAGTGCCTAATTCTACCGGGGTACGTTCATCCCCCAAATTCAGAGCTTGTGCGCGGTCCGATGATTCTGTGGTTTGCTTGAGCATCAGCAACAGTTGCAACAGTGCGGTCTTGCCTGAACTATTCGTCCCAAACAAGGCCGTCAGCGGCGCGAGACGCATCTCTCCGGTATCTTGCCACGATTTGAAATTCTGAACACGCAATTTGCTGATCATCGCTACCTCCAAAAACAACTCACAATTGGACCTGGTTTACAAAATGAGGAAGACAAAATCTTGCCAAAAATCCCCCGCCGTGCGTCTTCAGCAATTATGTATAATCAGTATACTTCGACGCATCAGCAGAGCAAGTATGCATCTTCCGCTATTCGCTCCAACAGTTGGCGGGCTGCGGCCTTCGCGCCGGGTTCGCTTTCCCCGGCCGGGCCAACGCACGAGGGGCAGCCGTCTGCGCACGGGCAGGTTTGCACTCGCTCCAGCGTCGCCTCGACCAGACGGGGCCACAAGTCCACCAGACGCGGCGACAGTCCCGCCCCGCCCGGCACGCCGTCGAAGACGACAATCGCCGGCAAGCCGCTTTCCGCATTGCGCGCTTCCACCGATGTGCCCAAATCACCGGGATCGCACATCAGGAATACCGGCGCGAGGTTGCGCAGCAGGTACGACAGGCCGCTCAGGGCCGTCCGCGCCCCGCGCGCCCGTTCGAGTTTGCGGTGGCACGGCGGGCAGACCGTGAGCAGGTTTTCGGGCGCGTGCGCCAGTCGCAGCGCCTCCTGGCGGGGATATTGCGCCAGGAACGTGCGCAGTCCGGTGAGGTGATGCACGTCCAGGGGATGCTCCGGTTGCGCCGTAATCCCGCACACGCGACAGCGTTGGCCGTCGCGGGCGAGGATCGTCTCGCGGATCTGCGGCCACGCCGGGCCATAATCTAGCGGGGCGAGCAGCACGCCGGCTTCCGCCAGATCCTCCACCAGCGCCGTGGGCAGCGTCAACCTGAACGCTTCCGTCTCCATGGCTTGCTCCGGCAAATTGATCTCGCCCCAGCCGAGCGTCTCGTGCGTGCCCTGTTGCACGCGGCGATAGGCCGCCGGTTTGATGTGTACGCGCACTTCCTCGTCGGTCAACTGCGGGGTGGCGTCCAGTGCGCCGACCGTCCGGCGCGTATTCAGTCGCTCCACCTGCATCGAGGCTGAGGCGATGGTGTAGTAGTCCAGTTCGCCTGGGTGGGCCAGCGCGATGCCCCGTTCCCAATCCAGCGACTCGATCAGGTACATCTCGCCGCCGTGCAGGTAGACCGCGCCTTCGTGGACGAGGCCCGGCGCGCTGGGGCGGTCCACCGTCCCAATCACCCCCCCGGGATCGCCACTCTCCAGAGTGGCCTGAATGACGACGTTATCCGCCGTGGCTGACCGCAGCGAGAGTCCCTGGGCAGGATACGTCTCCCCGACCCACGTGAAGCGCCCGTTGCGTTCGTGCAGCACGTCTTCCGCGCTGAGGGCGGTTAGCAGCGCGCCAACGTCCCGCGCTTTGCCGAACGGCTCGTTTTGCTCGAAGGGCAGCTCGAACGCGGCGCAGGTGAGGTGTGCGGCGAGCAGGCTCAATGTGTCGGGGTTCACCCGCGCCTCCTCCGGCGAGCGCCCGAAGAAGTACTCCGGGTGCGAGATCAGGTATTGATCCAGCGGGGACGGCGTGGCGATGAGCACCGAGAGCGACGCCCCGGCTCGCCGTCCGGCGCG
>DAOUAY010000056.1:0-1730 GCA_034432995.1 Anaerolineae bacterium | reverse complement strand
GACAGGCTACCAGCCGTGGGTCGAGGAAATCCTGGTAAACTACATCAGCAACGCGATCAAATATGGCGGGCGACCTCCGCGGATCGAAGTGGGCGCAGTGAATCACGTCGACGGCCATGTACGTTTCTGGGTGCGCGACAACGGCAGAGGCCTGACACCAGAGGAACAAGCCCGGCTGTTTATCCCTTTCACCCGGCTCGATCAAATCAGGGTGAAAGGGTATGGACTGGGATTGTCCATTGTCCAGCGCATTGCCGAAAAGCTCAACGGGCAGGTCGGCGTCGAGAGCGAAGTCGGGCAGGGCAGCACGTTCTATTTCAACTTGCCGCTGGTGACAAGTGAGCGGCGAGACGTCATGCGTGATACGTGATAGCCTGCGCAACGCGCGTTTTGTTTGTACGTAGATCGAATTATCCCACCACGAAAAGGATGCCAACGATGAATCATACCGAGTCCACGAAAAATTTTGTACAACGTCAAATTATCAACGCCTGGTGCATGTACGACTGGGGCAGTTCCGCCTTTTCGACGACGGTCGAAGCGGCGGTTTTGCCCGTCTTCTTCGAAAATGTGATTGGCGCGCGCCTCGGCGGGAATTTGCCCACCGTGTATTGGGGCTACACCAACTCCATCGCGCTGCTGGTCTCCGCGCTGCTGGCTCCCATTCTGGGCGGCATCGCCGATTACATGGGAAACAAGAAGCGGCTCCTGGCGACGTTTGCGGGAATCGGCATCTTTGCCACGGCGCTGTTGGTCTTTATGGACGCGGGGATGGTCTGGCCAGCGCTGATCCTGTTCTTCATCGGGACGATTGGCCTGGCGGGTTCGTACATTTTCTACGATGCGCTCTTGCCGCACGTCGCCAATGAGGACGAGATAGACTTCGTCTCCTCCAAAGGGTACGCGCTTGGCTACCTGGGCGGGGGCATTCTGCTCGCTGTCAATCTCCTGATGATTATGGTGATTTGGAAGGGCAGCAGCCTGGGGCCGCGCCTGTCATTCCTCACGGTGGCGATCTGGTGGGCCGTGTTCACCATCCCGCTGCTGCGCCGCGTCCCCGAACCGCGCGCCAACACCGAGGGCATCGGCGCAGGCGTCAATCCGGTGCGCGCCAGCTTCCAACGCATCGGGCAGACGATGCACGAAATCCGCAAATACGGCGAGTTGTTCAAGTTCCTGATCGCCTTCTGGATTTACAACGACGGCATCGGTACGGTCATCAAAATGGCGACGATCTACGGCGCGGAAATCGGCATCGGGATGACGGACCTGATCGGCGCGCTGCTGCTGACGCAGTTCGTGGGCATTCCCTTTTCACTGCTCTTCGGCAAGTTCAGCCACAAGCTCGGTACCAAACGCTCGATCATGGTGGGATTGGCGTGGTACGCGCTGCTGATGGTAGGCGGCTACTTCATGAGCCAGCCCTGGCACTTCTGGGCGCTGGCCTTTGGCGTGGGGATGGTGCAGGGCGGCACGCAGGCGCTAAGCCGCAGTCTGTTCGGGGTGATGGCGCCCAAGGCCCGCAGCGCGGAATTCTTCGGTTTCTACGACGTGTCCAGCAAGTTCGCGGGGATCGCCGGCCCGCTGCTGTTCGGCGTCGTCGGCCAGTTGATGGGATCGAGCCGCCTGAGCATCGTGTCGTTGATGATCTTCTTCGTCGGCGGCATTATCCTGCTGACGCGCGTCAACGAGACAGAAGGTATCCGGGTGGCGAATGAAGAAAACGCGCG
>DAOUAY010000055.1:0-11895 GCA_034432995.1 Anaerolineae bacterium | reverse complement strand
CTCGCCGCTCGCCACTAGCACGATCATATCGGTTTTACGGCTTTTGTCCAGTTGGATAAGGACGCACGCGAAACTGTAAAGACGTGCCCGTTCCACGAAAATTTATACCGACGGCAGCTTGTTGCAACAGTATTCAGTTAAACACCGGGGCGTAACTTTCGATGCAATGCCATGCGGTAAAGCGTTGACTTCGTTACAAAGTCCATTATACTCATCATACTGACTCTCAATCCAGAGCGTAACCAAGGCAAAGTATGACAACAGACACCCTGATCGGGGCACACATCGGTCCCTATGAAATTATAGAAAAAATCGGCCGTGGCGGGATGGCCGAAGTGTATAAAGGTTACCATCACACCCTGCGTCGGCCGGTGGCGCTCAAATTTCTGGAACAAACGCTGCAAAATAAGGAAAGCGTGGCCCTGCGCCTCCGGCGCGAAGCGCAGGCCATCGCCGCGCTGCGCCACTCACACATCGTCCAGGTCTACGATTTTGGGATGTACGAGAGCCGCCCATATCTGGTGCTGGAATACATCCCTGGGCACGATCTGCGCATGGAAATGGATCAACGGCTGGCGAGCGGCCGCGCGTTCACACCGGAAGAAACCATCGCCATTATCGAACAAACGGGCACGGCGCTGGATTACGCGCATGAACACGGCGTCATCCACCGCGACGTCAAACCCGGCAACATCCTGTTGAACGACCGCGGCGAGGCTGTCCTGGGCGACTTCGGCCTCGTCATGTTACGCAATCGCGTCAGCCAGATCACCACCGGCGAGACCTTCGGCACACCGGAGTACATCGCCCCCGAGCAGGCGCTCAATTCCCGCGCCGCCGTGCCGCAATCCGACATCTATTCGCTCGGTGGCATTCTGTACGAGATGACGACCGGGCATCTGCCCTTCGAGGACGAGTCACCGCTGAGCCTGGCGCTCAAACACATCAGCGAAAGTCCCACGCCGCCGCGCCGCTACCGGCCCGATCTGCCCCCCGCCGTCGAAGCGATAATCCTGAAGGCGCTGGAGAAAGACCCTGCCGACCGCTTCCCCACTGCGCGCGCTTTAGCCGACGCCCTGCGGGAAGCGTGGGAAAAACCCGCCGCACCCACGCCCGCACGCGCCGTTCCCATGCCGGAGGACACCATACCGCCGCCGCCGCACGCGCCCGGCAAAGGCCGAGCCGCCTGTGCCGGCGTCCCTGCTGCGCCGGCAGATAGCGTTACACCCGCGCGCCGCCGTCGCGGCGGGTGGATCATCGTGTTGGCGCTGCTCGTGGCAGCCGGCCTGTTCGCCTACTTCGAGCTGACCGGGCGCAGCACACTGCTCGATATGGCGCTGCTCGCGCCGACCGCCACCCCGACGTCAACCCCGACGTCAACCGCGACGGCTACCACAACAGCCACAGCAACTGCCACGGCGACCGCCGCCGCCAGCGCAACGCCTACCGCGACCGCCGACGTCGTCGCCGCGAGCACGCCGCCGACCACCGCCGAGACGCCGCCTCCTACCGCTGCTGCCTCCCCCACCCCAACGCCTGCGCCGACCGCTACGCCGCTTCCCGCCGCGACCGCGACCCACACCGCGACGCCCACGCCCACCCCAACGCTTGCCCCCGGCGAAGCCCGCGTGCGCGACGCAGATGGGATGACAATGCGCTTTGTGCCCGGCGGCGCGTTCCTGATGGGCGCGCCGGAAACCGACGTCGACGCCGCCCGGCACGAACGCCCGCAGCGGGAAGTTTTCGTCAGCGCGTTTTGGATGGATGAAACGGAAGTGACCACCGACCAATACAAACTGTGCGTCGCCGCCGGGATGTGTACCGAACCGATCACGCGCGACCTGTATGACAACCCCAACAGAGGCGCTCATCCTATGGCGCTCATCAGTTGGGAAGAGGCGGCGCGCTACTGCGCGTGGATTGCCGACAGCGCCGGTTGGGCCGCGCGTCTGCCCACCGAGGCGGAGTGGGAAAAAGCGGCCTCGTGGGATCCGGCCACGAACACCAAACGGCGCTACCCCTGGGGCGACGCGTACGACCGCACACGCATCCCCATCGGCAACCGGGTCGTCGCCGTGGGGAGCTACCCGCAGAACGCCAGCGCCTACGACATCCTGGATCTGGCCGGTAACGCCCTGGAGTGGACCAACGACTGGTACAGCCGGGATTACTACAGCGCCCCAGACCCGCCGCCCGACCCAACCGGGCCAACGAGCGGCGACTACCGCGTGATGCGCGGCGGCGCGGGCGCGCCCATCGAAAAATCGGTCGAGTACGAAGTGCGCACCACCTACCGCACCTTCGGCAAGCCGGAAAGCACGGTCAGGGGGACAGAACGCCCGGCCAAGAGCGCCACGCTCGGCTTCCGCTGCGTCGTGGTGGGCGAGCGGTTGCCATAAGTCGGAGGCCGGTAACGGATAACGGGTAACTTGGTAACTGGTTACTGGTTACTGATTACCAATCACCGATTACCGATTACCAATCACCGATTACCGATTACCAGATGATGCATGACGGCTAAAAAACGTATCACGCAGGAAGAACTAGAGACGTGGACGCGCGCGAAGGATGCGACGCTCGCGGCTTTGACGCAGATCGACCCGGATACGCTGCAAAGGCTGACGCGGCTCACGCTGCCGGAAATCCGCGAAATCCAGCAGGAAATCGCCCACGTGCTGCCGGCCGGCAACCTGCCGGCCTTCATCCTCAATGGATTGATGCAGCTCAAGGGGCGCAAGATCAGCGCCGAACGGGTGCGCCAGGACGTCACGGCGCTTCTGCGCAGCGTGGAATTGCTCCCCCAGGGCTTGTTCGGCATCGTCATCGGCGGCCCGGCGGCTCTGCTCCACGCCTACCAGAAGCTCTTGCAACTGGCCGGCAAGGATACCGAGAGCGCCTTTCCGCAGGGGATGTGGCAGTTCTACCTGGAATTCGGCCTGCGCGAAGATACGGCGCGGCACACCAACGAGACGGTGGGATTCCAACGCACGCTCCCCACGCCGCGCGACCCGGTCGTCGAGGCCGCCGCGTGGGTCAGCGCGGCCATCCACCTGCTCTACGACTACGACGATTTGCTCAGAACCGACTGGCGCGAACACGTGCGCTTGCGGTTGGTACAGGAAGAAGCCGCCAGCGCCGGGACACACGATAAACCACCCTTCAGCACACTCGCGCGCGATTGGAACGCCGCGCGCCCCTACCACGCCCCCACCGCCGACGTCCCGTATCTGCGCCATAGACTGGAAACCTTCGAACAGTTCATCGCGCCGCACATCGCCGCGCTCGACCGCGCCGCCCAGTCGCGCATCCGCACGCGCTTCGACGCGCTCTGCAAGGCCGAATTGCCGCCCTACGTGGAACAGATGACGCTGCTCGCCGCGCTGACGCCGGAGACGCACAAGGAACACAAAACGTACTACCCGCTCTCGCGCGCCTTCATCGGCCTAATCTGGCAAGAACAGACATATTTACTGTCGGTGTGCCAGCGCAACAGCGCCGGCAGCCCGCTCTGCTACCCGCTTGAAGGCCCGCCGGTTCCGCTCTACGCCGGCAGCGACGGCGCTCTGTGCGATGCTGCCGGGGTGAAGTTGGAGACCGACCGGAGCGGGCGCGTCTGGTACGGAGGCAGCAAACGCCTGATCGGGATGCTGCGCCCGCCAGCGCCGGAGATGATTCTGGCGTGGGTCGCTGCGGTATTGCACGCGCCGCGCGCCGCGACAGCCGGCGACCTCGATCTGGCGCTGACGAAAGCGCCGCGCACCGCGCAAACCCATCTGCGCGCCGGGCTGCCTCCGGCGACGCAAAAAGCGCTGGACCGTTTGCGCCGCGCGCCGATCCTCATCAACTGGGACGTGCAGTCCGGCAGGCAACCGCTGGCGCACATCCGCAGGGGACGGCGGGGCGCCGGCGACCACGCGCTCACGCTGTTCCGCACGCCGGAGAGCACGATCTTCGACCAATCCCACATCTTCTTCGATGGGATGTGGGGGATGGCGGTCGCGGAGATCATGACCGGCATCGCCATCGTCGCCTATCGCGGGCTGTTGCGCACCGCGCCTGACCCGGAATGTGGCGCGGTCACGGCGCTGGCGTTGCACAGCACACCGGAGGTAGTCGCCCAAGCCCGCAAAAATCCGCCCGCGTATGAAGCCGCCGCCGAATCCGCCGCTATCGACGCCACAGGGCTGGCGCGCCTGCGGCAATGGCTCGAACAGCGCGGCGTCCGGCTGACGGTCAACGATCTGCTGCTGCTCTACCGGGGATTCCACGCCGCGAGCTACACCATCTCCACGCCCGTCCAACGAGAAGTGAAGGCGCTGCGGGCGCGGCTCGACGCCAAACGCTACCAGGCCATCCAGGAGAGCATCGCCCAAACGCTGGCCCACGACCGCGAGACCAATCCCGCGCTGCTCATCCCGATGGACGCCGGCAACGTGGCGCCGAAAGCGCGGCTGTTCCCCACCACCTTCCGCAACCCGCTCCCGGCCATCGTCCCGCTGTTCGCCGAGGTGCAAGAGCACTACACGGGCTATCGCCTCGAGCAGGATGCAGCGCACTGGAACACATTCGACGAGGCGCGGCGCAGACTCCTGGCGCACCTCAAAGCCTTTGGGGAATTTCTGGATACGCTGAAAGCCATCACTATGCGCGGCGAGAGCTTCAACACCGCCACACTGCGCCTGTTGGCCCACCTGCCGCCGTCCGTCCAACACATCCTGGACCAGATTCCACAGCATATCGGCGTCTTGAACGAGGTCATCAAGGGCAACGAGGTCTTTTCCAACCTAGGGCGCGTCGCGCCGCACACCAGCCCGCGCCGCTTTACGAGCGCCAAAGACGACGGCGCGACCAAAGAACTGGTGTGGGGGGTGTTAAGCGACGATACGGGCGCGATGCGCATCAGCCTGCGCGATTTCCGGCCCTTCGTCCCGCTGCTCTACGCCGCGGACGCCGCCGCACTCGCCGACAGGCTGGCGCAGGATTATCTCGAAAGTTACGTCGCCGGCTTCAACCGCTTCGTCAGGGAACTCACCACGCTCACCGGCGCGCAAAAGCCTTTGACGCTAGAATGAAGGTATACCCCAACGACGCAAAGGGATTAGGACTCAGATTTTCGCCAATCCACGCAGATCTCTTGTAACGCACCTCGCCATCGCCGAAGTCCAGCTCGAAGTTGCCGATGCGCAGGCCGTCATTGGCGCGGGCGACAAATTCGGCTATAGCCAGGCGCTTCTCTTCCGGCGCTTTAACGGGATACATCACGTAGAAGACAAGATGTAAAATCGCATCCGGCCGGAGATCAAATACCCCGTCTGCTCCTGCGGATGCGTATGCAGCGGCAATTGGCTGCCCTTTGCCAGGTGGAATTCCGCGGTCAGCGTCTTTTCTCCATAGACCAGGGTTTTCCGCTGGATGCCGGGGAGCACTTGTATGTATTCGTCGTGATTGCGCTTGTAAAACATCGCTGAGTTCTCCTCCTGCCGAAAGTCTATACAAAAATTCCCTACCGCTACGCTTGCGCGGGATCACAATCCCGCACTGGCTTGGCAACGGCGGATTATGATCCACCGGAAGCGTGTAAGAGAACGACTTGGGTGCTCAACCGCACCTATGATCTGAAGACAGCCCCCAGAAAATCCAGCACCTTTGCCACGTTCTCCGGCGCGCCGAAAGCGGGATCGCCGTGCCGCGCCTCCGGGAAAAGGTCGAGCGTGACGTGGGCAGCGCCCAGAATCGCGCGCGCTGTGGCGGCGAAGGTGGCCGACTGCTGGTAGGGGACGGTGTCATCGAGCAGGCCGTGCTGAATGAGCATCGGCGGCGCGCCGGGCCGGATGTACGTTTCGGGATTGGCCGCGCGCACCAGCTCCGGGATGTCGGTGATCTTCCGGCCCAGAAGCAGGGATTCGGGCGAGTTCGCGGCGCTGTGGTCCTCCACGTCGCCTGCGCTCAACCCCGACTCGACCAACTGCGCGTCCATCAGCAGGAAATTCGTCGGCGGGAACCAGGCCACCACCGCCTGCACGTCGCTCGACTGCGCTGGATTGCCCAGGCTCAGGTCGTCCAGTTCCGCCACGCCCGCGGTGACGCCGGCCATCAACGCCTGATAGCCGCCCGCCGAACCGCCCCACACGGCGATCTTGGCGGGATCGAGCAGATACGTCGCGGCGTTGGCGCGTATCCAACGGATCGCGGCCTTCACGTCGAGGACGAGCGCCGGAAACTTCGCCTCCCCGCTCATCCGGTAGTTGACGCCAACCACGGCATAGCCGCGCTCCAGCCCTTCGAGCGTCGGCGTGATCTGCACATCGCGTTTGTCGCCGCCCATGAACGCCCCGCCGTGAATCGAGACGATGACGGGAAACGGCCCATCGCCTTCCGCCGGCCAGTAGATGTCGAGTTTTTGCGCGGGGGAGAGGTGAGCGTAGGGCAGGTCGAAGTGCTTGCGGCGGATGTGGGCGGTGTGCGCTTCGGGGATGACAAATGGAACTGTGGATTGGGATTCAGACATCGTTACCTCGCTTGATGTTTCAGGATGCCGCATCAACTAATTCGGCAATTTCCGCGCCGTCAGATAACAATTCCGCGAATCGCCGCGTAAAACGAGCAGCCGGCGCTCCATCCACGATATCGTGATCAAACGAAGCAGTAAGGTGCAGGAATTCGCGTTCCTCTAGCTTCCCGTCAATGAATACAGGCTGCTTTGATATCGAGCCAATCGCCACGGTAACGGTCGCGCTCGTGAGTGGCACCAGCCACATCGCTCCCGCGCCGAACATGCCTACTGCCGTCACGCCTACTACGCCATAACGCTTTTGCATACTGATATTTTTCGATGCTAACCGGATGAATTGTTTCAGTAAGAATATCGGTATAAATCTGGCCCAAGCGGCGCCCGTTGAGGATCCAAGGCGCTTGACTTCCAATTTTTGGGCTGCTCTCAACTCATCATTAATTTGTCGAAAGTTCTTTTGATTGGCTTTTTGGATGCCCACCGGTTCAGGGACATTCTCGCCCTCTATCTCTCGTTCGAAAAGCACACTGATGGTCAAATCATCAAGGATGATGAGCCTGTTCCCTGTTCGGAAAGCATTAAACCGTGGAAATTCTGCCATTGTCCGGGCAAGACATGAGACGACGTAGCCGGTCAGCGAAAGCCTCTCATGGGTTAAGGCCAGATGTTGATTGATGAGTTCTCTCGGTCGAGTGATATCCACTGCGGTGATAAGATGAATCGTGTCCTTTTCCTTGCTGACCGCCGCAGAGGCAGTGACCATTTGACGGTTGAATCCAAATGGTTCGGTTCGATAGCCCTTTCCTTCACGCATCCTTGTCCTCCGAATACGCTTGGTTCAGCTCATCAGTTTTTCCGTGGATTTCTTGTCAAGGCCAGAATTGCAGCGCCATTTCAACTACCCAACAACGCCGCCTCGACCTCCGCGCGCGCTGCGCGGCAGGTGAGAAAAATATCGCCTTAAGCCCTCTTCTTCTTGACATTGTAACGGGCTTTGAGCGCCCGGAGTTCTGAGGGCGTGATACTCGGCTTCATCTCACCGTAGTGGCAATCCTTGGCAGCCTGGATATCTTCAATATCCAGGCCGGTTTTCTCCAGCGCATCCCAAATGTGAGCCTCAATGCGTTTTTTATGAGTTTACCTCTTTGTGCCCGGATATGTGAGTTTCTCTATCCATTGCGCCGAGAACCGTACAAATCGCTGCATCATGTGCTCGTCGCTCACGCCAGCAAAGGCTTTTTTCAGCGCGTCGTAAGCCTGGCGAGTCATGTAGATCGGCTTTGCCGACTCCGCCTTTGGCGCAGGTTCGGCAAGTCTCTCTTGAAGGGTAGCAAATTCGTGAGCACGCTCGATAATAACTGCGCTGATTGTATCCGGATTTATATCTCCAAAGAGCGTATCCAGGATAAACGCTGTCGTGGACGTGACCCATACTCGAATCAAATCATTCTCGACTTCCTCACCTTGCACGCAGAAGTAATAGAGGTTGGGATCGTTAGGCGGCGGTACGTCAAAGTAAGGCTGAATCTTGGCTCCGGCGCTCGTCGTAATGGAATAACGTTTGATACCAGTTTCGTTCTCGTACACCCACAAGTTCTTGCTCGGTTTGCGGTTGCCACTTCTGCGTTCATGCCATTCTGCCCAGTAATTCTCTGGATTGGGCGGCAACATCTCCGTCTCGAAGTAGAGAAATTCTACCAGGTCGCGTTGCCAGAGCAACCAGCCTGTCCGCATATCCGGCGCTTCCTCCGGGGCGTTTTCGGCAACTCTCTGCCTCCGCTGCTCAATCAGATCGGCATATTGTTGAAGAACTTCCCGTGCTACCGCTGTTGGATCTCCTTCAGTCGCAGGAATCCTGATAGAGCGCGTTGCCGCAGGGTGCATAAGCAGCGTGCCGCAGTGTTCCTTTATGGATTTGCCTGACCGCACGCAGAGCATTTTGTGCTCCACGCCGAGCGCGCCATGCATCACGTCTATGTGGAGATTGCTCCACCCTTCGTTGGGGATGCCCTTGGCGGCGCAATAGACGTAGGCCCAATCGCCTTCTTCGAATTTGCGCCCCATCATGGTAGCGACTCTGGACGCGAGGAACCGATGCGCCGCTGTGAATTCATCTGCCGAAAATGCTGCCAATGTGCCTGAGTGTGTCATATCATACACCGCCTTTGACAAACTGATTCGCAGATTCTGACCGGATGACGCCGACCAGAATCTTGCGGAATTCCTCATAGCTGACGTCAATCATCTCTTCCGCTTCCAGCCGCTCTTTGAGCCAGAGCGCATACAATTTGCGGCTGTCTACTTCATCCTGCCGCTCGACGTGCAGGTAGTGAACGACGAAGTCCTCCGGCGCTTGGGCAAGGGTGTTCCGCACAAATGCGCGGATGGCGGCTTTGGTTGCGCCGTTGTTGCGCAAGGCCGGCGCGGCAGAAGGTGCGTGGGCTTCTTTCTGGCAATGGAGTAACAAATCGTATCCCACGGCGTTGGGCGACACGAATTGCTTGAACGTCCCATGCTGTTTATCGAGCGTTTGGGTGATTTCGATACTGAACCCGCTGGCGGCCAACGCCTGTTGGATCGCCGCCCAGACTTTGGCCGACGAGTTGTGAAACATCACGGTGAGCCAGCGCCCCGGCTTGAGCATACGCTGCATCTCGCCGAACGCCGCTGCCATCAGGGCTTGATATTCGTCAATCGCTTTGCCCTGTACGCGGTTGATGATTGCCTCTTGCGCGGTCTGGGTGAAGACGCCGAGCCACGATTCCCACAGATAATTCATTTCCGAGTAGTTGATATTGCCGCCAAAGGGCGGGTCGGTGAAGATGTAGTCTATCGTCCCGTCCGGTATGGCGCTCAAGTCCGTCGCGCTCTGCGTAGAGATGCAGAACGGGCTATCCGGCAAGGCGGGTTCCCAGGTGGCAAAGTATTTCTGGATCGTTTTCGCCTTGCGCTCGAAGACCTGGAAGACGTTCTGCTCGTTGAAAATCATCGGCACGTTGTAGTTGGCGGTGTTGCTGCTGCCACCCCAAAAGCGGAACTCCGACAGTTGCGTGACCCGCTGATAGAGCGAGGTGACGGTATACATCAGTTTAAGCCCCACTTCGGCGTCCGGCCAGCGGCGGGCGATGTCCCACAGCCGCGCCATCACCCGCAGTTGCCGCGTGGTGTACAAGGCATCAATCGTGGTCAAGCCATGCGAAATGGGTTGCCGCGTGTTGAGGCCCGGCAGCAGCGCGTCCGTGGGATACCACAGTCCCGCAGGGATGCCCTCGGCGTCCAGCGTTTGGAGCAGCGCCAGGTCAGCCGAGTCGGGGACGGCGGTGGCTTCTCGCCGGTTGGAAGCGCAGCAATCGTAACCCACTTGCACCGGATAGGGGCGCGTGCGGCGCAGCAGGCTTTTTCTCAA
The DNA here is from genome assembly GCA_034432995.1 of Anaerolineae bacterium. Classification (GTDB taxonomy): domain Bacteria; phylum Chloroflexota; class Anaerolineae; order B4-G1; family SLSP01; genus DSWT01. Next base: position 1,978 of record DAOUAY010000055.1, on the reverse strand, counting down.
GCGCCGGCCGCAATGCGGACAATCGAATTCTGCCTTGATTTTACTTTTGCGCACGTCCGCGTGTTCGTCGCGGGCCACGTCCCACAGCACGAATTCTTTATGACAATGTTTGCAGAGCAGGCCGTAGCTCCAGACCAGATAGTTCATTGGGACGATTTTCCCACAAGTGCGGCAATGCGTGCCGTACAGGGCCAGCGCCTCGTCCGCCGTGACCGCGAGGACGGCCTCGAACGCCTCGGTATAGCGCGCGGCGTCCATCGGCGTGACGAAATTGAACGCAATGAAGGTTGCCGCTGGCGAGAGGTCAATGAGAATGGGGATGCGCCCGGTTTGCAGCGCCGCCACGCCGGTCATCCCCGAACCGCAGAACGGATCGAGCACCAGGCCCCCTGGCTCAGCGTAATGCTCGATCAAGCGCGCGATCGCCTGCGGCGGGACTTTGGTGTGATACGTGTGCGCATCGTAGACATAGGTGTTCTTGCCCGCCGCCAGCGCTTCGGGCAGCGGCTTCAAGGTGTAGGGCGCTAGGGGTAGCGCGTGTTGCCGCACAAATTCCGCGAGCGCCTCATTCGCGCCGGGCGAGTACGCCTCCCGCGCGAAGTCGCGGACGACGCGCGGTGTGAGGCGCAAGTCCAGCGGCGCGGGCGGCAGAGTGAGGTCGAAGAGAAGTGGTTGAGCAATCATGGGTAAGTCTCGCTGTCCGATAGTCTGCATTGACACAAATTTATCCTATCTCAACTGCCTAACAAAACCGCCTCGCCTCCGCTCACGCCTCCCGTGCGTGCTACGCGGCCTGTCCCCGCAGCTGTAGTAGTGTTGCAAAAGCTGAACATACTATTGCCGCACTGTCTCTTCAGGCGTAGCCACGCGCTACTCGCCGCGCTACTCGCAAAAGACTTGCGTTTTGTCAGCATTGAATCTAAGTGGGTAAATCTGAGTTGTCACAAATCTTCTTAACACAAACACGACGCTGCTGTTTGATCCCTGACAGTCGGATTATCCGACACACCGCTATGTTGTGCATCGCATCCAGTATACGGTGAATTTGGAAAATGAACAAGATTCTGAATTCACTGCGCATTAGACGAACCAGGACAAAAGGCTACACGGTGTGTAGCCTTTTGTGAAATCAGAAAGAGCAGCTATTTCCTCGAAGCCCTTACACGATCCCCCTATTTCGATTGATTTCGCAAGACAAGCAGCCGGGTGAATAAGCCACACAGGCGCTCATACCTGCTTCAAAATTATCTCGACCCTGCGATGCTGCGCCGCCGATAGCTCGTCCAAGCGCCGGGTCAAAACTTCTTTATAGGCGGCGGGACTTTCCACATCCACCGCGCAAAGGAGGCTCTCTGCTCTTCAGCGCGTTGCCGGTCAAGCGCTTTTCCTCAACACCCGCGCCAACAAATGGGACAGTTGCTCTACATCCAGTGGCTTGAGCAGCCATCCGGCCAGCCCGTGCTCTTGCAAGCTCCGCAGCTCATTTTCCATAGGATGGCCGCTTACTAATACCAACGGCAACGTCAGTCCCCGTTGCCGCATCGCGTGGAACAACGCTTGCCCGCCCATTTCGGGCATCACCAGATCACTCACAACCAACGCAATCTCTCCCGCGCTCTGCTGCAAGACTTTCAGCGCCTCTTGACCATTCGCCGCCTCCCGTACACGATAATTCAGTGATCTCAGGGTTTCCGCCAGGACTTTCCGCAAGATTGCGTCGTCTTCGACGACAAGGAGTGTCTCTCCCTGGCCTGAGACAAGAGTCTGTGTCGCCGAGAGCGGCGTCTCCGGGTGATGTGTCAACAAGGCCGGCAGGTAGACGATAAACGTCGTCCCTTTCCCAAGCTTCGTATTCACATCGATGTGCCCTTCATGGGCGCCCACAATGCCGTATACCTGCGATAATCCCAGTCCTGTCCCCTGTCCGGGCGCTTTGGTGGTAAAGAATGGCTCGAAGATGTGCGGGAGCGCTTCGGAA
>DAOUAY010000054.1:0-6756 GCA_034432995.1 Anaerolineae bacterium | reverse complement strand
ATACTCAAACGACGAAGCTGATCACCAGCACATTTTCATTCGCCGCTCGTCTGCCAGGAGCGCCCACGACAATGCATTGGCTTGAATCAGCGGATAACCCATTCTACAAAGTGCGGAATACAAGTCCATGTGGGATTCCACACCAACGAGCATGAAAATTCCGTCAGCAGATTAAGCAGATTTCGATATTCTAATTTCGTGCATTCTGTGTATTCCGTGGTTTATTTTGCGAGGAACGCGCTATGTTTTGGCTGAAGGCTGAAAGCTGATTGCTGAGAGCTTATTTCCGAAGGAGCGCAGGTTGATGTTGTTTTGGGGAATGCTCGCCGTCTCGCTGACCGTCACAGCGTATTGGGCCGTGGCCGTTGTGCGGCGGTGGATCGTCCAAAAGGGGATTATGGATGTTCCCAACGAACGCAGCTCGCACCACCAGGTCACTCCTCGCGGGGGCGGGCTGGTCATCGTCGCGCTCACATTGGGGGCCTGGCTTATCGATGCAGTGGCAAACAGGAGCGCCTACCCTTTGTGGTGGGCGGCCTGGGCAGGCGCGCTAGTCGTAGCCGTCACCGGCTGGCTGGACGATATTCGCCACCTGTCCAGCACCCTGCGGCTTAGCATCCACACCCTTGCCGCGCTGCTGGGCATCGTGGGGGCAGGCGTATGGGAGCGCCTCGCTTTCCCACCGCTTGGCAGCGTGCCCCTGGGCTGGCTAAGCTATCCCTTGACCGCGCTCTGGATCGTGGGGCTGGTCAACGCCTACAACTTTATGGACGGCATCGATGGCCTTGCCGGCGTGCAGGCCGTCATCGCCGGAGGCGGGTGGTTTGTCCTGGGGCTGCTGTGGGAACAAAGATCGACGGCCCTGTTAGGGTTGACCCTGGCATGTGCCAGCCTGGGCTTTCTGTTCCACAACTGGCATCCCGCGCGCATCTTTATGGGCGATGTGGCCAGCGGATTTCTGGGCTATATGTTCGCCATCCTCCCCCTGCTAAACCAGAGGGAGCAGCCAGAAACCGCGACCCTGCTCCCCGGCATTTTGCTGGTCTGGCCCTTCTTGTTCGACACCATTCTCACCTTCCTGCGGCGGCTAAAAAACGGCGAGAACGTCCTGGCGGCGCACCGCTCGCACCTGTACCAACGATTGGTAATCAGCGGTCTGAGCCATCCAACCGTCACGGTGTTATACGCGATGCTGGCATCTTTTGGCTTGCTTTTCGTACTCGTGGCGCAGTGGAATCCCGTTGCCTATATAGGCGCAATGGGCGCACTCCTGCTGTGCGGTATCCTGCTGGTTTTGCTCGTTCGCAAACGGGAAAGCGCTACAAAGAACACCCAGAAGACCCAGGGCTAAACCGGATGAAGCCGGCCCACACACGTGCCCACCGACTTTAACCGGTAAAGCCGCGTTAAACACATGACCGAACTCATTTTCTAGACTTCATCAGCCCGGTATAGTCATAATTATGCTACACGTCCATCGGCAAAACCAACAAAGCGCGCGCTACCTCGTGCTGCGCGTCCGGCGCGGCGGCTGCCTTGCCCTGGTGGCACTGCTGTGCGCGGGCGTGTTCGCGCCGGCCATCTTCACGCCGCACGACGAGGAACAGCTCCACCCCGGCCAGACCCGATTCTGAAAATCCTATCTCTCCTGTCGAAAACAGTGTATACTATAGTCATCCTGACCTGTAGGAGAAAACAGGAGGAAAAGAGGTTGATGATGAAAACAACCGTCAATGTATTGGATATTGCCAAGATCCCGGCTCAGCTATACAATCTTGAAATTGGAGTACCGAAATGATCCATTTAATCGATAGCCCGGCAACACCTGCCCAGGTCCAAGAGATGTTGGAAATCTATCCGTATCTGATCAAAATCGTGGTGGACATTCGCCGGCGCACTCTGGCCGGCGGCGGTGAAATGCACTCGGATTGCGAGGCCGTGTTGCTCGAACATGGCAGCGAGCAAGATGATTTATGGGGCGCAAACTGGTATCCAGAGGAACAGCACATCGAGTTTGAATCGCTCATCAATATCCGTCCCCGGTTAGGGAATCGAAGCATCATCATCCAGAACGAGGGGCTTCGGCAAGAGATCGCCGACGTTACCCTGGAATTATTGGGAGGCGTTGAATGAAAAATCGCGAACGTCTGCGCGAGCGGTATCTTCGCGACGCCTGGCCAACGCGCTTAGCCGGACTGGCGGCGAGTCTAGGGCGCGTGGCCTCTGCGTCGCGCCGCGCAACCGGGGGTGCGGCGACATTGGCGATGCTGGAAGAGTGCCAGTATCTCATTGAGTGGACGGCCGCCGACATGCCGATCGAGCTGGCAGAAGAATTGGTCAATGTGCAAGTTGTACTGGCGCTCTGGCGCCGCGCCTGGCCTGAAGCGCAACATAGCGCATCACAGCGCAGTCTTCTGGCGGTGCAGGCCACGCAATGGACAGAACGGATCTTGCGGTATATGCCGGAGTTGGCGCAGTAACCTCTGAGCACACGATGCGTCTTAAACGCTGATTCGATGTATGACCAGTCCCTATCCTGAAAATCGTGTCCATCCTGTCAAAAACAGTGTATACTAAGGTCATCCTGACCTGTAGGAGAAACCAAATGGACCGTTATGTCAGCATGGTCGAAGCAAAGAGCAAGCTGGCCGAGTTGGTGGGACAGGCCAAGTATAGCGGCAAGCGCTATATCCTGAGACGTCGTGGCGAGCCGATGGCTGTCCTCATCGGTTTCGAGGAGTACCGGCGCTTACAAGCCGAAACATCCACATCCGAGTTGCCGCCAGCGTTACGCCAACGTCAAGAAGCCTTAGTGGCCAGGGCGCGCCGTCTCGAACGGCGTCTTGGTGACCCGGTGGAGGGTCTGGCTGCGCTTTTCGATGGGCTGCCTGCTGAGGATGATACATTTTGGGCAGAGATACAAGAGGTTGGCTGATGGCGCTTTACAATCTTGCCGATCCGGCAGCTTCCCTTGCCTCAACAGCTCGTCATTGATAGTTCCCTGTTATTGGCCTTACGCCCAGGCGATGATAATCCTTATGCTATGGCGGCGCAGGCGTTTGTACGCCCTCTGCGGCCATCCATAGCTGCGTTGGAAATGGTGGCCTGGGTTCCGTTACCGGTTTTGCAGGAATGTTATCACATTATCTTGACACGGCATGTGCGGCGTATGTGGGAATCGTCAGACTCCGCTTCCCGTTTGCCGAATTGGTTGGCGCTATATAAACGCCAACCAGAACGCTTGCGCGATGGTTTCTCGGATATTGCACGTTTTGATGACCTGTTGGCGACCATTCCCCTGACACCTGTACGGCCGGAAGACCTCACTGCAGGGGGCGTCGATGGACCTTTGCCTGAACGGTTACGACATTTCATTACGACCTATCATTTGCTTCCCCAAGACGCTTTCATTCTAGCCGAGACGGAACGATTGGGCGTCAAAGCTGTTGTAACACTAGCTCGACAATGTTAAATTAGCGCGGTTGTTCTAAACTTTGGTATCGGGTATCATTCATTCCAATCTTGATGAAAGGAGGATGAGACCGATGAATGACGAAACGCCGCGCGGCCTTGAGGCGCCCCACCGTTGGGGACTGTCTGAGGAAGCGATTGCCGATTGGGGAAACCGTTTGCACCGTTGCGGGGAACGCTATCGGCACTGCTGCCAGACTACCACACGCGATGTGGCTAAACACGCCTGGACTTACCTGAAAGGGCTTGTGCTGCTGAACACCAAGCGCAATTTTGCCAATATTGAGCGGCGGGGCAGTGATTCTGAAGGGGATGGGCAGAAATTGCAGCAGTTTATGTCGGATTCGCCGTGGGCAGCGCGGACGGTGATTGGGCAAGTGCAAGCGGAGATCACGCAGACCCCGGGCTTGGCGCAAGACGGCGTGTTGCTGCTGGATGAAAGTGCGGACGAGAAAGCCGGAGACAAGAGCGCCGGGGCTGGACGGCAGCACAATGGGCGCTTGGGGAAAGTGGAGATGAGCCAGGTCGGCGTGTTTTTGGCTTACTACCGCGCGCCGGTATGGACCTGGGTGGATGGCGAGTTGTATCTGCCGCGCCACTGGTTCACCCCGGAGATGGCCGCGGAACGGCAACGGGTGGGCGTGCCGGAGAAACGGGAGTTTGCGACGAAGATTGAGTTGGGTTGGCGGATGTTGCAACAGGCCACGGTGCCCTTTGAGGCCGTGGCGCTGGATGACTTGTACGGACGCAGCGGTTGGTTGCGTCACCAGATGGCTCAGGCGGGGATGCTCTACATGGCTGAAATTCCAGAAGACCCCCCGGTTTACCTGACCCAACCTGATTTTGGACTGCCGGCGGCGGAGCCGGACAAGCCCGGGCGTCCCAGCACGCGGCGGCAAGTCCTCAGTGACGAGAAACCGGTCGCCGCACGGGACCTCGTTTCGCGCTCCGACACGCACTTGCGGCGTTTTGAGGTGCGTTCCACTCAACGCGGCGTCTTGGATGATCCAGGCGCCATGCGCCGGGTATGGACAATCCGGGATGGTGAACTGGCTGAAGAATGGCTGGTCATCCGGCATGAATATGGCAAACGCTATCCGTATGCTTTGAGCAACGCGCCGGCCGACACCCCTCATGAGCGTCTGGCTTGGCTCAAGTGCGTGCGTCATTTTGTCGAACGCGCCAATCAGGACGCCAAATCTGAAACCGGGTGGGACGAATTTCAGGCGCAAAAGTACCGGGCCTGGGCACCTCAACTGGCTTTGACCATCCTGGCAACTTGGTTCATTGCCCAAACCAAATACGAGTGGGCGCACACCTATCCCCAAGACCCCCAATTGGCGCAACAAATGCACCTGGAAGTTTTGCCTTCCTTGTCCGTCGCCAATGTGCGCGAACTGTTGCAGGCAGTGATGCCCTTGCCGCAGTTGTCGCAAGAACAAGCCACTCGTTTGGTGGTCAAACTTTGGTCAAACGCTCCCGTTCTACTAGCTGTCGCCTGAAAGCTCAACGCAGCCAGCGAACTCAAACCTAATTTAACATTGTCGAGCTATAAGCATAGCCACAAAGCGACTTCGCGCTTTCACTCTTTTGTGGTGCGGCATAGCCTTTATCTTTCCTCGTGTGCTATGGGACGCGCATCACTAGCGGCAAATAGATCACAACCAGGGTTGTAGACGATGGCGCCTCTATAGCGCTGGCGACTGGCCCGTAGAACGTGACCGTATTTAGGAGTGATAGAACCTCCACCCAGTACAGATAGGTCACACCGTTCGCTGCCATATCATCCGTATAAGTATAAGAAGCGCCCAAAACCTCGCCCGGCAATTGTACCGGTATCAAACTGACATTCAATTGACTTTTTCGCACATCGGTCGATGAAGACCGATACAGGTTGAAGCCGATGAGTGTCACTTCATTGGCCGTTTCCCATGCTAACAAGATTGTGTCGTTAAGTGGCGTGGCCGTAAAGGACGTCAACTCTATGGCCGTGGGGCCATCAGGATACACGTATATCAGCGTCGTAACTGGATCGGCGGCATTGTTATCCGGGTTACTGTCAATGGCGCTCGTGTCGATCCTGGCATCGTTGACTAGCAGCCCGCTGAACGTTTTCGTGATGGCGCCGGTTACGGTGATGCTCCCACTTTGCCCAGCCGTCAGATCGGATACGTCCCAGGCGAAAACGTCGCCGGTGTGCGTGACTACGGAAGCGCCATGCCATGTGATTGTCGGCTCGACCAGTGCAGCGCCCAATATGGCGCTGATGACGACATGATGCGCTGTGGCGGGTCCAGTATTGGTAAAGTGCAGGGTATAGGTGATCTGGCTGCCTGGCGGGAGTATGTCAGGAGTATCAATCGTTTGTGTCAGGCTGACGTCGACCGGTAGGATATGCAAACGCAACGCAGGATCACCAAAGAGCAAGTACGTGTCGAGCTGATCACGGTACCACCCGGTAGCGGCGTAAAGACGGAGCTTTCCTTGTAAGGTGGCCGGGCCGACTTCAACGATATCATCGAAGAAAATGGCTCTGAATAATCCCCTGTTGAGGTGATCGTGAGCGACGGCGGTCCCCATGCCAGTCGCCGCCCACACAGCAATCGCGCCTTTGCCGGGCGCGCGGACAAAGGCTTCGGCGGTGGCTGAAAAATCTGTGACGCCGCTAGGATAGATGTAGTATCCGTCCAGACAAGCCATAGTCACCACAAAAGGCAAACGGCCAGCGTTGGTAAGCACGCCAACGGCGCTGCGGCGAAACAATTGTTCGGCAGCCCAAGCATTGTAAGCGGCATGGCCCACATAATTGACAATGAGCCGGCCGGCATTGATCGCGTCGATGATGGCAGCACGGGCTGCGGTCACGGTGGTGTGGGTGCGCCCATAGTACACTTTTTGCGCCATATAAGGCGCAGGTAGATAGCTATCGGCAATCACGTCGGAATAAGCGTAGAAATCGCCGGCGGCGTCAGGGTTGTCGGCGGCAAACAGGATGTGCTGGTTCCAATTACCCGCCGCAGGGTTCGTTTCGTATTCCAAGATTTTGTTCACAACTGTCTGGGTTTCGGCGCTAGTCTTTACTGGCAAGCGCCCTAGATGCATTTCGGGGAAATTATCCGTTCCCTGGACACAAACATAGCGGTTGTCGGCAGCCACTTCGCCCATCCAGGGATCAACGTCGGCTAAAAAAGGAGGAATGTAGTTTTTTTCACCGCGCTTCAGGTTGTTCTTGAAGTCAAAGTGCCCATCTCCCATCAGCAAAACGTAAGCCGGGGCCGGCGCCGT
>DAOUAY010000053.1:0-4660 GCA_034432995.1 Anaerolineae bacterium | reverse complement strand
ACGCCGGGGCGGCCCACCAGGAGGATGCTCTTGCCGCTCTCCACGATGTCCTGGATGATGGCGATGGTGCCATAGACGGCGCGGCCCACGCGACAGGTGAGCCCGACGATATCGCCCTTGCGGTTACGGATGGCGGCGATGCGATGCAGCGTGCGGGCGATGCCGGCGCGGTTATCGGCGTCGAACTCGCCCACCCGGTCGTCTACGTACTGAATCTCCTCGTGGGTCACTTCCGTCTCGCGCAGCACCACCTCGCCGTCGGTGTAGCGGGCGGTGGGCACGCGGCCCAGGTCGAGGATCACCTCCAGCAGCTCATCCCGCCGTCCGACACTTTGCACGGCGGCCTGGACGTCCTCCGGCAGGACGGCCATGATGGCGTCCAGATCATCGGTGATGTGATTGGAATAGTTCATCTGCTTACTCACTCGAAAGTATCCATAGGTCCATGACCAGGAACTGCTGAAAGTCGTGGATCTGCTCACGTAGCCGTTCGTCGGCGATCATTTCTGGCCTGGGGTCAACGTAGTACACACCGTCCAATCGATTCAGGGCGACGGTGTAGCCCAAGAAGTGATTGCTCTTGAAAGTGGAGTTGATCCCAAAGATGCTCGTGCCACGTCGCGCGCGCTGGACGTCGTGGAGAAAGATGGCAACCACGGGCACATCACGGCCCAATAGCCGGGTCAGCAGGTATTTGTCGAGAAAAACCTTGTCCAACCGATCCTTGCTGGTCGTCTTGACCGAACCGACGACTTCTGAGGGATGGATAAACGGGGTTTCTGAGGCAACAATGGCTTTGTTGCGGGAGAAGACCAAATCCAATGCATAGGACATCTCGTAGCCGGGATGATTCGGGATAGGGATATTGATTGTGCGGGGTTCGCACTCCAGCCCCACTTCTTGGATAACCAATTTGACCAGCGTCTCGAACAGTTGCCCCACACGCTTTCGGGATTGGTTCGGGTTATCAAACGAGTCGCCGATGCAGCCGATAGCCTGCTGGGCAGTATAGATGACCTGGTCGATCTCCTTCGACTCCACATATTGCCGACAGCTTCTCCTCTGCGCTGCCCGCTCTTGATGTCGTTTGAGATCGGCCAGGAAGGCAACGAGCCTTCCAAACGCCGCCTCGAATTCGACGGGCGATTCGATCCACAAATCGCCGTTCAACGGGCGGGTGATTTTGTGACCGTGATCCTTGCCATACTGGAGAAAGACGTAGTTGGAATGCGAAGGAGAAACGATGCGAGTGGGCCGTGTCTCTTGTACAAACGCCAGGAAAGCACAACCAAGTGCCAGATAATCACCCAACTCACCGAATGCAGACGTATCCCGAACACTCTCTTGCAGATCGCCCAAAGTCATTACCATCATCGGATAGATTTCCTTCGCTCAGTGTTCTCAAGATCGTACTCGATCCATTTCTCGACCGGCCAGTCTTCGACCAGTTCGATCCGCTGCGCAGCCCATTGGCAATACTCAAGCGTAATATCGCACCCTTTCCACTTACGTCCTAACTGCTCGGCGGCTACAGCCGTCGTGCCGGAGCCAAGGAACGGATCCACCACCCAATCACCCGGTTTGGACGACGCCAGGACGATCTTTCTCAAAAGCTCCTCTGGTTTCTGGGTGGGGTGCGGCGTCTTTTCGTGCATTCCATTGCACGTCGTCGGAATCTCGATCACATCCCTGGGTTTGGCTCCTTTGGGGTGCGGTTGCCAAACCTGTTTCTTGCCGTTGCCATATTGACTGGTCTCGGCTTGGGGATGTTCCGGATACTTTAGCGTATGCCTCCCGTAGGAAATCCGTACATTGTCTACGTTGAAAGTGAAATCCCGATTCTTTCTGAAATGCAAGATGCTTTCGTGAGATCGTCCCCAATCTGATCCGAGATTGGCCTTGTTCTTATAGTGCCATACCAGCCAGCGACATCCCGCGAAAAAGCGCAGCGCGGGCAATTTGATGTCGGCCAAAACTTCGGAAAAGCCACACACGTACAATGTGCCGTTTGGTTTCAGCACGCGGACTGCCTGTTCTATCCACTTCAATGACCACTCGACATAAGCCTCTTGAGACTCGAACGTATCCCATTCGGCTTTTTTGATGTTGTAGGGTGGATCGGCAAAGACCAAGTCAACAGATTCGCTCTCCAGTGAGCCGAGCCAAACAACGGCGTCACCCACCCATATCTCGCCGTTGGGATGTTCATAGAACAACGTCGGGGTATCTGGATCAATCGCCTCATCCACCTCGACAAACTTTCCCCTAAACATTGGCTTGCCGAAAAAGGTGGGGACTTTAGTATTGCGGGCGTACGTTGCCACCGGCTCTTTGACGGTATTGCTCCGTTTGGCCATTTCAACCTACTCCAAGAGGCGCAAAAAATACTGGTGAAACCGATCGTCGTCGGTCAGCTCCGGATGGAAAGCCGTTGCCAACAGGTTCCCCTGCCGGGCAGCCACGATGGCGCCATCTTCCAACTGTGCCAGCACCTCGCCCCCCTCACCCACCCGCTCGATCCGCGGCGCGCGGATAAAGACGGCGTGGAACGGCTCATCGCCCAGCGCGGCGACTTTCAGATCGGCTTCGAAGCTATCCACCTGACGGCCAAAGGCGTTGCGGCGCACGGTCACGTCCATCAGCCCCAAAAGCGGCTGATCCGGCTTGCCGTCCACCACCTCCCGGGCAATAAAGATCATTCCCGCGCAGGTGCCCCACACCGGACAGCCTGACCGTCCAAAGGCGCGCAAGGGTTCGAGCAGCTCCCACCGCCGGGCAACTTTGCTGATGGTGGTGGATTCCCCGCCGGGGATGATCAGCCCATCCAATCCTTCCAGGTGCTGTGGCAGGCGCACCTCTGCGGCTTCTACGCCGAGCCGGGTCAAGATTCTTTCGTGCTCCAAGAACGCGCCCTGCAGCGCCAGTACGCCGATCTTCATTCCAAACCTTTCTCGCGTACGGGGCAAAGTGCCATTTTGCCCTACCTGTCCAGATGGAGCCGCATCTCGTTCGACGGCTCGAATCCCAGCGATTCGTACAACGGCCGGCCAAAGGGGCTGGCGTGCAACGACACCATCTTGAACCCCTCGGCGCGGCACCAGGCGACAATCGTCTCCATAATGCGCCGCGCGATTTTCCGGCGGCGGTAATCCGGCGCCGTGTATACGTTGGCGATGTAGGCGCGGCGCAAGTTAGAGTTCCTCGGATTCGTCATCCACTCGTGTATGATCAACCCGCCGCCGGCAATCACGCGCCCCTCTCCATTACAGGCCAACCAGCCGCGGTACGACCCGTCGGCCAGGCCGCGGCGCACCCACGGGATGAACGTGGCCTCCATCATCGCCACACCCTGTGGGTCGAGCGCGCCCCAAACGTCCTCGAACATCGCCAGCCGCTGCTGGTAAATAATCTCGGCATCGTCCGGCGTGGCCTGCCGGATGGTGACCCCGCGAAGCGGGGCATCGTCGGTGGTCATGGCGCTCTCAGTTGCATCTCGTTCGTCATCGGCTCAAAGCCCAGCGAAGCGTACAGGGGCCGGCCCGCGTCGCTGGTGTGCAGGACGATTTTCTGGACGCCGCACTTTGCCAGCCAATCCAGGATTGCCCGCATGATGCGGCGCGCAAGCCCGCGACGGCGATACGCCGGATCAGTCGCCACGTTCAGGATGTAGCCTACCCGCCCCGATAAATTCTTGGGTATGGGAATGTGCCGGTCAACAATCACGCCGCCGGTGCTCACCACCTCACCCAACGGCGTCACCGCGACCCAGCCGCGGAATGTCCCCGCAGGAATCGCCTCGATCAGGTAGGCCTCTGACGCAGACGCGGATGCATCCAGCCGGGTCGGGTCGTCCCAGCCCATCGCCTCGAACATCACCCGGCGCAGCCGCACCAGGTCGGGGATGTCGGCGACGGTGGCCGGACGGATGACGGCCTCGCTCCGCGAGGCCTCACGAAGCGGGGCGCTGTCGCTCACCAACCACGCACCGCCAGCCGCCCGCCCTCGGGAATGTCGCTGACGTGGATGCCGACCATCGCCTCGCCCAGGCCGCGACTCACCTCGGCCAGTATCTCGGGGTTATCGTAGTGGGTGACGGCCTGGACGATGGCGTGGGCGCGCCTGGCGGGATCGCCGGACTTGAAGATGCCGCTGCCCACGAAAACACCATCCACACCCAGTTGCATCATCAGCGCCGCGTCGGCCGGGGTGGCCACGCCGCCAGCGGCAAAGTTGACCACCGGCAGCCGGCCCAGTTGCGCCGTCTCGACCACCAGGTCGTAGGGCGCGCCGATCTCTTTGGCGTAGGCCATCATCTCTTCGGTCGCCATCGAGGTCAGGCGGCGGATCTCGCCCAGCACGGCCCGCGCGTGGCGCACCGCCTCGACGACGTCGCCGGTGCCGGCCTCCCCCTTGGTGCGGATCATCGCCGCGCCCTCGCCGATGCGCCGCAGCGCCTCGCCCAGGTTGCGGCAGCCGCAGACGAAGGGCACCTTGAACTTCCACTTGTCCACGTGGTGTTCCTCGTCGGCGGGGGTGAGCACCTCGCTCTCGTCAATGTAATCCACGCCCAGCGCCTCCAGGATTTGCGCCTCGACAAAGTGGCCGATGCGGCACTTGGCCATCACCGGGATAGAGACCGCCTCGATGATCTCGATAATCT
>DAOUAY010000052.1:0-8272 GCA_034432995.1 Anaerolineae bacterium | reverse complement strand
CTTCGCCATCGGCAGGATACCCATATCCTAGTTGCTCCGCAGTCTCAAGCGCCAACCAATGGAACAAGTCCATCGTCGCCAGAAGCGCGCGCCACACATCCGGCTCATCGTAGTGCGCGAAGATTGCGGACAGGGCCGCAACGGCGCGCGCGTCGGCCCATTCTTCGAGGAAACGCCCGCTCATCCAGGTATCCACGGACGCTCCCTGGCGCGCGCGAGTGTGCCATTCCAACATCCGGCGGAGCAACTGCTTGAGATAGCCATCGCAACAGGACTTGGCGGTCCATAGTTCGCCCCGCCGCAGCTTCTTCGCCGTCCAGACGGTGTGATACCAGAAGTCATGCGCCAGGTTCAAGAACTCGGCTTCGGTCGGCAGTTGATAAGGGAGCGCCGTCAGCCGAAGAACCTCAAGCCGTTCGGCGAAGCCCTCCTTGTCCACCAGGAAACGCACGCCACGGTGAAGCAAATCGGCGACGTCGGGCAGCAGCTCTGTATCCAACATCCGCCGAAAAAACTCGACCGGGGAAGGCACGAAGTCCACATCCAGTCCCCCTTCGAACAACACCCGCCGCTCGAAGCCGCGCCCATCGTGTAAAGGCTCGATGAAGGTCAGCCAGGGGACGCCGATAGGGTGCAGCCAATCGGCCGTCGCCCAAAAGGGTTCGGGGGCGTTCGCCAGCAGGATCACATCGAGATCGGACCACTCGTCCGCCGGATGATCCGTCCGCGCCCGCGAGCCGATGACGAACGCCGCGCGAATGTTGTCCTCAGCCTGCGCCCATTGGACGAACCGGGCAATCAAGTCTTCGTAAGCCATAGTGACTGTATTCATCAGGACAAGCTCCTGGGTAGCAATCAGCAATCTGCCATCAGCTTTCAGCTTTCAGCTATCAGCTTTCTGGCTGACGGCTGAAAGCTGACCGCTGACAGCTTCTTCACAGCAACAACCCTTCGATCTCCCACAGATTGAACTCGCGGTGGCCGTTGATCTCCGCCTTTGTCGGCTTGCCGGATGCGACGCTGAGAATTTCGTGGAAAATATCCCGGCCCATCTCCGGCAAGGTTTTCGCGCCGCTGATGACAGCTCCGGCGTTGACGTCCATATCGTCGGGCATCCGCGCATGAAGCGCGTCGTTGGAGGCGATTTTGATGACGGGCGCAATCGCGTTGCCGAACACCGAGCCGCGCCCGGTGGTGAAGCTCACCATCTGGCAGCCTGCGCCGACCAACCCGGTCACAGACGGCGGATCGTAGCCCGGCGTGTTGAGCATGTAGACGCCGCTGTCCGCGTGATCCCACACCCAATCGCCGTAATCGAGCACGCCCACCACCGGCGCGCTACCGCTCTTGGCAAGCGCTCCCAGCGACTTGATCGTGATGTTGAGCAGGCCGCCGGCTTTGTTGCCGGGACTGGGGTTCTCCGTCATACTGTGGCCGCCGCGCGCGGCGGCATAGGCGCGATACCAGTCGAGCAGCGCGAAAACATCGGCGGCGACTTGGCGATTCACAGCGCGCTGCGCGAAGAGATGCTCCGCGCCGTAGAACTCCGCCACCTCCGAAATCACGCTGCGCCCACCGGCCCGCACCAGCAAATCACTCGCCTGTCCTAAAGCGGGATTCGCCGAAAGCCCGCTGAAGGCGTCGCTGCCGCCACATTCCAGACCGAGCGCCAGCGCGCTTAGCGGGGCCAGTTGGCGGGCTGTTTGGTTCGCGGCAGCCAACAACTCCGGCAAAAGCGCCAATCCGCGCGCGATGACGGCTTGCGAGCCGCCGTCCTGCTGGATGCTGAGGCGCAGCACCGGCTTGCCGTAGCGCGCTGCCAAATCGGCGCCGAAGTAGTCGTCGAACGCCGCCAGGTTCGCCTTCTCGCAGCCCAATTCGATGAGCAATACCGCGCCGACGTTGGGATGCCCGATATGCTGCGCCAGAATCCGCAGCGTGTTCTCGTGCGTTCCCCGCTGGCACGCGCCTTCTTGTGGGTACGGACCGCCGCAGCCGCCCGAGTGCGGGATCGCGGCGACGCCGTCCACGTTGGGATAACGCTCGCGGGTGTAAATGCCCTGCGCTTCACCGCGTAACGCAATCTGCGCCGCCTCGTGGCTGGAACACATGCTCGTCGGGACGATCAGCACCCAGTTGCGGATGCCCACCCGTCCGTCGGGGCGGTGGAAGCCGTGGAACGTGGGCAGCGCGCCCTCCCACGCGGGCAACTGCGGCGTTTGTAGCACGAGGCTATCGGCATCCACCTGCGGGACAACACTTTCCACAGTCTCGTCATGCACCGGATCGCCCACCGCAAGTCCTTTCGAGCGGGCGAATGGCTGTCCATACTGCCGCACCCACTCGCCAGCGGGGATAGGGTAGAGCGCGAAGCGATGTCCAGGGGAAATATCGGCGCGCACGGTGACTGGGGTTCCTTGCCAAATCACGGCAGTATCTGCTGAAATGAAGGTCTTGGCGACGGCGACGTTGTCGCGTTCGGGATCGACGACGATAGCGAGTAGGGATAGATCTGCCAAGTGGTGTTTCCTTCGGAGGCGCATATCAGTATTTAGGCTGGTAGTACGATAAACCCCATCGCACGGAAGTGCCGGTCGAAGGCGAACACATCACGTATACCATCGCGTTGCATCACGGCAAAGCTTACCGCATCGGCGTAACTGAAATCCTGATCGTGATAGAGCCGCAGCACCTCACGGGCGCTCACTTCGAGTTCATCATCCGCCCACACGCAATGGATGCGTCCAGATTTCTCGATTAGGTCAAGAAACGCGACTGCCTTTTCGGGGCTGCTGCTGCGACGAATGTTGATATACGTCTCGGCGATCACCAGATTGGTGGTGACAAGACTGGTGTAAGCGGATAGCGCGTGCCGGAAAAAATCAGCGGCCTGGGTGTGATACTTGTCTTTTGGATCCAGAACGCCCAGCCAGCCGCCGGTATCCACAAACAACACACGCTGGCTATACATTCCGGGTTTCCTCGACGATGTAACGGTCATGGGCAACTGACATATCGCCGGGGCTGTTGGTTTGTTCGCCGAGCAACCCAATAAGCTGCATCGCGGGGTCATCGGCTACCGCAAGCGTTGTCAGTGACAGGGCATCGATGCCTAGCCGCAGCACTTCAGCATAGGAAACATTCAGCCGTTCGGCCAAATACGATAGTTTCGACCGCTGCGTCGCGTCCAAATAGACTTGCACGGGTTTTTTGTCTGCCGCCGTCATTTTTACCTCCGCAAAGTATCATTTACATTTATAAATGTATAATAATACATTCACGGGTTCCTGTCAAGCGCATACCGTGACAAAAGCCTGTATAACCTTTCACTGCCCGTAGACGTGCGTGTAGCGGTGGTGCAGCTTGGCGACGTCATCCGGCGCAATCTCCTCCGGTTGGCCGATTTGGAGCGCCAGCCACACCGTCTTGGCGACGTCCTCCGTCATCACGGCGGCTTTGACGGCGGCCCTGGCATCGCGCCCAATGGTGAAGACGCCGTGGTTCTTCAATAACACCGCGCACGACGAGCCGATGCTGTCCACGACGACCTTGCCGATGTCCTCACTGCCGATCAGCGCAAAGCCGCCGCACGGAATCGGCCCGCCGAACTCGTCCGCCATAGCGGTCAGGACGACGGGGATCGGCTTGCCCACCGCGGCGAACGCCGTGGCATACGGTGAGTGCGTGTGGACGATGCCGCCGACGTCGGGCCGCTGGCGGTAGATGTAGAGGTGGCTCGCCGTGTCGGAGGAGGGTTTCAGATCGCCTTCGATAATCGCGCCCTCCAGGTTCACGATGACCATGTGCTCCGGTTTCAAATCCTCGTAGCGCACGCCGGAGGGCTTGATCACGACGTAGCCCGTCATGCGATCGCGCGCGCTTACATTGCCGCCCGTCCATTTTACCAGGTCATTTTTGGGCAACTCCATGTGCAGGTCACAAAGTTTTTCGCGTAAAGGTTGCAGTAACATCGTATTGTCCTCACATTTCTGATTTATCGTATTCCAGTTCTCCTGAAATCTCGGTCAGCTTTACCTTTTGCTCAAGCAATCGCAATTGCAGCTTTGACGGAATATCAAAAATACCTTGCGTAATCTCCGCATCGCTCACTATCTGTGCGGAAACCTCTCCTTTGAGTCGCTCTATGGCTATACGGTAATAGTTTTCTTGGTTATCAATCAAAATACAGTCGCGCCCGAGGGATAATGCCGCGATGCCTGTTGTCCCACTACCAGCAAAAGGGTCCAAAACCATACCATGCTCTGGGCAAAGCAATTTGATAAAAAATTCAGGCAAAGCTGTTGGATAGACAGCAGGGTGCGTTTTATTTTTCCCCACCACAGCATAAGTAAACACGTTGCTTGGTAGAACCTTGTCTTTTCCTACCCAACGCGATAAGTCACGCCCAAAGCCACTTTGATTGACCGAATTATGACGGCTAAGATCGCTTTCACTCAAATTACTCAAGCGAGTTTCGGCCCATTCACCAATCGGTTTTTTGACGCCCTCATGATTAAAGAATGGCTTTTTCTGTTTCGCCAAATGGAAACAATATTCCCATCCATCGCTCAAGCGCGTGGGCCAATATCCTGGCATCGGATTAGGCTTATGCCAGATATAATCATCTATTGCCAACCAACCTTGTTTACAAAGGGCTTCAATCGTGTGCCAGACATAACGGTGACGGACGCCATCCACCACTTTATCTTTGATATTGATGACCATACTTCCTGTTGGCTTCAATACATCCCAAAAAGCCTGATGAAACGTAAGAAACCAATGAGCAAAATCATCTGGATGAACACCACCATAATGTCTGCGACGTGCGTCAGCATAGGGTGGCGAAGTAACAATGAGATCAACTTTCCCCGTGAAAGATTTTAATTCTTCTCGGCTGTCGCCAAAAATAACAGTACAGCAGGAATTGTGTTGATTTCCATTGCTCGATTTCGATAAAACAGTCTGTTGCACAATAACACCTTTCAATAGAGATTCTATATTTTACAGAAAAACTTGAGTAATTTGTAAGGATCGTCGAAGTAACCTTCCGCGTTAATCAATCCGATCTTGCGACATTCTTCACCAAAGAACTCTAATACCTCAGCCGGTATTTGGATTTGTGTAGCGAGTTCTTCGGACTCCTGCACACTTAGCAACACATCCAATACTAACCGCATTATTTCTTCGTAAGAGTAGTTCGCAAAAAAAGGCCACAGGAAATCAGATAACCAGACTTCCGTATTGGTCGAGTAGGCCTGACCTGTTTTCTGTTCAATCTTGATATGTCGTTGTCCACGATCCATGACAATTCCAAAAATACAGCAATATGGGCCAACACGATTACGATCATTCATTGCAACAACTTCCAATGCTCGGATTGCTTTGGGCCAATCTTGTCCACCCAATGTATTTCGTCTATTTTTGACAGAAACGTACAGGCTTAACGGCAGCACATCAGACTTGATCGCTTCAATCACTGCGTTAAAATCCGCCTCCGCCAACCCCAAATCAGACACACTTTTGAAGCGTTGGCTATGCGCCGCGCAATCCAACAACAAGAACTGATACCGCCACCCAGAATTCATGCGACCTTTTTGAATGACGCGACTGCGAAACTGTTCTGCACCAACATCACGGTAGTGCTTTTTGTGTACCTGATGCGCCGTCGAAGCCGGGTCTTCGTAGTATCGCTTGAAGTACCGGAACAAGTCCTTCCCGGCGCGCCGATAGACTTTGGTCAGGTCTGCGGCGGTCGCGTCTGGTGGGATAGCAATGCTCTCGCGGCTCGATTTCTGATTGGCCTTGCCAATTGCTTCCCGAATCATTTGTGTCAGAACTTCGACGGGGATTTTGTAATGATGTGGTTTCAGGGTATCCGTATCCAAACAACCATACGCATTGTTGTCTGGGTCATTGATACGCGGATAAGATTGTGGCATGGGCGCTGCTGACATCACATCTCCTTGATTTTTTGATCTGGGTAACGCTATTTTACTCAAAGTACACTGGATGTAAACCACAACGGGAGACGCGCGTAAGGCGCATCTCCCGTTGCCGAAATGTGTAGAAAACGACTCACAAGAGTGAGACTACATACCCTTAGATAGTTGCTGGTGTCATTGCCAACTCTGGGCGTAATGATTCGCGTTTAGTACGTGATTTCGGTCTTGGAGCAGGCGCGGGAACACCATACAGCATACCTGCCGCGCTGATGTCCTCGTCAATATCAGGCCAATGGACGCCTTGCCCACTTCCGAGAATCTCGAAGTGCTTACGCTGTTCCGGTGAGGCTTCTGATAAACGCCATGACCACGCCAGAGGCACACTTATCATGCGCCCATCCACAAGGTAGGCGACAATAACATCATCGGTCACGTCTATATCTTTAATTCTCGGGATATCAGTTACCACAGTGTTCATCCCAGGCCTCCACAATTTGCTCAAGATGCTTGAAAATTATCTTGCGTATTCGATTGAGTTCTGTCGGTGAAAAGCCATCATTGAAACTCAACACAACCGGTTCAAGCCAGAATTTACACAATCGTCGTTCACGTGCAACGTGAACATGCATCGGTTCATTGCAGTCAAAGCTATAGAAAAAGAAACGGTATGGGCCAAGAACACCACGGATAGTTGGCATTACCCGCCTCCATAGAGAGCGACTCTATTCTATCAGAAAATCCAATGAATAAGAAACCAAACCACAACGGGAAACACGCGCAAGGCGCATCTCCCGTTGCCGTTCCACCTACACACAAACCACGAATCTTCACGAATATAAGCCCGATTCGTGAAGATTCGTAGTTGAAAAGTTTACCCCTTGTGGTAGTAGACGTCCCACCCCAAGTACTTGCTCAGCGCCTCGTTCACCGCATCCGCAGTCCGCGAGATGTTGACGGCGACGTGGTGCTCGAAGCCGTTCTCGCAGATGTAGTGCAGCAAGCCTTGCAGGTTGGGGATCTCGAAGACGCCGTAGCCGCCGAAGGTCTTGAGCGGGTCTTTGGTGAGCGTGCCTTCGCCTAGATAGACCTGAATCTTGCCTTCCCAGTCGTTGGTGGCGACGCGGGTGTAGGTGAAGGGCGCGGCCTTGACGCGACCCACGACGGTGCCGAAGGTGTTGTCCTTGCCCACCGTCCCGGCGATGATCTCCTGGTAGTCCATATCGGGCGTCTCCTCGAAGAAGTCCTTGGGCAGGTTGGAGCAGTGGAAGAGCACGCCCTTGTTCGGATCGTCGCCGTAGTTGTTGTTCCAGTCGGCCAGCGCGCTCGGTTTGCCGGACGCATACGCCATCGCCATCATGCCGACCACGCCGGTGATGTCGGTCTCGCACGCGGAGGGCATGAGGTTGTTGCTCATCATGCTCATCATCGCGCAGGGCACGACGCCGTAGTACTCCTCCATCGCCGTCCAGCACTGCACCGCGCTGGCGATGAGGCCCTCGGCCTCCATCCACTGATCCACGACCGTCCCGAACTTCGCCATCTTGACCAGCGCCTGGTTGGGGACGCCCTTGATCTTGAGGTACGCCTTCAGCGCGTCCAGCTTGGCGACCAGGGCGGGATCATCGTCCTTGAGCCGCTCGATGCGCCCGAAGACCTCGGAGAGATCGATCGTGTCCACGCTGATGCCCGCGCGCTCCAGGAGCTTCTCGCTGAAGCGGACGGTGTTGAAGGCCGCCGGGCGCGCGCCGATCATGCCGACCCGCGCGTGCTTCAGTCCCCTGACGACGCGGCAGGTCGCCACGAAATTGCGCAAGTCCTGGCGGAAGCTGTCGGTATCCAGGTCAACCGTGTGCAGCGCGGTGAGCGTGTACTTGATCCCCATCTGCTTGAGGTTGTTGCAAGTGGACATCTTGCCGCAGAACGAGTCGCGGCGGTGGGCAATGGTCATGAAGTTCGCGTCGTCGGGCGTGGCCTGAACGAGCACCGGCACGTCCAACTCGGCCCAGCGCAGCGCGTTGGCAATCGGCCCTTCCTCGCCGAAGTTGGGCAGCGTGATGACGACGCCGATGATGTCAGCGCGGTTGGCACGGAACAGGTCGGCGCACTTGCGGGCCGCTTCGTTCGTCTCCAACGAACCGTAAGGCGAATCCTCCGGCGAAAGGACGATCGGCTTGATGCCTTCTTCTTCGAAAATCCGCAAAATCTTCGCGCGTCCCTCTTCGCAGAGTTGTGTGGGGAAGAATCCCCGGTTGCCGATAATGATACCTAATGTGGGCTGTTTCATACTGTATACCTCGCTTTCATATAGAATTTTGGGATAAACTATCGTT
>DAOUAY010000051.1:0-5109 GCA_034432995.1 Anaerolineae bacterium | reverse complement strand
GTGATGTCGCCTACCGCCGCCAGGATGATCATCGCCGTGAGGAGGCCAATACCGGGCAACTGCATCAGGAACGGCGCCGGCGCGGCCCAGGGGGCGACGGTGCTGAGGCGCGCCAGTTCTTGTTCGACCTCGGCGATCTGGGCGTTGAGTAGGTCGAGGGTGGCCAGGTCTTGCCGCACGTGCAGCTTTTCGGTGGGCGAGAGGGCGAGCGCATACCACCAGGCGCGGTGTTGAGCGGCAAAGGGATCGCCGTCTGGGGCAGCGATGGTGTGCCGCTGTAACATGCTGTGCAAGCGATTGGTGGTCTGGGTGCGGGCGCGCGTCAAGCGCACGCGGTGCGCCACCAACTCCCGCAACTCGCGCACCGGCTGCGGGGGCACCCACACTGCGGGAATGAGGTTGAGCGCCAAGAGCTTGGCCAGCACAAACACATCGCGCTTGTCGGTCTTGACGAGCGCCGCGCTGATGAGCTTGATATGCGGCGGGTGGGCGACCACCACGGCGCCGGCGTAGCGCGCCACCTGGTCATAGAGCGTCCAGGTGTTGGTGGTGGCCTCGATGACCACCTTGTCGGTCGGCTGGAGGTGGGCGCGTAACCAGTCTGCCAGCTCGGCCATTTCGAGGCGGCGCGGCGGCAACACCGTCTCACACGTGGCATTGACGCCGCCGATGACCACATAGTGCTTGTGGGCATCCAGGGCCAGATATCTGAGAAACACAGGGTTGGTATTCATAAACGGCTCCTTACAACGTAGAATGTCGCCATTGAGCGGGCGAGCGCTGGGGCGCGGATTGGAGGCGCAGAGGTTCACCAACTGATGCGGGTTCGGTGCGGACACCGTCCCAAAGTAGTATCCGACGGGCAGCCACAAAACATCACGGGCTTACTGGTGGTATCCCATGGGCGGCCACGGCTGGCCCTCACGCTCCGTGCCCCTGGAGCGTTCCCGTCCTACTTGGGGACAAGGATAGCACATTCCGCGTCCCAGCGCAATTACATTCTACTAACATCGCTTGCTGAGAAACAAGGTGACGTGAGTTTCGCCAGGAGAACGGTTGTTCGATATTATATCTGGATTTTTTGCGCGACTTTGCCCAAGATGTAGTGGTGCAAAACTGTCACCAGGTCAGCTCTCCAGTGAAATCCAGGGGCGCCGGCAACACCAGGGGCCGTTGAGGACGTGATGAGGGGAGGGGCATAACCCAAAAAAGCCAACCCGTCCGTGAACGGCTTGGTTAGAAGACAGTATGAAGGGATGCACACTGCGGCGCAGTTAAAGCTCCAGCTTGCTGATCGGGGTCTATGCCACCAGTAATGAAATCGTTCGCGCCGCGTCCTAGATTACTAAACGGGATCAAATGATCGCCAGTGCGACATTCAGGATCGCGTGTGCATCTCTGGAGTATTGTACCACAAAGTGCGCGAGCCTGTTTCATGCGGTTGGAAGCCGGCGTCTGCGCCGGCAGGTGGATTCCTAAGAAACAACCGTTCCCTCCGTGTCGGCAAGGATGAGGCCGAGTTTAGCGGCCTTGTGTTTGAGGTAAGCGATCTCGCGGTCGCGGAGCCGTGCTTCTTCCTCCTGGGCGGTGGTGTGCTCGTAAGGGACTTTGTCTTTTAACATCTTGTAGACGAGGCGCGCGAGCTTGTGGGCGGTAGCCACCAGGGCTTGCGCCGGGCCAAGGCGGCTCTTGAGACGGCGATAGCACGCGCCGAAGACGGTATCGGAACGGATAAGGGCGGCGGCGGCCTGGATGAAGGCTTGGCCGGCGCGGTTGTGATTCTTGAGGCGGTAGGAACGTAACACCTTGCCGCCGGAGATATCGTTGTGCGGGGCGAGACCCAACCAGGAGCAGAAATGCTTGGCGGAGGGGAAGCGTTCCAGGCTACTGCCGACCTCGGCGACGATGGTCTGGGCGCCGCTCTCGCTGAGGCCGGGGACGGCGAGGAGGTCCACGCCGACAATGCGATAGAGATGTTCGCGCACCTGGACATCCTGGGGCTGATTCTTACTGTGCGAGCGGGGCTTGTGGGTGAGGGGTGCCAACGCCGGCTGGGCGTTGCCCCAGTCGGGGCGGATGGCGCTGTAGGTGCGTTCGATTTTGGCATCACAGGCGGTGATTTGCTGGGTGTAGAAATCGAAGAGTGCCAGCGATTGTTGCAGCACGAAGAGGTGCTCTTCCCGCCAAGTGCCGGTGAGGGCCAGGGCGATTTCATCTTCATCCTTGTGGCAACGCGAGTTGCGCCAGGCCGCTAACTGGTGGGGATCGCGTTCGCCGGCGACGATAGCGCGGATGATGTTGAGACCGGTCTCGCCGGTGACATCGCTGAGCACCTGGGAGAGTTGGAGGTTCATCTGCAGCAAGGCTTTCTGCATATGGAGAATGTGGGGACTGCGGTGCTGAATGAGCTGCGCGCGATGGCGGAGGAGCGTGCGCAGGGCAATCAAGTCCGCGTCGGGGCGAAAGGAATCGCTGAGTAGGCCATAACTGTGCAGCGTTTGGATCCACTGCGCGTCGTTGACATCGGATTTACGCCCTGGCATGCGCTTGGTAGTGGCGGAGTTGATGAGACAACAACGCAGGCCATGCTGCTCCAACAGTTCAAAGACGGGAATCCAGTAGACGCCGGTGGATTCCATGGCGATGGTCTCGACGGCGTGTTCCTTGAGCCAGGCGGCGAGGCTTTCCAGATCGGCGGTATAGGTGCCGAAGGTGCGGAAAATCTGGGTCTCGTCTGGGCCGGGGATGCAGACGACGATCTCGTGCGCGCCGATGTCGGCGCCGGCGGCATGGGGCTGGATGCGGGTCAGGCCCTCGAAGGGGCGCACTTCGGCCTGGGCGGCCGGCTTCTGGGTACGACGACTCAACTTGCTCATTAGGCTCCTCCTGAAATGAAAGATTGCGTGTCAGCCGCCCGGTCACGAACAGGCATAGCTTCCTAATCGGGGTCGTCGCCCGCAGCCGGGCGTGCCACCAGTGACGAAACCAGCGTGACCGGAAACCAGATTGAAGCACGGGGCCTCAAGTCCACCAGTGCGAATGTTCGGCTTGCGTGGCTGACGGGGCGTATTATACTCGCAATCAGGCTGTTTCATAAGGTTGGAAGCCCGCGTCCGCGCGGGTGGGGGAGATTGAAGCTGACGCGGCTTCGCCGCCGGCTGGCGGAGGGGAAACGCGCACAACCAGGTCTGCTCTCAAAGACCCGTCGCCGCACCCGCCGCGCAGCTTAAGCTGGTGCGTTGGGCGCACTGACTGAAAGTGAACTAAATGGAGGAAAAGATGAACAGCAAAGTGATACTAGCAACAATTATTTTACTGGTAATAGTTTTTGGATTAGTTGGATGTAGATTGGGTACAGAAGGTGGTATTACACACCAAGAATATCTGCAACAAGTACCTTTATATCCTTCCGACTTAACTGTTGAAGTGATAGAAAATTCAATTGTGCTAGGATGGCTTGGTACGGGTGCTGATGATATTGAATACTATCAAATATATCGTACGACTCTCAATACTTCGGATTGGCAACAACTAGCCAAAATAGAAGTTGTTGGAGAAAATGAGGGAGATTATCAATTTGTAGATACGGCTATAACTCCTCGTATCGGGTAT
Organism: Anaerolineae bacterium; assembly: GCA_034432995.1. GTDB lineage: Bacteria > Chloroflexota > Anaerolineae > B4-G1 > SLSP01 > DSWT01. The sequence goes on along the minus strand of DAOUAY010000051.1, from coordinate 1,497 downwards.
GTGTATGGTGTTTCTGCCGTTGCAGTTTATGGTAAAGCCAGTGAAATATCGGTGAGTGCCGTCATTACACCATAAGCATACTTTTTAACTTTAGTTTCCGCTAAATAGCGCAGAGGAAAAAGGTGGTAATGGGCTCAAAGTATGGTAATCTAGTTGTGTCAAACAAAAAACCAGACCAGGAGGCCCATTACCATGACCGATTATACCATAAGCGTTTTGAGCGCATTGTTAGTCAGTCTGCCGCTCGGCACCAACCTGGCACTTTTACATTTCATGTGGATGCTCGTGAGCGGCGCACTCTTGCCGCACCGCGGGGCTATCTTTCCGGCCTTGAAGTCGACCGGCTTATCGGATGCCGCCACCCGGCGGGCCTGGGTCGCTTTGCGGAAAGGCGTGTGGCAAATCGCGCTGCTGGTGAGAGTATGGCGGGCCTATGTCAAAGCGCTGCCGGACTGGCAACCGCGGTGCTACGAAGGGTATCGGCCGGTGATCGTCGATGTGACCGCGTTTTGGCGTCCCGCGTTGCAGAGTTGTCCCAGCCAACATTATCATCCCGCGGCCCAGCGCGCCTTGCCCGCGATTATCTTCGGGATCTGCGGCGAAGTCGGGGAACTGCATGGGCAACGGCTGGCCTTGCCGCGCGCCTTCGAGCGCGTGTATCCGGCGGATCCCAGTGAAAAAGGGCTGTGGGAAGCGCTGCTCCAACACACGCGGCAGGAACTGGCGGAAGATGAACTGCTGGTGGTGGATGCTGGCGTCAAGCTTGCGGCGCTGCACAAAGCCCAGATCAAACGCTATGTGCTGCGGCTGGCGGTCAATTTCACCGCGCGGCGCAACTTTCTACCCGAAGCGCGCAAAGGACGTCCGGCCAAGTACGGCGCCTTGGTACGCCCACTGCCGCGCCAGTACAAGGGGAAAACGCTGGCCGCTACCGCGCCCGACGCCACCGCGACGTGGCTGGAGCATGGTCGTGAAATCCGCGCGGAGATCTGGCGGGGGTTAGTCCTGAATAAAACCATCCCTGACCCGGCGAATGAGACGTTCGACGTCTACGCCATCTATGACCCGGATTTCAAGGAACCCTGGCTGTTGGCGACCCCCGTCACGCTCCAACCGCAAAGTGTGCGGGCGATCTATCGCGACCGGTGGCCGGTGGAACAAATCCCCCTCAGCGCTAAGCAGATGGTGGGCGCGCAGCGCCAATTCGTCCACCACCCCGAAAGCGTCCAACGCCTGCCGGAACTGGCGCTCTTGGCGGGCTCCATTCTGAGCTTCCTGGCCGCCTCTTTTCCGCCCACGCCCACCGGTTTCTGGGACCGCGCCCCGAAGCGCACCCCTGGACGCTTCCGGCGGCTGCTGATGGGGCAGCCTTTTCCCAAAGATGCCTCCATTTCTGGGCAATTTCGCAAAAAGGCGTCCGTGACCGCCCAATTGCCCAAAGGTATCCTGGCGCGGCGGTCAAAAACAGGGAGTGCGCTCGCTACTTAGCGGATTGCG
>DAOUAY010000050.1:0-2215 GCA_034432995.1 Anaerolineae bacterium | reverse complement strand
GCGCGCAAATGGATACCTTATTGGACCATGTTAAAGAACTCGGCTCTCCACATCACGACCCCTTCATGCACCTCGGCTTCCTCGCCCTGGAAGTCATCCCCAAACTCAAGCTCACCGATCAAGGGTTGGTGGATGTGGACAAGTTTGATTTCGTCGATTTGTGGGTCAGTTAAGGATACAAGACGCAGGATGCAGGATTCTTGCTTCTTGCATCTTTATTCCTGTAGCGCCTGCGCCAAATCGGCGATGATGTCCTCCGCGTCTTCGATGCCGAGGGCGTAACGGACGAGTGTGTCCTTCACACCGGAAGCGGCGCGCTCCGCCGGGTCGAGTGAGACGAAGAGCGCCTGCTGCTGGACGATCCCTTCCACCCCGCCCAACGTCGGGCCGATGTAGGGCAGTTGCAGACGGTCGACAAAGCGGCTCGCGGTCTCCTTGTCGCCCGCCACCTCGAAGCTGACGACGCCCCCGAACCCAGTCATCAATCGTTGCGCCGTCGCGTAGTCGGGATGGCTCGGCAGGCCGGGATAGTAGACGCGCGCGATGGCCGGGTGCTGCTCCAAAAACTGCGCCACGCGCATCCCGTTCTCGTTCTGGCGACGGACGCGCAAGTCCAGCGTCTTCAGGCCGCGCAGCAACAAATAGGCGTCATGTGGGCTGCCGACGCCGCCGAGCAAGCCGCGTGTGTCCTCGATCTTCGACAACAGCCGGTGCGCGCCGATCACAGCGCCCGCGAGCACGTCGTTGTGTCCCCCCAGGTACTTTGTCGCGCTGTGGATGACCAGGTCGATGCCGAGCGCCAACGGCTGCATGTTGACCGGCGTGGCGAAGGTGCTATCGACGGCGGTGATGATCCCGCGCGGCCGGGCGATTTCGGCCACCCGTTCCAGGTCGGCAACGCGCAGGTAGGGATTGGTCGGCGTCTCGGTGAAGATCAGGCGAGTATTGGGACGTATCGCGGCGGTCAGGGCATCCAGGTCATCGACCGGAACCAACGTCGTCTCGACGCCCCAGCGCGGCAGGAATTTCTCGGCGAATTCGCGCGTGCGCCGGTAGCAGTCCGCCACCGCGATGACGTGATCGCCACTGGAGAGCAAGGCCAACAGCGTGGTTGTGATCGCATTCATCCCGCTGGCGAAGAGCACCGCCCGTTCTCCACCCTCGAGCGCCGCCAGCTTGCGCTCCACGACAAGTTGCGTGGGATTGCTGTAGCGCCCGTATTCGTCGCGCACGGCGAGATCGCCGCCGGCCTCGCGCGCTGCCTTGCGTTCGGTCTTGCGCTCCATAAACGCCAGCACATCCGCCGTATCCTCAAACGTATACGTCGACGTCTGATAAACCGGGGTGGTCAGCGCGCCAAACGGCTTGCGCTTGTCCTCCCCGGCGTGTACAGCTTGCGTAGCAACGTGATGTGACATAGAATCTCCTTTGCCTGGGTAACCGGTAACTGGTAATCGGTAACTGGTTACCCATTACCGATTACAGGTAACTGGTTACCCATTACCGATTACAGGTTACTGATTACCAATCCCCAGACAACAAAAAAGCCTCCTCAGCAGGTATCCTGGCTGAAGAGGCTTTAGCAGCATCGTATACTGTTCTCATCTTCCAGAACCCGCTAGGGTCTGCCGGAATTGGCACCATAGTTTAGTCAATTAGTCTGGTAATCCTTAGTCAGGTAGTCTGGCAAACCGACTACAAGACTATGCGACTATACGACTAACCTTGGTTGCCGAGGCTTCATCGGGCCGGTCCCTCCGCCTCTCTGGATAAGAGTTCACTCTTTTGACTTAACGTGCAATTAGGCGCGATTGTAACACAAGCGGTAAAAGTGTCAACTTCAGGAATTCCGCAACACGAGCGGGAGATAGATGCGATACTCCACCTCTACGACGACCGAGAACGTCGCCGTCAGCACTGTATTCGCATAAATCTCGACGCGAGTCGGATTCTGGAGCAACGTTGCGCCACTCCAACCGTCGAACTGCCAGCCGGAAGCAGGGGTGGCCACAAGTTCAACGACGTCGCCGGCGTAATACGCGGCCAGGTCAGGGATGCGCGTCACCGTGCCTTCACCCACAATGTTGGTGGTCAGCGTGTAGGTTGGCGGCGGATTGTCGGCTGGATCACCGTAGATGACGCCGCGCCCGTTGGTGCTGAGGTACACTCGTCCATAAATGCGCGGATCACCGGTGATGGCGGCGCCCGTCCAGGC
>DAOUAY010000049.1:0-7731 GCA_034432995.1 Anaerolineae bacterium | reverse complement strand
AAGATACTGCTGAAAAGCTTCTTGAGCAAGCCGGCCGGTTTTTGTCCGCTCACCTGACCAGTCTGCCCATTGATGACGACAGTGAACACGTTATCCTCGTGCCGATAGTTGGCGATCCAGAAAGGCAGCAACACCAGTTTGTAGGAAAGGACCGCGATATCCGTCGGGACGATTTGAAAGTCCTGCATGTTGGGAACTCTGGCCAGCGCCTGCATGTGCGCGGTTTTCTTCCCCTTCTTGAGGACAATTTGCCGCGCCAGGAGCGATGCATCGGAAACCGAAATGTCATAAAGTGCCGTGGGCCAGTTGGCGAGATAGGCGCCGTCGTAAGGGACGGCCTCTTTGATCAAGAATTTATCGAAGACGCCGATCAAGTCCTGGGGCAGCGTGTGTGTTGCTGGGACGAGAACGTCGTCTTCGAGCATGAAGTAACTGCCATCGTGGATGCGCTTCTGGGAAAGCCCATACCTGTTGTTGTCCGGCTCGACGCCGCGCCAGCGCACCTCCTTGCTGATGTCGAACGTCCACGCGGGCAGGTAGAGGCCGCGCACGCGGGTGGCGCGAATCTGATCGCCTTTGACATTATTATCGAGCCAGCGGCGAAAGGCCTTCTGTGCCTGTTCTGCCTCGACGCTGAAGGGAATGACGCCTTCCGGCTGTACCATTTCCGGGGTTTCGATCTCGATGACGTGGGATGAGCCACAATAGGGGCAGCGCGTCGAGAGTTCCCTGGCGAGTACGAGTCTGGCCTGACAGCCCTCGCACCGGCAGACGTGCGTCCCGGCAGGCAATACATGGCCTTTGGCGGTAGCCAGCGCCACGGCGAAGTCATGTTCCTCCATCAGCAGACCATCTTTGAGCGCGGAGAACACAGTTTGACGATGCCCGCAATACGTGCAGCGCACTGCCTTTTCGCCGGGTTCGAACGCCATCACGCCGCCGCACTGCGGACAGACGAAGCGCCTGGCCTCGACCGGCTGCGGCGTCTCCGGCTCGGCAGCGTCGGCGACTTGTTCCCCGGCAGGTTGGCGATCCGGATCAATCACATCTTCCGGCTTGAGCCGGCCCTCGAGCACCGCCAGCCCGCGTCGCGCTATCGCGTTGTTCGGATCGCAGGCCAGCGCCTGTTCGAGATGCGTGCGCTTTTCGGCTGGATCGTCGGTGAGTTCGGTCAGCCAGATGTGCGCCTGCGCCTTTTCGGCGTGCGTTGCGGCATAGTCCAGCAGCAGACGCTCCAGATAGCGGCGCGCCTCGGCCTTGTCTCCGGCCTTGGCCGCAGCGATCCCACGTACAAGCTGGCTGCGAACATCTCCGAACATCATAATCTCCTGCGGTACTGTCTCCCTACTCCCTACTCCCTACTCCCTACTCCCGTTATTATAGCACGACTTGAACCAAAATTGGCTTTATCCGAAACGGAAGTATAGTGCGGGAAGGGCTGTCGCACGCGCGAATTTTCGATCCGGTGATGTGGCTGTTCGACTACAAGACTATCCGACTATTGGAGAAAACAATGACAAACCTGGCGTTAATGGGTGTAGACATCGGGACATCCAGTACCAAAACAGTCATCGTCAGGCCGGACGGGACGGTGTTGGGCCTGGCGACGCAAGAATACGCTGTGGAGACCCCTCGTCCGGGCTGGGCCGAGCAGAACCCCGAGACGTGGCTGAACGCTGCCCTGGATACGATGCGCCGCGCGTTGATCGCTGCGGATATCCCCGCAGGCCAGGTGCGGGCCATCGGTCTCTCCGGGCAGATGCACGGGACGGTGTGCCTCGACGCGCGTGGGCGCGCGCTGCGTCCGGCGATCATCTGGGCGGACCAGCGTTCGGCGGCGCAGGTGGCCGAAATCGAAGCGCGCATCGGGCGTGCGCGCCTGGCCGCGTGGACGGCGAATCCCCTGGCGACCGGCTTCATGCTGGCGACGTGGCTCTGGCTGCGCGAGCGCGAACCAGACGGCGCCGCCGCCACCGCGCACCTGCTGCTGCCCAAAGACTACGTGCGTCATCGTTTCACCGGCGAGATCGGCGCAGAGCCGAGCGACGCGTCCTCGACGTTGCTTTTCGATACAGCCAACCGTTGTTGGAGCGCGCCCCTGCTGGATGCGCTCGATTTGGACGATCGCGTGCTTCCACCCGTGGCGGCGTCGGCGGCGATTGCCGGTGGTCTGCTGCCGGAGATCGCAACGACGACGGGGCTTTGCCCCGGCACGCCCGTCATCTACGGCGGCAGCGATCAGGCGATGCAAGCCGTGGGGCACGACGTCGTCGCGCCGGGCGCGCTCGCGTCCACGATTGGCACGGGCGGGCAGCTTTTCGCGCCCATCGCGCGTCCGGCCTACGATCCGCAAGCGCGCTTGCACTGCTTTTGCCACGTCCTGCCCGATGTGTGGCATCTCGAATCGGCGATGCTTGCGGCGGGGCTCTCGCTCAAATGGCTGCGTGACAGCGTCATGCCGGGCTTCACGTATCAGCAGATCGCCGACGCGGCGGCGACCGTCCTGCCCGGCGCGGAAGGGCTGTTCTTTGCGCCGTACCTCGCGGGAGAGCGCACGCCGCACATGGACCCGCGCGCGCGTGGCAGCTTCGTCGGACTGACGCTGCGGCACGGAAGGGCGCACATCGCGCGGGCAGTGATGGAGGGCGTCGTCTTTGGGATGCGCCAGGGCCTCGCGCTGATGCTCGATCTCGGCGTGACGCCGGAACGCGACGTGGGACACGGCATCATCGCGTCGGGTGGGGCAACGCAGCATCCGTTGTGGCTGCAACTGCAAGCCGATATGTTCAACCGCCCACTGCACCAGACCACGACAGTCGAGGCGGCAGCGGTCGGCGCAGCTCTGTTAGCCGGGGTGGGGGTAGGTATCTACACGGACGTGGCGGATGCTGTCACGCAAGCCGTGCGGTATGCCAATACAATCGTCACGCCCGACCCGGAAAACGCTGCCCGTTACGCATCTCTCGCCGACACGTTCGCCACGCTTTATCCCGCGCTCGCGCCAACGTACCACGCGGGGTGGCAGGTAGACAGTAGACGGTATACAGTAGACGGGGAAAGAGACAGTCCGGGCTGCTGAAAGTATTCGGTCCACCGGCCAGCAGAGCTGTAGCCGCTAAACCAAAAAAAAACGGTAGACAGGATCACCCCCCCTGTCTACCGTCTACTGTCTACCGTCTACCTAAAACGGCCTGGGCGCGATGCCGATCAAATAGCCGTACTTCGCCTTGAATTGATCCAGCGAGAGGTTCGTTTGCGCCGCCATCTTGCCGAGGAGGATTTCGTCATCTGCATCCTGGGGCGTGAGGCGAATCATAAACTTCTGCGCCGAGCGGAAGACAAACGAATCGGTGTTGACCTTGCGCACCTCTGTGCGCCCGGTGGAAGGATCCATCATCTGCGAGAAAGGAATGGGTACCATCTGTCCTTGCTGGATGGTGACCGTGGCGTGACTGCCCTCGTTGAGCAAGAAGGTGACGGCAGCCTCGCCCAGGCTGCGCGTGTAGTCGATGTCGTAGGCGATGGGATCGGCGCAACGCAGTTCGTACCCCTGGTCGATGTTGATGATGCTGGTATTGATGCCGATAGCTTTGAGTTCCTTGCGCAGTTGATCCTTGAGAATGTCTGAAAAGTTCACTTCCGACAGGCGGATGTGGCCGTGCTCGTCGTGCTCGACGTTTTCCAACCCGTCCAGATCGCCGGGGAACATTTGCTCCACCACACCTTCTGCGACGACCGCAACACCGTGCGGTTTGTCTTCGGCCTGGCGTTTGATGACCGTCGTGGCAAGAATGTCCACGACTTCCTGTAAACGGATCTCGCGGTCTTTCCATTCTTCGGGAATGAGCGTGATCGTGGCGCCGGAGCTTTTGCCGATTCCCAGGGCCAGATGACCTGCTTTGCGTCCCATCGCCACGACGAGATACCAACGTTGGCTGGTGAGCGCGTCTTCCATCAGATTCATCACCAGTCGCGTCCCCAATTCCCGCGCCGTCTCGAACCCAAAAGTGGGGATGCCTTCCGGCAGCGGCAAGTCATTGTCGATGGTCTTGGGCGCATGCACGGTCTGAATGCGGACGTTCATATGCTCGTCCGCGTAGCGCGCGACGCGGTATGCGGAATAGGCGGTGTCGTCGCCGCCGATGGCCAGCAAACAGTTGATACCCGCGTCGATCAACGTGCGGCTGCACGTTTCGAGGTCTCGCTCTGACTTGGTTGGATTGGCGCGCGAAGTGCGCAGAATCGATCCGCCGTCATGGTGGATGCGGCTCACGTCGGCGATGGTGAGCTGTTTGCCGACGATGCGGCCCTGCATAAGATACTTGAACCCTTCGTACAGGCCGATAACTTCCATACCGTTGACGATGGCTTCGATGGTGGCGGAGTGGATCACACCGTTCAACCCCGGTGCCGGCCCACCCCCAACCAGAATACCGAGTTTTTTGTTCCTTGTCTTAACCATACTATTCTCTCCCCCTCTGAAAACACCTGCAAACTGCCTTCTGAACAGGCCATAGTATAACGCAAGGTTGGAAAATCGTCAACGAAGCTTTCAGCGATCAGCTTTCAGCCATGCTGATAGCTGACGGCTGATGGCTGATTGCTAAAAAATCGCATCGATTGCCGCCAGCTCCTCCGGTGTGAGCGTGTGGTCGCCGGCCTGGGCGTTCATTATGGCCTGCTCCGGCGATTTGGCGCCGGGGATGGTGACGGGCGCGACGGGATGCGAGAAGCTGAAGCGCAGCGCCAACGTGACCATCTCCACGCCCGGTTGGATGGACTGCTTGAGTTTTTCGACCTTCGCCATATCCGCCTCGAAGTCTGCGCGTCGCGTGCCGCCCTTGTTCCACCCGGCGCGGACGGAGTCGGTGAAGACGCTATCGAGCGTGTACTTACCCGCGCGCAAGCCCTGGCGCAGCGGCCCGCGGATGAGCACCGCGATGCCGTGTTCCGCGCAGTAGGGGAATAGTTCCGCTTCCGGCGCGCGGTCGACCAGCGAGTAGTTCACTTCCACCACGCTGCACGTCCCATCGACGTTGAACCGCTTGAGCATGTCCAGGCTGTCCGTCGAGATGCCGTAGGCGCGCAATCGCCCTTCCTGCTCGAGCAACTCGAAGGCTTCCAGGTAGATGGTGGGATCGGCCCAACCAGCTCAGACCCGGAAACTCGACGCATAGGCCCACGTATTCTTGGTCTTCTTCTGACCAGGTGACGCGGTAGGTATAGCGGTCATTTTTTAGTTCCATTTTTGCATCTCCAGTTTATCGATTGCTCTCAAAAGTCGAAGGCCTTATCCTTGACTATTCACCGGCGTTGTGTTTGAGAAGTTGAATGACCGCTTCCGAAATCCAGAGTCCAACTTTCTGCAATTGCCGTAGTGCATCTTCGACTGATGCAATCAGCCCGTGTTCTTTGGCCAGAATCAGGATTGCGCCTGTGCCTAGTGTCGAGATGCCGAGGGAGCGCGCACATTTTTTGGCGAGTAGATCGTCCAAAACGGGGATGTATGCGCGTTGCTCAAGCGCAAAGCTTAGGACTTCTGTCTCTCCTGGCCCCAAATCCCAACGAACAATCGATGACGTGGATGTCACGGAGATCCGTTTGAGCCAGTCCAGACCAGGCAGGCGTTGCGCCGCACGATCATTTCGAGGGCCGCGGAGGATTTCTTGCCAGACAGCATCGGGGACAACAATCTCAGTAAACATCTCCGGCAGGACAAAATCCAGATTGCTGTTACACAGAAGAATCAAGGGAGAGGCGTTAAGAACGATGTTTGTTGGAGGCATAACTCAGTTCTTCCTCCAGAACCTCGCGTGTGTATTGTATGGCTGAGACGTCATACTGGGATAGCAGGCGCAGAAATTCATAGCGGGAAAGCCCGGCAATTTCGGCCGCCTTGTCCTGGCTGATGAGTCCACTTTCATACCATTTCAGTACGGCAGCGCGTTTCATTTCCTCGATGAACTCAGTAGGCGATTTACGCAACGCCGAAAAAGCGGAATCCGGCAGTTCGATTGTATATGACTTTACGTTCATGGTATACTCCTTACTCACCCCATTTCATTATAGCACATTGCACCGAGGTTATGCCCCTTCCACAATCGCGATCTCCTCCGGTGTGAGCGCGTACAGCGCGTAGACCAGCGCGTCGATGGCCTTATCCGTCACGTCGATCTGCTGTTGCAGCAGGTGTTTCTCGTGGGCGAGCTTCGCCGCCGCGAGCCGCCGGTGCAGATCGAGCATGCGCTCTACCAGGCCGACTGGCCGTAATCGGGCGCTTTCACCCGCCCGCCCACCGTCACCCGCGCCTCGTGGACAACCTCCTTGTACTTTTCGGCGTAACCCTGCGTGTTGTCCACGTCCCAGCCCAGCGCCTTGAAAAAGGGATCGATGAACTCGCGACGGGCCTCGGTCTCGTTGTAGGCGGGATTGCGGTATTGGGGCGCGTTGTCGTTGAAGCGCCGGATCAGGTCAAGGATGGGTTGGGGAACGGTCATAGAATTCCCTTTCATTTCTGTTGAAGTGGCATTTTGTCGAACTGTTCCAACACTAAACATTCCACCCGATCATTGAGCAGCGCGATGGTCGCCCAGTCGGGCAGGGATGCGTGGAGCCTGAGGAGAGACGAATCAAATTGCAAGGGCTTCTTTTTGCAGAATCTCTTGCCAAAATGGACCTATCGTGCCGGCTGTAATCTCGCGGGGGGTCCATCCCTGCGCTTGAATAGGCAGCAATAACCGTGCGGCAACCACACCAAGCAATTCCAAACGTTCCCGACGGCTCAATGGATCCCAATCTGGTGAAATGACGATAAGGTCGATGTCACTCCCTTCGGTCGCCGTTCCATGGCGTTGTGAGCCATAGAGCAAAACTTGCTGCTGGCGAATCCCGGACTTTTCCAATGCTTCTCGGAAACGTTGGATTTGGGTTATTAGCTCAATGTTTGGTGTAGCCATTGAATGATTTCCTCGGTTTGCTGCAAGTAAGATTTGACGACTGATCGCGGATATTCTTGGAGTGCTTGTTGCAAGTCATCGGGATAGCGCGTCAAAATACTCGCATTGTTGATTTTTCCCACAAATTCCAAAAAAGTATCCGGTAATGTCAATCCGCTGCGGCTGGTCAGATAAATCAAGTCATGGGAGCGCGGTGGAATCGTCCCCAAATTCTCTGTGACATGCGCCTTCAACATCTTTTCGAGCGCCAGGTGACACATAAAGACCACGTAGAGATAACGCCTGGTCGTGAACATATGACGCGCAGTCTCCAGGTCGTATAACGCTGTGTTTACCCAGTTTTGTGTGTCGGGTCGCATCGATTCTTCCAAGAATTATCTGTTTATACGCTCAGTGTAGGATAACTCTCTCGAAAAGTCAATTATCATTCATTGACTCTCACCGCCAATCCACCTGCGTAATCCCCCCATCATCCACCAACGGGAGCGTGCTTCCGTCGATGGGCGACACCAAATAAATGTCGCCCATCAAAATGAAGGCGATCACGTCTCCGTCGGGACTCCACCGCCACGATGGCAACTCGATGCCGGTCTCGCCCGGCGCGTCGAAACAGCGTTGATCGGAGCCGTCGCGGTCGATGAGGCAGAGCCTGTGCGGGCTGGTGTCGCTGCGGTAGGGGACGAGCGCCCGCCCGAAGAGCAGCGCCGATCCGTCCGGCGCGAAGTGTGGCATGGCCCACATGCCCGTTTCGGAGGCCATCGCCGCGCTGTATTCG
>DAOUAY010000048.1:0-3040 GCA_034432995.1 Anaerolineae bacterium | reverse complement strand
CCGGCAACGTCGTCGCCCACCAGCTCGATTTCACGCGGATCGCCCACGCCCAGGCCGTGTTCGTGCGCCAGGCGGATGTACTTGATGTCGAGCGGGTCGAACCCCATCAGCTTCGCGGCCACGGCGTCGATGGCGACCTGATCCGCCGACGCCAGGATGACGTTCTTCTCCACCGGGCGGATCATACGCGGCCCGGCCCCGTCTCCGGCGGTCGTGCCGTCCATCACGGCAAAAACGCCAGGGTGGATTTCCTTCTGAATCGCCAGCAGGTCCACCAGCGTTTCGTGAATCCACGTGTGGGTGTAATGCCGGTATTTGCTGAGCAAGCCGCCGAAAGCATTCTTCATCGCGCCGGTCGTCGTCGTGTACATGTGCGTCTTGACCGTCGGCAGGTGGATGATGTTCTTGCCGATGAAGTAATCCGGGATGTGGATGCCCTCCGGGTAGATGTGATCCAGCGCCAGCATCTTCGCCTGGGGGCGGTAGGGGATCCAGGTCATATCCTCTTTGCGGAAGTTGTAGCGCACCGGGACGGCGTAGCGGCGGAAGATCGGCACGTAACGATTGAGGTCCTCGCCTTCGAAAGCGTTGGTGACGACGGTTTGGTTTTGCACGCAGACCAGGTCGCCGAATCCGGCTTCGCGCAGCGCCAGGATCGTGCCCTCAAGCTGCCAGGGCGTCGTATTGGCCCCTGGCATCGGGAAGTGCCAGGTGATGTTGTCCTTGAGGATGGTGGTGACGGCGTGATCGAGCGTCTCGGCTCCACCGGCCAACTCGAACAAGCGTTGATAATCTGCCAATACCGTCTCCGGTTGCGTATACAAAACGGCCACTTTTGCTCTTGGCGTCATCTATCGTCCTTTCGCTGCTTTGAGAATAAACCGCTGATCTCGCTAATCTACGCGAATCTGTAGTAGTCAAGACGATCTTGCAATCACGAATCGAAGAATCGTACACGGATTTCACGGATTCTACGGATTTTTAGGGAAAGAAATCCGTGTTTTCCGTGTTCATCCGTGTACCAAAATTGCAATATGCTTCTGCCCGGTACAGATTTTAGAAGATTCGCGTAGATTAGCGAGATTAGCGGTTTTTCCGAGGGAAACACAATGAGCGTAAAAGTGGCCGTCGCGCAAATGGACCCCAAGCTGGGGCAGAACGCAGCAAATCTGGCGCGCATCCTGGCGCTGTTCCGCGAGGCGACGGGAGAGGGCGCACGGCTGGTGGTTTTTCCAGAGTGCGCGATCTCCGGCTATGGCTTTGCGACGCCGGAAGCGGGTCACGCGGCAGCGGAAACCATCCCCGGCCCGGCGACGGATGCGCTGGCGGCGGCCTGCCGCGAGACCAAGTCTTACGCCGTGGTGGGCCTGCTCGAACGAGACGGCAGCGAGAACCTTTACAATAGCGCGGCGCTGATCGGTCCGGAAGGCGTGGTCGGCGTGTACCGCAAGGCGCACTTGCCGCTCCTGGGCGTGGATCGCTTTACCACGCCGGGCGACAGCGGATTCCCCGTGTGGGAAACCGGCATCGGGCGCGTGGGCATGGTGATCTGCTACGACCTGCGCTTCCCGGAGGCCGCCCGTGTGCTGGCGCTGGCAGGCGCGGACATCATCGCGCTGCCCACCAACTGGCCTGACGGCTCGCAGAACGCGCCGCAGTTCGTCACGCGCACACGGGCGCTGGAGAACCGTGTGTTCCTGCTCGCCTGCAATCGCTGTGGGGAAGAGAGCGGATTCTGGTTCTTCGGTCACAGCCAGATCAGCGATCCAGGCGGGGATGTGCTGGCGGAGGCCGGCGACGGCGAAGAACTCTGCTACGCCGACATCGAGCCGATCCAGGCACGCCAGAAGCGCATCGTGCTGCGTCCGGATGCATTCGAGTTAGATACGGTGGGCGACCGGCGACCTGATTTGTATGCGGCGCTGGTCTGGTAGAGGTCTGAACCGGTTGGGCGCCGATGTATTCGATCCGCTTATAAGCTTGACTTATGCCCGGTAAAGATATAATCGTGCATAGAGGGATGAATTCCAACCGGCAAAGTTAATTCAGCGATTATGAAAGTTCGTGAAATTATCAGATTGATAGAGGATGATGGTTGGTATCTGATAGCAACAAAGGGTAGCCATCGGCAATTCAAACACCCTACGAAACCCGGTCGTGTGACGATAGCCGGACATCCTAGTGACGACTTAGCACCTGGCACACTCAATAGCATTTTCAAGCAGGCTCAGGTACAAAGGCCAAAGAAAGGTTAACCAGAGATGTATCGCTTTCTGATTGTTATCGAAAAGGCAAACGGGAACTATTCTGCCTATTCACCTGATTTGCCCGGTTGTGTGGCGACCGGAAGAACGCGCGAGCAAGCTGCGCGCAATATGCACCAGGCAATTGAGATGCACGTGCAAGGCATGCTTGAAGATCAACTACCCGTCCCAAAATCCCATTCCTTTGCTGAATATATCGCTATCGCGCCGGTACAGGCAGGCGTTTGAAGAACTTATGTCGAACCCAATGCCCATCTATCGCCTGAACCCCGTCGTCGCCATCGAAGATTTCGGCGAGCGCTCGCTGGCGCTGCACTGCGAGGATTTGCGGCTGGTGGAGCTGAATCTTACCGCGCGTGACCTGGTCAACCGCCTGGACGGCAAAACTCCGCTGGAAGCCGTCGCCGCAGCGATGGCGGCCGATTACGCCAAACCTGTAGAAGCGATCCTGGAAGATGCGCGCGTCATCCTGGGGCAAATGGAACAACTCGGCATCGTCGAACCGGTGCAACCGGACGCAGCCGGAGACCGAACGCAACCCGCAGAACGACTATCATAACAAGAGGCCAACGATGAACACAACTGAATCTACGCTATATATGGTCAATCCCGATGTGTCATGCCGCGAGGAAGGACCGGACGGCGCGCTGCTGTTCAATCCTGACACGGATGCCGTGCTGGTCATCAACACCACCGGGCTGTTGATCTGGGAAGCCCTGCGCGAGCCGCGCGACAAGGCCGCGGTCGTCACGGCGCTGGCGAGTCGCTGCAACAAT
>DAOUAY010000047.1:0-10976 GCA_034432995.1 Anaerolineae bacterium | reverse complement strand
CCGGCGCCGTTCAACGCGATCCACGACGTGCGCCGCATCTCCAGCAACAAATCGGCGATGGCCCACGGCGTCAGCCGTCCCCGCGCCCGCTGCAACGCCGCCGAAACGTCGGGAAAACCGAAGAGAAAGCCCACAATCTGCTCCTTGTGCATGATGACCTTGATCAGCCGCGCGTCCGCCACCATGATGATGTTGTTGACCACGAAGGTCAGCTCGTTGTCGGTGAGCGGGTAGTACTCCCAGTTGTTGACAAAGGCCTGGTTGTACGCGCGGCCTAACGGAATGATCCACTGCCGGAGATGCGCCTTGTTCTTGAAGAGCATCACGCTCAAAGAGGCGCGCTCTTTCACCCGTTCGACGATGCGGTGAACGCGCTCCGGCAACTGAAAGGTCTGCGCGTTCAAATAGCAGGAGACGAAATCCACCTCTTTTTCGAAGCCCAGCGCCTCGATGAGCCGGGGGTAATAGGCGTAGTTGTAGTTCATCATCGTCATCATCTGGCGCTGCGCGTACCCTTCCACGAGCAGTCCGTACCCATCCAGCGGGCCGAACCCTTTGGGGCCGACGACGGTATCCAATCCGCGCGCTTTGGCCCAGGCGAAGGCGTGCTCGAACAACGCCGTGGCGATCTCGAGGTCGTCTTCACAATCGAACAGGTAAAATTGCGCCTGTCTGACCTGGTGGTAGGCATTGTACGGACGGTTCTCAATCGCGGCGACCCGTCCCACCACCTGCCCATCGCGCAGCGCCACGAAGAAGTCCGCGTCGGAATGTTCGTAGAACGGGTGTTTCTGCCGGTCGAGCATCAACGCGATATCCTGACGCAGCGGGGGAACCCACTGCGGATGGTGGCGGTAAAGGCGATACGGCAGCGTCACAAAGCGGCGTACCTGCGCCTTGTCGTTGGTGTTTACTTTTTCGATAATGAGGGGCATAATACCATCTCCTGATTGGGTAATTGGTAATTGGTAATTGGTGATTTGGGATTAGGGGTTAGGAGAGATACCCCCCAAGTTCCCCAGTTACTGATCCCCAGTTACCAATCCCTACAGCGTTTTACACGGGTGAGGAGATTTGTCAATTGACTCAAAAGGATAGACGTGGCGCGGCATCGTAAGCGAAAGAGCGTAATTTTCGAGAATATCATCACCACCATCTCGACGAATTTCATCAACCTGCAACCGGATGAAATCGACGCCGAGATCAATCGTGCGCTGCGCACCATCAGCCAGGCCACGCGCGTAGAGCGCAGTTGTGTGGTGGTCTTTGCCAGCGAACCGGATGCTGCACAGGACGACATCCGCCCTGCGGCCTGCACCCACGCCTGGAGCGCGCCGGAAATCGTGGCGCAGAATCGCCCGCTGGACACCGTCTCGGCGACAACGTGGCCCTGGCTGCAGCGGCGCGTCGCGCGTGGCGAGATCGTCAACGTCCCACTGGTCTCCGCCTTGCCCGCTGAAGCCGAGATCGAACGGCGCGTGTGCCGCGCCCAAAGCATCCAATCGTTCGTCGTCATCCCGATGACCTATCGCGGCGCGGTGGTGGGCTACCTCAAATTCGACGCGTTGCGCGCGCAGAAGACCTGGTCCGACCATACGATCGCCTTGCTCAAGATCGTGGGAGAAATCTTCGTCAATGCGCTGGAACACAAGCGCGCGCAGGAGGCGCTGCAACGCGCCAACCTGACATTGGAGGCGCGCGTTCGGGCGCGCACGCAAGAAATCGAGCGGCGGCAGCGTGTGGCAGAGGGCCTGCGCGACATCCTGGCGGCGCTCAACTCCGACCGGCCCATCGGCGAAATCCTGGATTACCTGGTGGCGCAAGCGTGCGTGCTGTTGGATTCCAGCGCCTGCGTGCTCTACCGCGTAAACCAGGAAGAACACCGAATTCTGGTCGAAGCCAGCTTTGGCCTGCCGGAACCGTTCCTCGCCATCAAAAGCCTGCCTATGCACGCCTGGCGCTTTTTAGGCCACGGCGAGCCGGGCGGGCTGCACTTCGACCGGCAGCCTTACGCTATCGCGGACCTGAACCCCGGCGAACTCGACGCGCCCGTTGCCGTCGCGTTGGCCGAGCAGGACACTGCCCTGACCTCTGCCGTGCGCGATTGGCGACAGGCCACGGTCGACCATTACCGCGCGCTGCTCACCGTGCCTCTGGTGATCAAAGAAGAATTCTACGGCAGCCTGGGGTTCTACTACGCCGATTCGCGCCAGTTTTCGGACGAGGACATCCGGCTGGGGATGAGCTTCGGCAACCAGGCCGCACTGGCCATCGAGAACGCCCGCTTGCGCGTGCAGGCCGAACAGGCCGCCATCCTCCAGGAACGCAGCCGGCTCGCCCGCGACCTGCACGACTCGGTGACGCAGTTGCTCTATAGCCTCACCCTGCTGGTCGAAGCCGGGCGGCGGTTGGCGCGCAGCGGCGACTGGGCGCGCGTGGACGAAGCGCTGGCGCGGCTCAGCCAAATCAGCCAGCAAGCGTTCAAGGAGATGCGGTTGCTGGTATACGAACTGCGCCCGCTGGCCCTGCGGCGCGCGGGACTGGTGCGGGCGCTGCAACAACGCCTGGACACGGTCGAACGGCGCGCCGGCATCGAAGCCACACTGACCGTCGATGGGAACGTCGAATTGCCTGCCCGTCTGGAAGAGGAACTGTATCACATCGCGCAGGAGGCGCTCAACAACGCGCTCAAACACGCTGCCGCGACCACGATCACCGTGTATATTCTGGCGGACGAACGGCGCATCGCCATCGAGATTCACGACGACGGCAAAGGGCTGGACCTGAGCGCCGCGAGCGGCGAAGGCGGCATCGGCTTGAGCAGTATGCGCGAGCGGGCCGAGAAGCTAGGCGGCGCACTGACGATCACCTCCGTGCCGGGGCTAGGGACAACGGTCAATGTCACCGTCAGTTTGTGAGTGTGTTGTGGCTCTGTAGTACACGGATGAACACGGATTCCACGGATAAATTTAAAGATAAAAAATCCGTGGCATCCGTAAAATCCGCGTCCAATTCTCTACAAAGCTGTGGCCGGTCTCTGACCGCGCCACCCATAGCGAGGAACAACAATGAACAATACGATTCGCATTCTGATCGCCGACGACCACGCCATCGTGCGCGAGGGACTGCGCTGGCTGATTGCGACCGAGCCGGGCATGGAGCTGGTCGGCGAGGCCGCCGACGGCGTCGAAGCGGTGGCGCAAGCGCGCAAGCTGAACCCCGACATCATTCTGATGGATCTGGTCATGCCGCGCAAAGGCGGCATCGAAGCCATCGGCGAGATCAAGCAGGCGTTTCCCGACGCGCGCATCCTGGTCCTCACCAGCTTCGCCGAAGACGACAAGGTCTTCCCGGCAATCAAGGCCGGCGCATCGGGCTATCTACTCAAGGACACCGCCCCCCAAGACCTGCTGCGAGCCATCCGCGACGTCTACCAGGGATTGCCCACCATGCATCCCACCATCGCCCGCCGGGTGATGCAAGAACTCCAGCGTCCCTCCGATTTGCCACCCACCGCCGAGCCGCTCACCGAGCGCGAGGCCGACGTGCTCCGATTGGTGGCGCGTGGTCAGGCCAACGAGGAGATCGCCAAGACACTGTTCATCAGCGAGCGCACGGCGCGCACCCACGTCAGCAATATCCTGCGCAAGCTGCATCTAGCAAATCGCACCCAGGCGGCGCTGTACGCGCTGCGCGAGGGGCTGGTCAACCTCGAAAACACGCCGGAGAAGTAAACGCGAAAAGGAGAACTTGAGATGAGCAAAACTACGTCACCACGGAAATACCAGAGTTATGTGGTCAAATCGCCGGATGAAACCATCGTCTTGCAGGTAGAGGCCAGAGACAAATTGCGCTGGGCGGTCCAACACAAGGGTGAACCGGTCATCAAGCCGTCGCCTATGGCGCTGCGCCTCGAAGGCGGTGAGGTGTTGGGCGACCTTGCCGGGGTGAAATCGTTCGCCACCCAGGCCATCGATACGGAATTCAAGGCCATCCACTTCCGCCGGGCCGTCGTCAAGGATCGCTACACGCGCCTGTTCATCCAGTGCGAGGATGATTTCGGCGTCGAATTCCGGGTCTACGACGACGCGGTCGCCTACCGGTTCTTCGTCCAAAGGCCAGACGAACTCATCATCGCCAACGAGGAGGCCAACTTCAACTTCACCGCCGACCATCACGCCTTCATCCCCTATTTGTGGGACTACCGGGAGGGTCAGATTTTCGTTTCCTCTTTTGAATCCCCCTATACCGAGCAAAAACTGTCGGAATTCACGCCAGGCGCAGTGGCGATTTTGCCGCTGCTGGTGGACCTGGGCAACGGCAAAAAGGTGGTCATCCTGGAGGCCGATCTGGAAGACTACCCCGGTATGTACTTGAACCTCAACCCAACTGGCAGCGGATTCCAGGGCGTGTATGCCCCCTACCCGTTGGAAGCCAGACTCGGCGGGTCACGCCTGTTGGAGATTGACGGCGGCGGGGAGGGGATCAATCTCATCCCCACGCGACGCGCCGGCTACATCGCCAAAACCACCGGTACGCGCACGTTCCCCTGGCGCGTCATCGTCATCAGCGAGACGGATAAAGACTTGCTGAACAACGACATCGTCCAAAAGTTGGCCTCCCCGCCGCGGCTCGACGACATCTCCTGGATCGTCCCTGGGCAGGTAGCATGGGATTGGTGGAACGATTACAACATCACGCACGTGGATTTCAAAGCCGGAATGAACACGCCGACCTTCAAATACTACATTGACTTTGCCGCCGCGAACAAGGCGAAATACATCATCATCGATGCGGGGTGGTCTGCCGGACTCGATCTCACCAAACTCAACCCCCATGTCAACGTGCCGGAAATCGTAGCTTATGGCAAGGAAAGGGGCATCGGCGTCATCCTCTGGGCCACCTGGTATGCCATCACACAGCAGATGCACGAGGTGTTCCCCAAGTACGCGGCTATCGGCGTCAAGGGGTGGAAAATCGACTTTATCGACCGGGATGATCAGATTGCCGTGGCCTCGACCTACGAAATCGCCAAACTGGCTGCGGAATACAAGCTCATGGTGGATTACCACGGCGTTTTCAAACCCACCGGGTTGCAGCGCACCTATCCCAACGTGGTGGGCTACGAAGGCGTGTACGGGCTGGAGAACTTCAAATGGGCCGACATGGACGCGCCGCGCTACGCCGTGACGATCCCGTACACGCGCAACATGACCGGTCCAATGGACTACACCTCCGGCGCGATGATCAACGCCACCCAGGCCGACTTCAAAGCGCGCAACCACGCGCCGATGAGCAAAGGCACGCGCTGCCACCAGTTGGCGCAGTACGTTGTCTTCGAAGTTCCCCTCCAAATGCTATCCGATAGCCCCACGCTGTACATGCGCGAACAGGAATGTACCGATTTCATCACCAGCATCCCCACTGTCTTCGACGAGACGGTTCCCCTGGACGGCAAAGTGGGCGAGTACGTTGCGGTCGCCCGTCAAAAGGGCGAAACCTGGTACGTGGGCGCGATGACCAACTGGGAAGCGCGGGATTTGACCCTGGACCTCGCTTTCCTGGAAGAGGGCCACTACCAGGCCGTCGTCTTCAAGGACGGCGCCAATGCCAACCGTGAAGCCACCGACTACAAGAAGGAAATCATCACCGTCACAGCCGCCGATC
Organism: Anaerolineae bacterium; assembly: GCA_034432995.1. Classification (GTDB taxonomy): domain Bacteria; phylum Chloroflexota; class Anaerolineae; order B4-G1; family SLSP01; genus DSWT01. Next base: position 5,309 of record DAOUAY010000047.1, on the reverse strand, counting down.
ACCTGAAAATCCATCTTTCCAACGGCGGCGGCTGGGCAGCAAGGATAGAAAAGACGCAATGAACCATGAATCTACACTAATCTTCACGAATAGGAGAAATTAGTGTAGTAGTCAAGATGATCTTGCCATCACGAATCGAAGAATCGTACACGGATTTCACGGATTCTCCGGATTCTTAGGGAAAGAAATCCGTGTTCTCCGTGTTCATCCGTGTACCAAAATTGCAATATGCTTCTGCCCAGTACAAATAGGAGAAACTAGAGCAGATTCGTGAAGATTAGTGGTAAGATTTTAACCTTCCGTTATGTGGTTTCCCACATGGGAGTTCCTACGTCATTTGACGTACCCTCACCCCGTAAAAAATCCGTCTTTTGTCGCGCCGCGAAACCGTCCTTATGACCGATGTGCAATCGACGGAATCGAGTATGATAAAGTCGTGATCGAGCGACAACAACAAACTCAGGTGCAACGCCCTTCTCAGTGAACGTAGCGCGTTGCACCTGATTGTGTGAGTAAGGAAGGATTCTATGGGCGCACAAATGCCGGTTCTGGTGGTGGCAAAACCGGGACCGCTTCGGGACAGTCTGGTGACGCTGCTGAAGTCACTGCCGCAGGTTTCTACGGTGGAGCAAGCGAACACTGCTTCGTCAGCCCTGCGGACGGTCGATAGCAAACGGCCGGCGCTGGTGGTGGTGGATTCCAATCTGCCCGGCGACGAAGCCTGGACGGTGCTCAAGCAATGCAAAACCCGGCGTCCCGCAGTGCGCTGTGTCGTGCTTTCCGACACGGTGCAGCACTACCGCCAGGCGGAAGCCGCCGGCGCCAGCCAGGCGCTCCTCAGCGGCACCCCGGCCCCCAAACTCTCGGTCGCCCTGGAAGGTTTGCTACGATAGAGCTTTCAGCTATCAGCGTTCAGCTTTCAGCCAGCATGGAGCGGCATAGCAGGATACTTTCATAAATGCCAAAGCTGACGGCTGACAGCTAACATCTAAAAGAGAGGAAGTAGGAAATGGAAGAACAATTATTCGGTATGGACTTAGAAGAGCCTCCTGGTCAAGGGGGCTGGCATCGCGTATGGCAAAACGTTTCGCCTGAGCAGTGGAACGATTGGCGTTGGCAGCTCGCCCACCGGCTGAGTTCTGTAGAGGATTTTTCCCACATTCTGCGCTTGACCCCTGATGAGATTGCTGGCCTTTCTGCGCCCGGCCACTTTCACGTCGATGTGACGCCCTATTTCGCCAGCCTGATGGACCCGGACGATCCGAACTGTCCCATCCGGCGGCAAGTGATCCCCACCGCGCAAGAACTGGTCCCGTTCGACGCGGAAATGGCCGACTCGCTCGGCGAGGACGCCCATTCCCCGGTCGCCGGGCTGGTACACCGCTATCCAGACCGCGTCTTGATGCTGCTGACGACACAGTGCGCCAGCTATTGCCGCTTCTGCACGCGCAGCCGGCTGGTCGGCGATAGCCACGTGATGTTCAACTCCGCCTCCTACGAGCAACAGTTGGACTACATCGCCGCCACGCCCGAAATCCGCGACGTGCTGCTCTCCGGCGGCGATCCGTTGACACTGCCGCAGAACGTGCTGGAACGCATCCTGTTCCGCCTGCGCGCCATCCCGCACGTCGAAGTCATCCGTATCGGCTCGCGCGTGCCCGTCTTCCTGCCGCAGCGCGTCACCCCGGAGCTGACGACGATGCTGGCGAAATACCATCCCGTGTGGATGAACGTCCACTTCAACCACCCGAAAGAAATCACGCCGGAAGTGGAGCAGGCGTTAGCGCGACTGGCGAACGCGGGTATCCCCCTCGGCAGCCAGACCGTGCTGTTGGCCGGCGTCAACGACTGCCCGAACATCATCATGAACCTGAACCACAAGCTGGTCAAGAACCGCGTGCGCCCCTACTACCTCTACCAGTGCGATCTCGTCCACGGCGCGGGGCACTTCCGCACGCCGGTGGCGAAGGGGCTGGAGATCATGGAATCGCTGCGCGGGCACACGTCGGGCTTCGCCATCCCCACGTTTGTGATCGATGCGCCGGAGGGCGGCGGCAAAGTGCCGATCCTGCCCAACTACATGCTGAGCATGTCGGATACCAAGGTCATCGTCCGCAACTACGAAGGCTTCATCACCGCGTACACGCAGCCCACCGATTACCAGGGCCACAATCCGGCGACCTGCCCTTACTGCCAGAGCCGCCGCAACGAGGCTGGGCAAGAGGGCGTCGCGGGCCTGCTGTCGGGCCAACGCCGCGAGATCGCGCCGCAACAGTGGCACGAGACCCACGCGCGCATTCCACAGACTCCGACCCCCGCGCCCTTCGTCGTCCAACGTGAAATGGTGGAGCGGTAGAATGGGATTACGTGTCGCTGTTGTCGCCAACCGCAAACACGCCGTCAAACCGGAGGCCGGCGCGCCACCTGACGCGCTGGCCGAGTATGACGCGGAAGAGACCGTGCTGGGTATCCAGGATGCGCTGCGTGCCCTGGGTCACGAGCCGCTCTTCCTGGAGGCCGACGAGACCTTCATCGACGCCGTGCGCGCTGCCCGGCCCGACATCTGCTTCAACATCGCCGAGGGATTGCGCGGCGACTCGCGCGAATCGCACGTGCCCGCCGTGCTGGAGATGCTGTCCATCCCCTACACCGGCTCGAAGGTGATGACGCACGCTGTCTCGTTGGACAAGGTGATGACCAAGCGGGTCTGGCGAGACGCGGGACTGCCGACCGCGCCGTTTCAAAGCTTCCAGCACGCCGACGAGCTGCTGGACGCCCGCTTGACCTTCCCACTGTTCGTCAAACCGGCGCGCGAGGGATCGGGTATGGGGATCAACACCCATTCCATCGTTCGTGATGAAGCGGAACTGCGCGCACAGGTGGAATGGGTCATCCGCACCTACCGCCAACCAGCGCTGGTCGAAACGTACCTACCGGGCCGCGAGTTCACTGTTGCGCTGGTTGGCAACCGGTATGCGCCGGGAGAGCCATCGCGCTCCGCCTTCTACGACGCTGACGGCTATCACGTTTTCCCCATCGAGGAAATCGACATGTCGCGCGCCGAGATACCGGGTGTGTACAACACCGAAGCCAAAGGCTTCGCGCCGGTCAACGTCGGCGGGCCACAGTTCCATTGCCCGGCGGACCTGCCGGAGGATGTGACCGCGACCATCAAAGCGTTGACGATCCGGGCTTTCGAGGCGCTCAACGCGCTGGACGTCTCGCGCGTGGATTTCCGCCTGGACGAAACCGGCGCGCCGCAGCTCGTCGAAATCAACACCCTGCCTGGCCTGCGCCCCGAATTCAGCGACATGTGCATCATCGTCAAAGCGGAAGGCGTGAGCTATCAAACGCTTATCGCCGAAATCCTCAACCTGGCGCTGGAGCGGTACGGTCTATCAGCAGATTAAGCAGATTTAGCAGATTAAGAATACATAAATCTGTTTAATCTACTAAATCTGCTGACACAAAAAATGCACATCATCTACACCGACCGCCATCACGGGCACGCCACCGCCAACCTCGTCATCGGCGGGCGGCCCATCGAATACCTGGAGACGCCGGCCCGCGCGGAAGCAATCCTTACCGCTGTGCGGGCCGCGCAGCTTGGGCCGGTTGCGCCGCCCACCGACCACGGCCTCGCGCCGATTTTGGCCGTCCACACTGCGGACTTCGTGACGTACCTGCGGACCGCCTACGCCCAAAGCGCCGCGTACTTCGGCGAACCCCGCCCGGTGATTGCCGGCCGCGACGACGTGACGTTCGCGCGCGCGCCATCATGCCCGGCGGATTTCCCCGGCAAGCGCGATTACTACACCTACGATTACGAAGACCCTATCCTTGAGCTGACGTGGGATGCCGCCTACTGGGCCGCGCAATGCGCCCTCACCGCGGCGGATTACGTCCGCAAGGGCGAGCAGGCTGCTTATGCGCTGTGTCGTCCGCCGGGCCACCACGCCATGCCCGATCAATATGGCGGCTTCTGCTATCTCAACAACGTCGCCATCGCCGCGCGCAGCCTGCAAGCGGACGGCCCCGTCGCCATCCTCGACCTCGACTACCACCACGGCAACGGCACACAGGCGATCTTCTACGCGGACCCGGCGGCGCTGTTCTGCTCGCTGCACGCCGACCCGGATTTCGTCTATCCGTTCTTCTGGGGAAGGGCCGACGAGCGCGGCGCGGGGGCGGGCTTGGGGCTGAATCGCAACTGGCCGCTACCCTTGCGCGTGGACGACGCGGCCTATCTCGCAGTGCTGGACGAGGCGCTCGACGTCATCGCAGATTTCGCGCCGCGCTACTTACTCGTCTCATTGGGGCTGGACGCGGCAGAAGGCGATCTCATCGGCAAATTCCGTATCACCCCAGACGGCTTCCGCGAGATCGGGCGGCGGGTCGCGGCGCTCGGACTTCCCACCGTCGTCGTTCAGGAAGGCGGCTACCGGATAGAAACGCTTGGTGAAAATGCGGTGGCATTTTTGCGAGCGTTCGTTGCGTAGTGCGTAGTAGTTGCGTAGTAACGACCTATGAACATTGAGAATTAATCAGATAATCGCCACTGCTTCAGGCGTCCCTACGGGACGCGCGGGGGGAACCCTCGTTAAGCAGGAGCTAAAGCACCTGCCGACAATCGGGCGTCCCTACGGGACGAATATGACTGTCCCGTAGGGACATCTGAACTTTGCCCGGCGCTTGAGCGCCGGGGGCAAGGTGTGCCTTCCTTCCCCGTCCCGTAGGGACATCTGAACTTTGCCCGGCGCTTGAGCGCCGGGGGCAAGGTGTGCCTTCCTTCCCCGTCCCGTAGGGACGGCTGAACTTGCTCTAGATGCGCGCCATGCGCATTACTCGATTATTTTCTTGAAGTTCATCAGTCGTTCACTGCGGAAAAGCAACTGAAGTCGCCACTACGCACTGTCCAGTTCCTGCAGCATCGCCCAGGCGAAGCGAGCGGCTTTTTCCAGGCCCGCCGGGACGAGGTTATCTACGTTGTCGCTGGTTTGATGCCAGTTTTCCAGCCAGCCATCGGGGCCGATGCTGGACAGGCACACGCCGCGATAGCCGCGCACGCGCAGCGCGCCGACTTCTTCGCCGATGACCATCGTTCCGCCCCGCACGCCGATTTCGGGATGCCGGTGCGCGGTGGACTCAGCCCACGTCAGTGATTCCACGTCAGGCCGGTACGCCGAGAGCAGCGAGAAACCCGTGTGCTGCGTCACGTAGACGACATCCGCAGCCCCCACCATATCCAGATCGAGGAACCAAGCATCGCGCAGGCGATCACCGTACGCATCGAGCAGGGCGTGCGCCCC
>DAOUAY010000046.1:0-1920 GCA_034432995.1 Anaerolineae bacterium | reverse complement strand
CATACTCCATACTCCATACTCCATACTCCATGCTCCTTCCGTTATAAGGAGGCTATGATGACTGAAATCCAAATCGTTTTTCCGCAGGATTTCGTTTGGGGCGCGGCGACGGCGGCGTACCAGATCGAGGGGGCGTGGGATGCGGACGGGCGCGGCGAGTCGGTGTGGGATCGCTACGCGCACACACCGGGAAAGGTGCTGCACGGGCATACCGGCGACGTGGCGTGCGATCACTATCACCGCTGGCGCGAGGACGTGGCCTTGATGCGCGACCTGGGCTTGCACGCTTACCGCTTTTCGATCAGTTGGCCGCGCTTGCTACCTGACGGGCGGGGCGTGGTGAACCAGAAAGGTGTAGATTTCTACAGCCGTCTGGTGGACGCGCTGTTGGAAGCCGGGATTCAGCCCTTCGTTACACTCTTCCATTGGGATCTGCCGCAGGCGCTCCAAGATGCGGGTGGATGGCGCAACCGGGCCACTGCCGAAGCGTTTGCCGAGTATACCAATGTTGCCGCGCGGGCCTTGGGCGACCGGGTGAAACGCTGGTTCACGCTCAACGAGCCGCAGGTCGTGGTGATCTGCGGGTACGAGCACGACTGGCACGCGCCCGGCGTGAACGATCCGGCGAGCGGACCGGCGGTTGCGCATCATCTGATGTTGGCGCACGGCTGGGCCGCGTCGGTGCTGCGTAGCGTCGCCCCTGGATCAGAAGTGGGTCTCGCGCTGGATATTTGGCCGCAGGAACCCGCGTCGGGCAGCAACGCCGACGCGCGCTTGAGCCAATGGCGGGACTGCGTGTCCAATCGCCGCTTCCTGGATTTGGCCTTCGGGCGCGGCTATCCGGCAGCTTTGGAGGCGCATTATCGCCGCACCGGGTATTGGCCGGAGGGCGCGGATGACTTCGTAAAAGCCGGCGACCTGGAAGCGATTGGCGTCCCGCTGGATTTCCTGGGGATCAACCACTACTCGCGCAACGTCGTCCGCGACCAGGAAGCGCCGGATAATCTGCCGGTGACAGTCGTTCCGGGCAACAAGACCGATATGGGGTGGGAGGTCTATCCCAACGGGTTGTACAACGTGTTGACGCGCATCTGGCGCGAGTACGCCCCGCGCAAGTTCTACATCTCGGAGAACGGCGCCAGCTACAGCGACGCGCCCGGCCCGGACGGCCAGGTTCACGACGCGCGCCGCCTGGACTACCTGCGGCGCTACTTCACGGCGGCGCATCGCGCGATTCAGGATGGCGTGCCGCTGGCGGGATACTTCGTCTGGTCGCTGCTGGACAACTTCGAGTGGGCGGCGGGCTACACGCAACGCTTCGGCATCGTGTGGGTCGATTATCAAACGCAGCAGCGCATCCTCAAAGACAGCGCCCTCTGGTACCGCCAGGTCATTGCAGATAATGGCTTTTTACAGAAATAGTACACGGATTACACGGATTTTTGGGATTTTTTTTGAAAAACATCCGTGGAATCTGTGTTCATCCGTGTACCATATAGAAAAGGAGTGTGTAATGGAATTCGAGGGGAAACATGCAGACGTTACGGACAAGATCATTGGCGCGTACTACACCGTGTATAACTCGTTAGGACCAGGTTTTGCGGAAAAAGTGTACGAAAACGCTCTGGCATTAGAACTGCACAAAAGTGGCTGTCGCGTCGAAACTCAAAAACCCATCGACGTTTATTATGCTGGACAACGAGTCGGCGAATATTTTGCCGATATAGTTGTGAATGATGTGGTCATTGTCGAATTGAAGGCAGTAAAGACGTTGCTCAAGGAACACGAAGCGCAGTTGATTCATTATCTCAAAGCGACAACGATAGAAGTAGGCTTGTTATTCAACTTTGGTCCTGAACCTCAATTCAGACGTAGAGTCTACGATAATGACAAGAAGGGCGCACTGAGTTGGATAAAAGC
>DAOUAY010000045.1:0-13983 GCA_034432995.1 Anaerolineae bacterium | reverse complement strand
GCCATCCGGTCGGCGACCACCTTGAACGCCTCGGCGTCGAAGCGCACGCCCCACTCCTGGCAGGCTTCTTCCCACGTGGGCGCGCCGCCGAGCGCGTGCATCCGCTCCGTCATCTCCTTGAGCAGCCCCTCGACGATCGGCGTGTGGCCGTTCGATGCGGTGTGGCCCAGGATCGGCGCGACCAACCCGACCGTCGCCAGCCCGCCGAGGAAGCCGTACCGCTCGATGAGCAGCACGCGCATCCCGCGCCGCGCCGCCGCAATCGCCGCCGGGAGTCCGCCCGGCCCGCCGCCCACCACGACCACGTCGGCTGCGGCAATAATGGGAAGTTCACGTTGGGGTTCGACAATCGTTTTCAGCATGTCTCATTCTCCTCGGAAAATAACCACGGAATACACAGAATACACGGAAAATGTTTAGATTTTCATCCATCATGCTAACACGTATCTGTGCTTTTTTCAAACGGGCGGATTGTGATCCGCCTTAAGCGTCAAGGAAAGGCTATTTCCAAAGAAGTGACGGCGAGTTGGGATATACGTGTTTGCAATTTTACAGAATCGAATTATGTAGAAGATTCAAGTTCAAACAGACAAGGAGGACCGATGGCTCTCGAGATTGTGCAAGTCGCATACTACAACATCACGGTTGAGGATCAAATGACCGGCGCCACAAAATTGCTCTCGACAATTGCCGGGGCCGGCGTTGATTTCCACGCCTTCAGAGCAATTCCTGTGGAACCGAATCAGATCCGCTTCACGCTCTTTGCGAAAGACAGCGCAACGATGACCGACGGAGCCAGGAAAGCAGGATTGACATTGGATGGCCCTTACGCTGCGTTGTTGATCAAGGGTGATGAAAAATCGGGGGCTTTGGCCGGAATCTACGGAAAATTAGTGCAGGCAGGGATTCGAGTGGGTGAGGCTTATGGCATTGCCGACATCAATGCCGGGTATGGCGTCCTCCTCTACCTTGAGCAAGAAGACTGCGGTAAGGCACTGACTGTTCTGTCCTGCACCATACCCGACGGCTACAACCGTAAAATGTGATACAATGGAAGTAACCGTAGTGAGGTCGCCCCAAGCAAAATCAAGCCTAACTTTGGCTTTATTGGTGCTAGTTCTGTGAGGAGCGTTTTATTATGGAAGCCTATAAATTCGAAACCATAATCCAGAAAAATGGTGTCATCGAGATCCCTGAAATATCCAAATGGGCACAGCAGCGGGTCGAAGTGTTCGTTGTCATCAATCCCACTGACGTGCAAGAGACGAAACCTTCGCTCTCTGTCACTGCCTTTCTCAACCGGTGGCGCGGGTTTCTGAAGGGGTATGATCCCGATCAGTTGCGCGCCCAATACTTGCAGGAAAAATACGGATGAATATCCTGCTCGACACCAATATCATCTTGGATATTGTACTGGAACGCCAGCCGTTTTGGGAATCAGCGGTTCGTCTGTTAGAGGCTGCGGCGCAAGCCAATCTGACGTTATATGTAACCGCCACCACCATCACAGATCTGTACTATATCACCCACAAAGCAAGAGATCGTGCTACCGCGCGCAACTTCATAATAGACCTCCTGCAATTTGTGGAGATTGCCGGTGTAGACAAAACTACAATCATAGAAGCATTACACTCGCAGATAACAGACTTCGAAGACGCCATTCAAGAAAGTGCAGCACAACAAAACGCGATTCATATCATCGTGACCCGCAATGAAAAGGACTTCGAAAACTCGGTAGTAAAAGTATACAATCCGGAATCATTCTTGCAGAGTTTATAGCAATCAGCGATCAGCTTAATCAAGCATCCAGTTTCAAGCATCCAGTCTCACACCTCGTTCAAATCCACCAACCCGTAACGCAGCGCCAACACCGCCGCCTGCGTGCGGTCGGTGACGTCGAGCTTGGCGAGCACGGCGCTGACGTAGTTGCGCACGGTCCCTTCGGAGAGAAAGAGCCTTTTGGCGATGTCGGCGTTGCTCAGGCCGCGAGCGAGCAGGCGCAGCACGTCCAACTCGCGCTCGGTGAGCGCGTTGACGACGGCGGTATTCGGCGCTGCCGGGCTGGTCTGCGCAATGTGGTCGAAGAGCTTACCCGCCACCCCCGGATCGACGTGGGTGTGGCCGGCAGAAGTCCCCTTGATCGCGGCGACGAGGTCCTGGCGCGGCGTGTCCTTGAGCAGATAGCCGTCCGCGCCGCTGCGGATCGCGTCGAAGACCCATTCGTCGGCGTCGTAGGTGGTGAGGACGAGCACGCGCACGTGGGGATAATGGTCTTTGATCTGGCGCGTGGCCTGGATGCCGTTGACGCCCGGCATTTTCAGGTCCATCAGCGCCACGTCGGGCCGCGCCGTCGGCACGAGAGCGACGGCTTCCGCGCCGTCGTGCGCGATGCCCACCACCTCGATATCGGGCGACGTACCCAGGATGACGCGCAACCCCTCGGTGACAACGTCCTGGTCGTCGCAGATGAGCACACGGATCATAAAACCTCCAAATAGCTGTCAGCGGTCAGCTTTCAGCTATCAGCTTGTCTCTTCTCTGGCTGAGGGCTGACGGCTGAAAGCTGAGAGCTAATCGTCAACGTCACTGTAGTCCCCTTCCCCACATGGCTTTCGACGGCGAGCGTTCCGCCCACCATGTCGGCGCGCTCGCGCATACCGCGCAGGCCGAGGCGCTGCTCCAGATCGGTCGCGGCGAGATCGAAGCCTTGCCCGTCATCGGAAATGGTAAGCGTGATAGCCTCGGCAGTGCTGTCCAGGCGCACGGTCACATGCCGCGCGGCGGCGTGGCGGCTGACGTTTTCCAGCGCTTCTTGCGCGACGCGGTAAAGGCACTGCTCTTCCGCCGGAGAGAGAGTTTCCAGGCGTTCCGGAACCTCAACCGCGACTGCCATACCGTTACGAGCCGCCGCCGATTCGCCTAACGCTCGCAGCGCCAATGCGATTCCCATATCCTCCAACGGCGTCGCCCGCAGGTCGTGCAGGGCGCGGCGGGTTTCGGTGAGGCCGGTGCGCGTCACACCGAGGGATTGTCCGAGCAAATGCCGCGCTTCCGCTTCATCCGTATCCCACAGGGCATCCACAGCTCCCAGTTGAACCGCCAATGCGCTCAAGGTGTGCGCCAACGTGTCGTGCAACTCGCGCGCCAGGCGGTTGCGCTCGCGGCTGGTCGTCAGTTGTTCCAGCGCCGTCGCATAATTGGTGAGTTTGACGTTGGCCTGAAGCAGCGCCGCCCGCTGTTCGCGCTGCGTGCGCATCAGCCGCGTCACCATGAAGCCCACGGCGATAAAAATAGCCATCCGGTTGACCAAAACGCCCATCACCCCCATAAACATCAAAGCATACGGGGTATCGGCCAGCGCGGCACTTTGGATGTTATTCACAGGAATGAGCCACCTGGTTAGGAGCGCGTCCACTACGGTCGTCCCAATACTGAACAGCAGGACGCGGCGGAAATCATACTGCCACGCCACGATGAAAAGCGGAATCAACAACGCCGGCAACAGTTGCCAGGCGCGCAGGACATCGCGTATCCCAACGGGGTCTGCTGACTGGCGCGCAAAATGTTGGATGAGAATCGGCCCCGCGGATGCCAGGAGGATGCCCAGCGGCAGATAAGCCCGCCCCAGCCACTTTTGCAGCCTCGGCCAGGAGAGATAGCCCAGGAGCAAGGCCACATCAACGATGCCGTAAACCGCTGTGGCGCGACCAAACTGCCGGTCGCCGAAAGGCCCGCCCCCAAAACCTTCCAGGCTCGCCAGCGCCGTCAATCCCAAACGGATGGCCGTGAGCAGCCGAAAAACCGGCAGCAGACCAGGTTCGATGTGCGCTTTACGTTCCATGCTTCCATCATAGCACAGATTGCGGCGCATAACACCCCACCGGGGTCACGAATCACTATGACGCGCGTCACGCCCAAAGGTGAAAGGGATCACCGGCGTTTGTCATCGTGGGCACTAGAGCCGGCGCAGCGCTTCGAGTATAGTGAAAGAGACAAGCCAGAAAAGAGAACAAGGAGCAGAGCAATGAAGAAGAAGTGGTGGATCATCGTGTTGATTCTCGTGCTCGCGGGAGCAGGGTATGGGGGCTACAGCCTCTACGGACGTCTGACGGCGCAGCAGAACGTCGCCATCGCAGCAGAAGTGGAACAGGAGACCGTCATCGTGGAACGCGGCACGTTGCGCGTGACCGTCGAAAGCAGCGGCAATCTCGCGCCGGACCAGGAATTGGCCGTTGCTTTCGCCAGCGGCGGGAAAGTGACGGAGGTGCTGGTCGAAGTCGGGGATACAGTCGAGGCCGGGGACATTCTGGCGCGGCTGGATGACACCGACGCGCAGCAAGCCGTCGCCGACGCCGAGTTACAGGTGCGGCAGGCGGAGATCAACCTGGCGCTGGCCCAGGTCGAAGCCGAAGCCGGCCTCGCGCAGGCCAACCTCGCGGCGGCGCAAGCCGATTACGAGCGCACCCTCGCCAACGAAGCGCACACCGGCGACCAGTTGACGTCCGCCCGGATCAACCTCAAGCAGGCGCAGGAGGCGTTGCAAGATGCGCAAACGGCTTACGACACCGCATGGGACGAAGCGCGGGAATGGGAAACTTACATCCAGCCCTACAAAACGAAGATCGAAAACGAACGCGACAGCGCAACCCGCAATCTCGAAAAGGCGAAAGACAGCCTGGCCGTGGCGCGCGCAAACTACAACCTCGCTGTCATCGGCATCGACAAAACTGCGACCCAGAACGCCGAAATCAAGATACTCAACGCGCAAATTTCGCTGGATAAACAGCCGATCCAACTCGAACAGTCGCAGCTTTCGTTGGAACAGGCGCGGTTCAAGTTGGCGACCGCGCAGCGCAACCTCGAAGAGACTGTGTTGGTCGCTCCAATGGACGGCGTCGTCACGGCGCTGAATGTCCAGGCCGGCGAATGGACGACGGGGAACCAGGCCGCCGTGGTGTTGAGCGATCTGGCAACCTTGGTGGTGGATATCGGCCTGGACGAAAGCGACGTCGCGCACATCTCCCTGGGCCAGGCGGCGCTGGTCACACTGGACGCTTTCGATGACGTAGAGTTGACCGGCGCAGTCACCGCCATCGCGCCAAAGGCCAACCCCCAGGCCGGCGTCGTGCTCTATCCCGTCACCATCACGCTCGACCCAACCGCCACCCCCATTCGCGCTGGAATGACAGCCGACGTGGAAATCGTCACCGGCAACGCAGAAAATGTGCTCATCGCGCCACTGAAAGCGATCCGCAGCGCCAATGGGCAAAACTTCGTGCAACGCAAGCTGCGCTCGGGCGAAACAGAACCCACCGGCTTCATCGTGACGCCGGTTGAATTAGGCATCGTGAGCGACACTTACGCCGAGATACGCAATGGCCTGGAAGAAGGAGACGCGGTCAGCATCCCCACAACCGGGGCCACGACTAACGCCAATGCCGGTAGTGGGGGTTTCCCAGGGTTTGGTTTCTTCGGCGGCGGGAGGCCCTGAAATGAGCCTGATCGCCATCGAGAACTTGACCAAAGTCTATCAAATGGGCGAAGTGCAGGTCCACGCCCTGCGCGGCGTCTCGCTCGCCATCGAACAAGGCGAATGGGTCGCCATTATGGGACCGTCCGGCTCCGGCAAATCCACGCTGATGCACGTGATCAGTTGCCTGGACACCCCTACATCGGGCGCATACCACCTGGATGGAACGGATGTGAGCGCCATGCAGGAGAATCAACTGGCCGCCATCCGCAGCCGGAAAATCGGCTTTGTCTTTCAGACGTTCAACCTGCTGGCGCGCACCAGCGCGCTCAAACAGGTGATGCTGCCGATGCAATACAGCCGCAACGGCCAACGGGTGTCACCCGCCGAGCGCAAACGGCGGGCGAAAGAGGCGCTGGAAATGGTCGGGCTGGGCGACCGGGTGAACCATAAACCCTCCGAACTTTCCGGCGGACAGCAGCAGCGCGTCGCCATCGCCCGCGCGTTGATCAACAACCCACCTATTCTCATGGCCGACGAGCCGACCGGCAACCTGGACTCCAAATCAGGACGCGAGGTTTTGGACATTTTCCATCGCCTGCACGAAGAACGCGGCATTACGCTGGTGATCGTCACACACGACGAGGCTATTGGTAAAGAAGCGCAGCGGGTGATCAGGCTTTTCGATGGTCAAATAGTCGAGTAGTCGCACAGTCAAGTAGTCAAGTGGTCAAGTAGCCAAATAGTTGGGCAGTCAACGAGCTTCTGCAGACCAGCGACTATCGACTACAGGACTAGCGACTATCGACTACAGGACTACAAGACTATCCGACTTCAAGGAGCACTTATGTTCACACAAATAGCAGACTTACTGGAAAACATCCGCGTGGCCCTCGACGGGCTGCTGTCGAACAAACTGCGCTCAGCGCTCACGATGCTCGGTGTGATCATCGGCGTCGGGGCTGTCATCGCGCTGATGTCCGTCGGCGAAGGCGCGCAGATGCAGATTACCGATCAAATCAACAGCGCCGGCACCAACTTGCTGGTCGTTATGCCGATGAGCACAGGGCGCGTGGGGGGCGGGGGGAGCAGTTCCGGCAGTCTGACGATGAACGACGTCGAGGCGCTGGTTGCGCCATCCGGCGTGCCCGACGCGGCGCTGATTGTGCCGCAATACAGCGTCAACGGGCAGATCATCTACGGCGACAATAACTTCAGCGTGTCAAGCGTGGGAACGACGCCCGATTACCTGGCGCTCAATAGCCTGACGTTGGCGGAGGGCGATTTTGTCTCTGCACGCGACATCGACAAACGCGCGACCGTGATCGTGTTGGGCGCGCAGGTCGCCCACGAGCTTTTTGGTGATTTCAACCCCGTGGGGCAAAAGATCAAAATCGCCAACGTCGCCGGAACGCAAAAAACCTCGTTCACCGTGATCGGCGTCCTGGAAGAGCAAGGCGGTTCGATGTTAGCCGACGCCGATAACTCGGTCTACGTGCCCATCTCCACCGCGCAGACCAAACTCAGCAACGCCCGCAACGCCCTGGGTAAACTCACCGTGAGTCGCATCGATGTGATGGCGGCCTCGGAAAGCCAGGTGGATGCGGCATACAGCCAGATAGAAGCCGTCCTCAACGAGCAGCACGGCATCGGCCCACTCGACGACGCCGACTTTCGCATCATCAATCAAGCCAGCATGTTGGAAATGGCGACCAGCATCACCGGCACGCTGACGGTCTTCCTGGGCGCGGTCGCCGGGATTTCGCTGCTGGTGGGCGGCATCGGCATTATGAACATCATGCTCGTCTCGGTCACAGAGCGCACGCGCGAAATCGGCCTGCGCAAAGCCGTCGGCGCGCGCAAGGGCGACGTGCTGTTCCAATTCTTGATGGAAGCGATCATCTTGAGCCTGATCGGCGGCAGCATCGGCATCCTGGTCGGGATTGGCATTGGGCAGGTGGTCAACCTGACCGGCCTGCTCACGTCGGTAGTGACGGCTGAATCCGTTGCGCTGGCTGTGGGGTTTTCACTCGCCATCGGGCTATTCTTCGGCATCTACCCCGCCAACCAGGCCGCGAGCCTGAATCCCATTGAGGCGTTGCGGTACGAATGATGAGGATTGGAGATTGAGGGATTGGGAATTTGGAGATTGAAGAGGGAGGGGTGAGTATGAAGGCGAACGACGGCGTCGGCAATAGTTGACACAACAAAACCCCAAGGGTCTTTTGCCGATCCTTGGGGTTTTATTGTCTATACGTCTCACTCCGCGAAGCCTGCCCGCGCCAACAGTTCGAACATCTGACTTTTGCCCGTCCGCGGCCCGCCACGGCCAATCCACGCCTCGAAGAACCAATCCAGGTAATGCGCGAACTTATCCTGCCAGGTATCCGAAAGTCCCATATGCACTTCGGGATCGTCGTAATGCTGGACCAGTGTATCCAATTCGTCTGCAGTAATCGGGTGATATTTTCCGTAATGGATCACCCCCGCCCCTGTCCAACGCCCTTTCTGATACACCGGCTCGTGCGACGGATACCCTAAAATGAGAGCAATGAGGGGGAAGCAGTGCTTTTCAGGCAAATCCAGCAGCTTGTAGATCCGGTTTATGTCACCGCGATGGACGCCGTTCGTAAACAGCGAATCAATTCCCAGGGATTTGGCTGCGATCGCCGCCGTCTGCGCCGCCAGGATCGTGTCGGTGCTGCCGGTGACAAACGAAACGACGTTATCTTCTGGATAGGTATGCCCCAGATGCCCGGCCATAGCGATGAGGCGGTTGGAATCCACGCAGAAAAGCAGCAATTTGCTACCTGCGTAACCGCAAAGCTGCCGCATCACGTCTCGATCCTCTACCACAATGATGCTGTAGGCCTGCCGCGCCGAAGCGTTGGCCGCGCGCACACTGGCGTTCAGGATGGTCTGCAAATCTTCGCCGGCGACCTCCCGATCGGAGAAATCTCCGTGAATGGTGCGCAGGCTGTGCAATGTCTTGAGTGTCTCGTTCATCGTTCCTCCTTGAATCATCGAATTTGCTTGAGATGCTGGTTGAGTTTGTCCAACAACTGTTCTAACTCTCGGACTTCCTCTTCACTGAAACATTCCAAAGGGTCGAAAGGCGGATTGGCCCACGGAGAGGCTTGCAGTTCATTGAGCTTCTGCCGCCCGGCTGCGGTGATGCTGATGCGCACGAATTTCCGGTTTTGCTCATCTTTCTCGCGCTGGATCCAGCCAGCTTTCTCCATATTGCGAATAATCACCGTTGCCGTCGGGCGGTCACAGTACAACATAGTGGCAATATCGGACGGATAAAGATACTCCTGCCTGATCAACTGGCGGAGGACATAGGCCTGTTTCAGCGTAATCTGATGCGGCGCCAGGAAACCTTGCAGATAGCGCCGCCACG
Source organism: Anaerolineae bacterium (assembly GCA_034432995.1). Lineage (GTDB taxonomy): Bacteria > Chloroflexota > Anaerolineae > B4-G1 > SLSP01 > DSWT01. Next base: position 5,110 of record DAOUAY010000045.1, on the reverse strand, counting down.
TCAGAAAGGCCGTCGCCATTCTGGCTATCACCAAAGGGTGGTTCTGGGCAATATTTTCTTCGCTCATGGTTCCTCATAATTAGAATTCTAATTATTAGTATACACCTGTTGTTTTTCTTGTCAATAGTTCAGCCGGATTTTCTACTTGACATTCTTAAGCAACATTATATAATTAGCGAACTTTATATTTAAGCCAGGTTAAATATCAGGATGCAATTATGCCGTGTACAACCGATGAACTGAAAGAAACACTTCAAGCGTGGGTAGCCTTGTTCATGCGCCGCTCGATGGAACACATGCTGCTCTTCATCAAGGAGAACAACCTTTCCATGTCCCAGATGGGCGCGCTGATGAACATTCACCGGCAGGGGATGTGCAACGTCTCCGATATTGGCGATGAATTGGGCATCACCAGTGCGGCAGCCAGTCAGATGTTGGAGCGGTTGGTGCAACAGGCGTTGGTCGAGCGCACCGAAGACCCCAACGACCGCCGCGTCAAACAAATCGCGCTGACCGACAAGGCCGCCCGGATTATCCATGAAAACTTCCGCCGCCAACATGCCTGGCTCGGTGAATTGGCCGCCAGTTTCACTCCCGCCGAGCAAGAACAAGTTCAGGCCACCCTGCGCCTTCTGCTGGAGAAAATGCGGCAAGTAGACGGGAGACGGTAGACGGGAGACAGTAGACGGTAGACGGGAAAGGGGAGCGGGGGAACTCGCCTTTTCGCTGATTCTCCATTCGCTGATTCTTGATTCGCTGATTCTCGATTCGCTGATTCTAAAAAGGAGCATCTTTTTTCTATGTTAAGACTGACGCGATATTTGAAACCTTATCTGTGGATGATCCTGCTCGCCGTGGTGCTGCTCTTCGTGCAGGCCAACGCCGATCTGGCGCTGCCGGATTATCTTTCCAAGATCGTCAACATTGGCATCCAACAGGGCGGCGTTGAGGATGTGCTGCCTGTGGCCGTGCGCCAGAAAACGATGGATCATCTGACGCTGTTTCTGAGCGACGCCGACAAGACGTCGCTGCTGGCGCAGTACACGGTGGTGACGCAGAACTCGCCCGACTATACGGATCTGGTCGCCAAGTACCCCACCCTGGCCGAAGCGCCAATCTACGTCGCGGGCGACATCGACAAGGCGACCGCCGCACAACTGACCCCGGCAGTGAGCCAGGCATGGATGGTAGTTTCGATCATCGAACAAATCATGGCCGACCCGGCGAAAGCGGCGCAGATGGGCGCTGCCGGTGGGTTCGGCGGCTTCGATATTTCCAGGCTTCCGGCAGGAACAGACCTGTTTATGCTGCTCAGCCGGCTCCCGACGGCACAGCTCACCCAGATGAAAACCATGATGCAGGAACAGTTCGCTGCCCTGGGCGACAGCATGGTCACGCAGGCAGCCATCCGCGCGGTCAAGCTAGAATACGAAGCGCTCAGTATGGATACCGGCAAGCTGCAAACCAATTACATCCTCCGCATCGGCGGGCAGATGCTGCTGCTGACGCTGCTCTCGGTCGCTTGTACCATCGCTGTAGGTTTCGTGGCAGCACGCACATCTGCCGGGCTGGCCCGCGACCTGCGCAAGGCCGTCTTCGAGAAGGTCGAAAACTTCTCCGGCATCGAGTTCGACAAATTCTCCACCGCTTCGCTCATCACCCGCACCACCAACGATGTGACGCAGGTGCAAATGGTGACGATGATGATGGTGCGCATGGTCATCTACGCGCCCATCATGGGGGTCGGCGGCGTCATCCGCGCGATGGGCAAGGGATCGGGGATGTGGTGGTTGATCGCCGTGGCCGTCGCCATCTTGCTCAGCTTGATCGCCATCGTGTTCTCCATCGCCTTGCCGAAATTCAAGAGCATCCAGAAGCTGGTGGATCGCCTCAACCTGGTTGCGCGCGAACATCTGTCCGGCATGATGGTCATCCGCGCCTTCAATATGCAGTCGTTCGAAGAAGACCGCTTCGACAAGGCCAACCACGATTTGACCGCCGTGAGCCTGTTCATCAACCGGGTGATGGTGGTGATGATGCCGCTGATGATGTTCATCATGAGCAGCCTCATGTTAGCCATCATCTGGGTGGGCGCGCACCAGGTGGCCGAGGCGACGATGCAGGTGGGCGATATGATGGCGTTCATGCAATACGCTATGCAAATCGTGATGTCGTTCCTGATGTTGTCGATGATGTTCATCATGCTGCCGCGCGCCGCAGTTTCCGGCGACCGCATCGCCGATGTGCTGGAGACCGAGCCAACCATCCACGACCCCGAAACGCCGCAGCCGTTGGCGCAGCCGGTGCGGGGTGTGGTGGAGTTCCGCGATGTGGGCTTCCGCTATCCCGGCGCGGACGCAAACGTGCTGTGCGGCATCGATTTCACCGCGCAGCCAGGGCAGACGACGGCCATCATCGGCTCGACCGGGTCGGGCAAATCCACTGTCGTCAACCTCATCCCGCGCTTCTACGACGTGACCGAGGGCGCGATTTTGGTGGATGGCGTGGACATCCGCGAAGTGTCACAACACGACCTGCGCGACCAGATCGGCTACATCCCGCAGCGGGGGACGCTGTTCTCCGGCACCATCGAGAGCAACCTGCGTTACGCCGACGAGGATGCCGACGCGGAAACGTTGCGCTGGGCGGCGGACATCGCGCAAGCCACTGAGTTCATCGACGCCAAGCCGGAGGGCATGGACGCCGAAATCGCCCAGGGCGGCGGGAACGTCTCCGGTGGGCAGAAACAGCGATTGGCGATTGCTCGCGCCCTCGTCAAGAAACCGCCGATCTACATCTTCGATGACAGCTTCTCCTCGCTGGACTTCAAGACCGATGCCGCGCTGCGCCGCGCGCTGAAGACGCAGACTGGCGACAGCACGCTCCTGCTCGTCACGCAGCGCGTCGCCACCGTCAAGAACGCCGAGCAGATCATCGTGCTCGAAGAAGGACAGATGGTCGGCAAAGGCACGCACCGGGAACTGATGGAAACCTGCGAAACGTACAGAGAAATCGCACTCTCGCAATTGAGTATGGAGGAATTGGCATGATGGCCCAGCAAAGACAGCCTCAACGCGAAGCAACGAATCACGGCCCGATGGGCGGTCCCGGACGCGGGCCACGTCCCGGCAGCGGCTATGGGCCAATCGGGATGATGAAGGGCGAGAAACCCCGCGACTTCAAGGGGACGATGCGCAAACTCATCGGCTATCTGGGGCGGTACAAGCTTGCCCTCATCGCGGTGGCGATTGTGGCGGCGCTTTCGACGGCGGCCAACATTGCCGGTCCCAAAATCCTCGGCAACGCCACCACCAAGCTCTTCGAAGGCGTGATGGCGCAACTATCCGGCAGCGGCGAGATCGATTTCGACGCCATCGGGCGCATCGTGCTGAACGTGCTGGCGTTGTATCTGGCCTCTGCGGTGTTCAGCTACATCCAGGGCTGGGTGATGGCGAACGTCTCTACCGATATCGCCTATCGCTTCCGCCGCGATATCGCCGCCAAAATCAACCGGATGCCGCTCAAGTACTTCGACACGACCACGCACGGCGAAGTGCTCTCGCGCATCACCAACGACGTGGACACGGTCAACCAGACGCTCAGCCAAAGCCTCACGCAGATCATCACCTCGACCTTCACCGTCGTCGGGGTGCTCATCATGATGCTCTCCATCAGTTGGTTGATGACGCTGGTAGCGCTGCTGATGATCCCACTGTCCCTGGCAATTGTGGGACTGGTCATCGGTCGCTCGCAAGTGTACTTCAAACAGCAGCAGGACTACCTGGGCCACGTCAACGGGCACATCGAGGAGATGTACGGCGGGCACGTCGTGATGAAGGCGTTCAACGGCGAAGCCAAGAGCATCGCCAGGTTCGACGAATCCAATATCCCGCTCCACGAAGCGGCCTGGAAATCGCAATTCCTGTCGGGATTGATGATGCCGTTGATGATGTTCGTCGGCAACCTGGGCTACGTCGCCGTCGCGATCCTCGGCGGGTGGCTGGCGGCGCGCAACGCCATCACCGTTGGCGATATCCAGGCGTTCATCCAGTACGTGCGCTCGTTCACGCAGCCGATCACGCAACTTGCCAACATCTCCAACGTGCTGCAACAGACAGCGGCGGCGGCGGAGCGCGTCTTCGAGTTCCTGGCCGAATCCGAGGAAGTGGCGGAAGCTGCCGAGCCGGTCAAGCTAGAGCGAGTGGAAGGCCACGTCGAGTTCAAGGACGTCCACTTCGGGTACATGCCGGACAAAGTCGTCATCAACGACTTCTGCGCGGAGGCGCTGCCAGGCCAGAAAATCGCCATCGTCGGGCCGACGGGTGCGGGCAAGACCACGATGGTCAAGCTGCTGATGCGCTTCTACGACGTCAACGACGGCGCGATCCTGGTGGAAGGCCATGACATCCGCGACTTCACGCGCCACGATCTGCGCAAGATGTTCGCGATGGTGTTGCAGGACACCTGGCTCTACAACGGCACGATCATGGAAAACATCCGCTATGGGCGCCCGGACGCGACCGATGACGAAGTCGTCGCGGCGGCGCAGACGGCCCATGTCGATCACTTCATCCACACGCTGCCAGACGGCTACGCGATGGAACTGAACGAGGAAGCGAGCAACGTCTCGCAAGGGCAGAAGCAGTTGTTGACGATTGCCCGCGCAGTGCTGGCCGATCCGAAAATCCTCATCCTGGACGAGGCCACCAGTTCCGTGGACACGCGCACGGAGGTGCTCATCCAGCAGGCGATGGACAAGCTGATGGCCGGACGCACCAGCTTCATCATCGCGCACCGCCTCTCCACCATCCGCAACGCCGACCTGATTCTGGTGATGAACGAGGGCGACATCGTCGAGCAGGGCACGCACGCGGAGCTACTGGCGCGCGGCGGCTTCTACGCGGAGCTGTACAACAGCCAGTTCGAGGGGGCGAGTGGCGTTGTGTAAAACCGAAAACTGAGATCGAGGCGTGTTTTTTGTTGGCGGCTGCGCCCACCCACAAAAACACGAAAGAATTTCTTTGTCAAACTCCCTGTTTTTATATTAAAAACAGGGAATTTATTTCCCTGTTTTGACAACGCAAATAAGTACGTGTATAATGGATTTATG